>JAMLIQ010000040.1 GCA_023954095.1 Burkholderiaceae bacterium | reverse complement strand
GGCAAGCTCACCAACCAGTTCCTGGTGGTGAGCAACATCACGCCCGAGGACGCCAGCTTCGTCATCGGCGGCAACGAGCGCGTGGTGCGCCCGCGCCTGGCCGACGCCAAATTCTTCTTCGACCAGGACCGCAAGAAGACCCTGGCCTCGCGCGTGGACAGCCTCGCCAAGGTGGTCTACCACAACAAGCTGGGCACGCAGGGCGAGCGCGTGGAGCGCGTGCGCGCCATCGCCAAGGCCATCGCGCAGCAGCTGGGCGACGCCGCGCTGGTGCAGCAGGCCGACCAGGCCGCGCTGCTGGCCAAGACCGACCTCGTGACCGACATGGTGGGCGAGTTCCCCGAACTGCAGGGCACCATGGGCGGCTACTACGCGCTCAACGACGGCCTGGGCGAAACGGTGGCGCACGCCATCGAAGACCATTACAAGCCGCGCTTCGCGGGCGACCAGCTCCCGCGCAATACGGCGGGCGTGGTGGTGGCGCTGGCCGACAAGCTCGAAACCCTGGTCGGCATGTTCGGCATCGGCAACCTGCCCACGGGCGACCGCGACCCGTTCGCGCTGCGCCGCCACGCGCTGGGCGTGATCCGCATGCTGGTCGAGAAGGACCTGCCGCTGGACTTGAACGCTCTGCTGGCCGACGCCGTGCCCGCGTTCGGCGACAAGATCCAGGACGCCACCGGGCAGCTGGCCGACTTCATCTACGACCGCCTCGCCGGCAGCCTGCGTGAACAAGGCTTCAGCGCGCAAGAAGTCGACGCGGTGCTGGCCCTGCGCCCGCAGCGCCTGGCCCTGGTCGAGAAGCAGCTGGCCGCCGTGCGGGCTTTCGCGGCCCTGCCCGAAGCGCCCGCGCTGGCGGCAGCCAACAAGCGCGTGGGCAACATCCTCAAGAAGGCCGAGGCCGAAGGCCCGGTGGATGCCCACGTGAATCCCAATCTGCTGCAGGAAAAGGCCGAGCAGGACCTCTACGCCGCCCTGCAGCGCTTCGTGCCCGAGGCCAATGCCCAGTTCGACGCGGGCGACTACACCGCCAGCCTGCAGACCCTGGCCGTGCTGCGTGCGCCGGTGGATGCGTTCTTCGACGATGTGATGGTCAACGCCGAGCAGCTCGATTTGCGCCTGAACCGCCAGGGCCTGCTCAAGACCCTGCATGTCGCCATGAACCGCGTCGCCGACCTTTCGCGCCTGGCGGGTTGAGCCCGTGGCGGGCGCCTTAACGCACGTGCCTATGCCCGATCTTCCCGCCCCCGTGGCGCCGTCCGCCGCGCAGCGCACCGCCTGGCTGCTGTTTGCGCCGCCCGCCTTGCTGGCAGGCCTGCGCTGGCTGCTGCAGTGGCAGGGCGAGCGCGGGCCGCAGACCCTGGCGCTGCCACTCACCCCCCTGGCGCTGGATGCCACGCCGCTGGAGCTGTTCGCCCCGTTTTTGTGGGCGCTGGGGGCTGTGCTGCTGCTGGGCCTGTGGATGGTCCGGGCGGCTCGCCGTGCAGGCGCGCAGCGGGTGCGCCGGGCGCTGCTCTGGGCCTGGGCGGCGCTGTGGCTGGCAGGCAGCGCAGCACTGCTGTGGCGGCATGCCAACCGGCAGGGTCTGGTCCCGCTGGCGCCGGTGCAGGCCGAGGTGCTGGGCAGCCGCCCCCGCATGCCCAGCCTGCATGCCGTGGGCGGCACCGAACTGCTGCTGCGCGTGGACGGCCTGGAGGCCGTGCAGCAGCTGGTGGTGGACGACCCCCGGGCGGCGCAGTGGCAGCCCGGCCAGCGCCTGGCATTGGCGTGGGCGCGCGGGCGCAGCTCGGGCCGCTTTGTCACGGGGTGGGGTGTGCAGGGCGGGCCTGCCGGGACCGACGCCGCCGCACCGAATCTTCGATAATGGCGCCATGAAAATCGTCATCCTGGACCGCGACGGCACCATCAATGCCCTGGGGGGCGAGGAGTTCATCGCCTCACCCGATGAATGGCAGGCGCTGCCTGGGGCGCTGGACGCCATTGCGCAGCTCAACCGCGCCGGGTGGCATGCGGTGGTGGCCACCAACCAGCCGGGGTTGGGGCGGGGCCTGTTCGACGTGGCCACGCTCAACGCCATCCACGCCACGATGCACCGGCAGCTGGCGGCCGCGGGTGGGCGGATCGACGCCGTGTTTTATTGCCCCCATGCCCCCGCCGAGGACTGCACCTGCCGCAAGCCCGCACCCGGTCTGCTGGAGCAGATTTGCGAGCGCTACGGCGTGGACGCCGAGGATGTGCAGGTGGTGGGCAACTGCCTGGTGCATCTGCAGGCTGGCGCCGCGCTGGGTGCGCGGCTGCATCTGGTGTGTACCGGTGCATCGGCCCACCTGGCGCCGGGCCTGCCCTTGCCTGCGGGGTGGCCTGAAGGGGTGCGCGTGCATGCCGACCTGCAGGCGTTTGCCGAGCACCTGCGGCACAAGGACCCGGCCGTGGCGGCAGAGCCCTTGCCGCCGGCCTGACGCGCAGGGCACCGATGACACAGCGCTTCGTGCAACTGGTGCTGGATCTGCTGGCCCCCACTGTGGCGCCTGAATTTGACAAAAAAGCGCCTTCAGGGCTTACGGATCAAGCGCTGATTGCTCCTGTTTCAATAGTAAAAAAGCCACAGGAAAAGACCGTACCCCTGCCGGACATGCTGGTGCCGGCGCGCTTTCGGCACCCGCAGGCCAACCGGGAGGTGCTGCTGGGCGATGCCGTGGTGGCCTACGCCCTGCAGCGTGCGCGGCGGCGCAGCATTGGCTTCACCGTGGGGGCCGATGGCCTGTCGGTGCGGGCGCCCGCCTGGGTCACCGTCGCGGCGGTGGATGCTGCGCTGCGCGAGAAGTCGGGCTGGATCTTGCGCAAGCTGGGCGAGGCGCAGGAACGCCAGCAGCGGCTGGAGCATGCGCGCATCGACTGGCGCGATGGCACTGTTCTGCCCTACCTGGGAGCGCCGCTGCGCGTGGTGCTCGATCCGGCGCAGAGCGCTGCCGGGGCGCTGCGCGAGGGTGGGGCAGAGCGGCAGCTGCACATCGGTCTGCCGTGCACGGCGCAGCCGGGGCAGATCCGCGATGCCGTGCAGGCCTGGCTGATGCGCAGCGCCCGCCAGCACTTCATCGGGCGGCTGGACCACTTTGCCCCGCTGCTGCAGGTGCGCTGGACCCGTCTGCGCCTGTCCAGCGCCCAGACACGCTGGGGCAGCGCCCGTGCGGACGGCTCGATCTGCCTCAACTGGCGCCTGTTGCACTACCCGCCGGCCATCGTGGACTACGTGGTGGCGCACGAGCTGGCACACCTGCGCGTGATGGACCACAGCCCGCGCTTCTGGGACACGGTGCGCACCGTGGTGCCCGACTATGCGCAACGGCGCCGCCACCTGCAGGACGAGCCCGCCCCGCAGTGGCATTGATTTGCTATTGAATGGATAGCTGATTGCGCTTGATGGTAAAGCCTTACAGCAATTTTCTATTAAAAACAGGAACGAGAGTCCATGATTCCCCTGCAGCTTTTCGATCCGGCCTCCAGCACCTATACCTACATCCTGCACGACAGCGCCACGCGCGAGGCGCTCATCATCGATCCGGTGGATGCCCAGCTCGGCCGCGACCTGGCGGTGCTGCAGGCGCACGGCCTGACTTTGCGCTGGGCCGTGGAAACGCACAACCATGCCGACCACATCACCAGCGCAGGCCTGTTGGCCGAGCACACCGGGGCACGCACGGCAGCTCCCGCAGGATGCGGGATCGGCACGGCCAGCGTGCAGCTGGCACAGGGGGATGCGTTGGCTTTTGGGGGCGAAAGCCTGCGGTGCCTGGCCACGCCCGGGCATACGGCGGGCAGCCTGTCCTACCTGTGGCGCGGCCATGTGTTCACAGGGGATGCCCTGCTCATCAATGGCTGTGGCCGCACAGACTTCCAGTCGGGCAATGCGCAGCAGCTCTACCGCAGCATCACCCAGGTGCTGTTCTCCCTGCCGCCCGAGACCACCGTGTGGCCAGGGCATGACTACCACGGGCGCAGCCACTCCACCATCGGTACCGAGAGGGCGGGCAATGCGCGCGTGGCCGGGCGCAGCGAGGCCGAGTTCGTCGCCTTGATGGAGGGCCTGCACCTGCCTGCGCCCGAGCGCATCGACGAAGCCGTGCCAGCCAACCGCTGTTCGGGCCTGCGCCATGACGCCGGAGCCACCGGCCAGCCAACGCGGCGCGCCGACCAGGGCTATGCCGGTGATGTGCCCCCCGTGCGGGCCTGGCAATGGGTGCAGGCGGGCGATGCGGTGCTGGTCGATGTGCGCAGCGACGCCGAGCGCGCCTGGGTGGGCGAGGTGCCCGGCGCTGTGGCCGTGGCCTGGAAGCAATGGCCCGGGATGGTGATGAACCCGGATTTCGATGCGCAGATCCGCGCGGCCGTGCCCCCGGGCCGCAAGGCCGTGCTGCTGTGCCGCAGCGGTGTGCGCTCCGTGGCGGCGGCGCAGCGCGCCACCACCCTGGGGCTGGAGGCCTGGAATGTGCTGGAGGGCTTCGAGGGCGACCCCGACCAGCAGGCGCATCGCGGCCTGCGGGGCGGGTGGCGCTTTCATGGCCTGCCCTGGCGGCAGGGATGATCGCGCCCGCAAGCGGGCTCTACAGCGCCGGGATGCGCAGCTTCTGGCCCGGGTAAATCTTGTCCGGGTGCGACAGCATGGGCCGGTTGGCTTCAAAGATGCGCGGGTACTTGTTGGCGTCGCCGTAGTATTTTTTCGCGATGGCCGAGAGGGTGTCGCCACGCACCACGTCGTGGTACTGGGCCTCGGGTGCGGGAGCGGTCACGGCCATGAGGTTGTGCACCTCCTTCACGCTGGCCACATTGCCGCAGCACAGGGTGACTTTCTCCAGTGCCTCCTGGGTCGGGGCCTGGCCTTGCACCGTCACCGTGCCGGTGGTGCCGTCAAAGGCGACCTGCACGGCCTCCACACCCAGATTCTGGGTGCCGATATAGGTCTCAATGGCACGTGCTGCCTTGGCGTTGAGTTCGTCGAGCGTGGGCTTTGCCGCCGGGTTGCTGGCGGCGCTGGCTACTGCGGCCTCGACCTCCTTGCCGCCAAAAAGCTTCTCGCCGGCTTCCTTGATAAAGCTGAAAAGACCCATGTCAAACCTCCTGAGTGTGGTGTGAAAAACGGGTCTACTGTACCGGCTTGCAGTGTTTTCCGCCGTCAGACGATGGCACATGAGCGACGAATGGCGTGGGAAAACTCTGGATAATGCCCTGCATGACTTTTCTGGCCATCGACGTGGGCAACACACGCCTGAAGTGGGCGCTGTACGAAACACCCCGCCCCGCAGCCACCTTGCTGGCGCAGGGGGCCGAATTTTTGGACCACATTGACCGCCTGTCTGACACCGCATGGGCGCGCCTGCCTGCGCCGACGCGCATGCTGGGCTGCGTGGTGGCGGGCGATGCCGTCAAGCGCCGTGTCGAGGAGCAGATGGAGCTGTGGGATGTCGCGCCGCAGTGGGTGGTGTCCTCGGCCCGGGAGGCGGGACTGACCAATGGCTATGACCATCCCACGCGCCTGGGTTGCGACCGCTGGGTCGCCATGATCGGTGCGCGCCACCATATGCTGGCGCAGGGCCCGGCGCGGCCGCTGGTCGTGGTGATGGTGGGCACGGCCGTCACGGTGGAGGCGATCGACGCCGAGGGGCGCTTTCTGGGCGGGCTGATCCTGCCGGGCCACGGCATCATGCTGCGCGCGCTTGAGTCGGGCACGGCCGGGCTGCATGTGCCCACGGGCGAGGTGCAGCTGTTTCCGACCAATACCAGCGATGCGCTGACGAGCGGCGGCACCTATGCGATTGCGGGTGCGGTCGAACGCATGGTGCAGCATGTGATGGCGCACTGCAACGCCGAACCGGCCTGCATCATGACCGGCGGCGCGGGCTGGAAAATGGCCCCCAGCATGACGCGGCCCTTCGAACTGGTGGACAACCTGATCTTCGATGGCCTGCTGACCATCGCTTCGCAGCGCTTTGCCGCAGGGTAGCGAGGCTGCGCACGCCCGGTCAGGCCGCCGCGCAGCGGCGGTATTGTCAGTCCTCGAGTTCCGCCTGCGCCATGTCCACGTCCAGGTGCTCCATGGCGTCCAGCGGCGTGCTGGCGGCGGCCTGTTCGTACAGTGCCGTGGCTTCCTTCATTTTCTTGTCGCCTTCGAGCATGACCAGTGCATTGGCGTACTCGATCATGGCGATGGCCGAACCCGGGTTGAGCTTGAGGGCCTCCTGGAACAGCTTGAGGCCTGTGTCCTTCTTGGCGCCGTAGGTCATGCCGCCAATGAGTGAGCCGACCTTGTCGATCACCTCGGCATGGAAGGCGCCCAGCGCGATGCGGGCATCGGCATGCTTGGGCGAGAGGGCGATGGCTTTTTCGAGCGACTCCTTGATCTTGCCGCCCAGCCCCTGGGCGAGGGCCTTGGCCACGCTGATGCCCTGGCTGTAGCGGCCCAGCGCGTAGGCGTGCCAGTACCAGGCATTGGCGTTTTTCGGGTCTGCAGCGGCCTGCGCCTCGGCCTGCTCGGCCACCTGCAGGAACAGGTCCAGACGGGTTTTTTCCTTTTTCTCCAGGTAGGTGGCGTAGATCGCCGTGGCCTTGTTGGCCGCCGTGATGCCGGCGCCGCCGGCCGCCAGGCCCGTCTCCGAGGCTTTCTGGAAATCACCGTTGTGGAAATGCACCCAGGCCTGTAGCACGGAAGCGTCTTTCGGCAGGGGCTCGGTATCGCCGGCGTGCAGGCGGGCCCATTGTTTTTTCAGGCTGGCAGCGTCATAGCTGTGCGCGCCAGCGTGGGGGAAGGGGGTCCATTTCGCCATGTGTGTCTCCGTTGGTATGGGGTGTGCCTTGAGGGAATTCAGGCGTCGGGCCGGTAGGCCGTGGCCAGTTGCAGCAGGTGGGCGCGCTGGCCGGGTTCGAGGTAGGGCATGAGCAGGTTCAGCACATGGTGTGCGCCGCGCAGCAGCGCCGCCTGGGCGCTTTCAGGTTCCAGTGCGCGGCGCGGGTCGCGAACATATTCAAAGCTCAGCCAGTAGGTCAGCACCACCACCATGCTGGTGGCGGTGGGTTCGATTTCGCGCGAATCGATCTGCAGCGCGCCCGCGCGCTCCATGCCGCCCAGCAGGCTGCGCACGGCGTGGGTCTTGTTCTGCAGCACGGTTTGAAAGTGAAGTTCCAGGCGCCGGTTCTTGGACAGCAGGTCGTTGAGATCGCGGTACAGAAAGCGGTATTGCCAGATCAGCTCGAACAGCGTGTGCATGAAGAACCACGCATCCTCGACGTTGCGCACGCTGCTGCTGGCGCCCAGCAGCTCGGTCAGAGCGCGTTCGTAGCGATCGAACAGCGCGTTGATGAGTTCGTCCTTGGCCGGGTAGTGGTAGTAGAGGTTGCCGGGGCTGATGCGCAGTTCGGCAGAAATCAGGGTGGTCGAGACATTGGGCTCGCCAAACCGGTTGAACAGTTCGAGCGTGACTTCCAGTATGCGTTCAGCGGTGCGGCGCGGCGCTTTTTTCACCATGTGTGCTGGCCCTCATGCATCGATCGGAATGTGTGTTTGTAGCTACTCTAACCGACGTTTTGAAGGGGAAAAATGCTGCACTGCGGCAATCTGGGGACTCTGAATGCACAACGGCTGCCACACCAGAGATGTGGCAGCCGTTGTGTGCAGAAGCGTGAGCCCCTGCCTCATGCCGTGCGAGGATCAGGCCGCGCTGGCGGCGCTGTCAGCAGCGGGTGCGCTGTCAGCGACGCGGGGTGCGACCTTGGGGAAGGGCGCGCGGGCCTTGGCGGCGGGCTTTTTGGCAGCCGGTTTTGCTGCAGGCTTGGCGACGGCCTTCTTGGCGGCGGGCTTGACGGCAGGCTTGGCAGCGGCCTTCTTGGCGACGGGCTTTGCTGCGGGCTTCTTGGCCGCAGGCTTGGCAGCGGCCTTGGCGGGCGCGGCCTTCACCGTGGGAGGCGCCTTGCCCAGGCTCTTGGCCAGTGCGTCGATGCGGGCGTTGAGCACGTCCAGGTCGCGGGACGAAGGCACGCCCAGCTTGGTCAGCGCGGTGGCCACGCGATCTTCAAAAATGTTTTCCAGCTTGTCCCACTGGCCTGCAGCGCGCGAGCCGATGTCGTTGGCCATGCTCGAGACGCGGCTCGTGGCTTCCGAAATCTTTTCCTCGGCCACGGCCTGGGTCTTGCGCTGGATGGACAGGCCTTCCTTCACCAGGGCTTCAAACACCTTGCCGCCTTCTTCCTGGGCCTTGGAGAAGGCGCCCAGACCCGCCAGCCAGATTTGCTGGGCCGAGTCCTTGACGGTGCTGGACAACTGGGCGCCCGTCTTCTTCTTGTCGTTGCTGAGTTTTTGCAGTTTCTTGACCATGTGGCCTCCGGTAGAAAGGGTTGAAGTGGTTGCCGTAGCGATCTGCTGCAGGCATGGAAACAACTTTACGCGTTGCGCCGCCCGCCGTGTAGGCGTGCACTCCTAAAAACGTAGAGCCTGCGGTCTACTGTGGTGTGAAGCCGGTAGCATCGGCGCGGGTTTTTGCTGAAGCCTGAGGACGCGCGCTTGGGCAAGAATGATCGACGCCATCAACAGGAGTTTTCAACATGCAGTATTTCGTGACGGGTGCCACAGGGTTCATTGGCAAGCGACTGGTCAAAAAGCTTCTGGAGCGCAAGGGCAGCGTGGTGTATTTCCTGCTGCGCAAGGAAAGCGCGGGCAAGGTGGCGGAACTGCGCAGCTACTGGGGCGTGAGTGCCGCCCGCGCCGTGCCTGTGTTTGGCGATCTGACGTCACGCAAGCTCGGTGTTTCGGCCGAGGACGTGAAGAAGCTCAAGGGCCAGATCGACCATTTCCACCACCTTGCTGCCGTGTACGACCTGTCGGCCGATGCCGAGAGCCAGGCGGCCGTGAACATCGAGGGGACGCGCAACACGGTGGAATTCGCCAAGGCCATCGATGCCGGGCACTTTCACCATGTCTCCTCGATTGCCGCCGCAGGCCTGTATGAAGGCGTGTTCCGCGAGGACATGTTCGAAGAGGCCGAAGGGCTGGACCACCCGTACTTCCTGACCAAGCACGAGAGCGAGAAGATCGTGCGCCAGGACTGCAAGATGCCCTGGACGGTGTACCGCCCGGCCATGGTGGTGGGCGACAGCACGACCGGCGAGATGGACAAGATCGACGGGCCGTACTATTTTTTCAAGCTGATCCAGCGCATGCGCCAGCTGCTGCCCCCGTGGATGCCTGCCGTGGGCCTGGAGGGGGGGCGCGTCAACATCGTGCCAGTCGATTTTGTGGTCAATGCCATCAATGTCATCAGCCACCAGAAAGCCATCGGCAAGAAATGCTTCCACCTGGTGGACCCGGTGGGCTACCGCGTGGGCGATGTGCTGGACATCTTCTCGCGCGCGGCGCATGCGCCGCGCATGAACCTGTTTGTCAATGCGGCGCTGCTCGGGTTCATTCCGAAGGGCATCAAGAAGAGCCTGATGGCCATTGCCCCGGTGCGTCGCGTGCGCAACGCCGTGCTCAAGGACCTGGGTCTGCCCGAAGATATGCTCACCTTCGTGAACTATCCCACGCGCTTTGATTGCCGCGAGACGCTGGCGGCGCTCAAGGGCTCGGGCGTGGAGTGCCCCAACCTCAAGGACTACGCCTGGCGCATCTGGGATTACTGGGAGCGTCATCTCGACCCCGAACTGTTCATCGACCGCACGCTCAAGGGCACTGTGGCGGGCAAGGTCGTGCTGGTGACCGGGGGGTCTTCGGGCATTGGCCTGGCCGCCGCGCACAAGTTCGCCGAGGCGGGCGCCACCACCCTGATCTGCGGACGCGACCAGGCCAAACTCGACGAAGCCTGCGCCGAGGCCAAGGCCAAGGGCTACGCATTCATCGCCTACCCGGCCGATATTGCCGACATGCAGGACTGTGACCGCTTCGTGCAGCAGCTCATCGCCGACCATGGCGGGGTGGATTTCCTCATCAACAACGCAGGCCGCTCGATCCGCCGCGCCATCGAGTCGAGCTACGACCGATTCCACGACTACGAGCGCACCATGCAGCTCAACTATTTTGGGTGTCTGCGCGTGACCATGGGCCTGCTGCCCGGCATGGTGGAAAAACGCAAGGGCCATGTGGTCAACATCAGCTCCATTGGTGTGCTGACCAATGCACCGCGCTTCTCGGCCTACGTGGCCAGCAAGGCCGCCCTGGACGCCTGGACGCGCTGCGCTTCGAGCGAGTTTGCCGACCAGGGCGTCACGTTCACTACCATCAACATGCCCTTGGTGCGCACGCCCATGATCGCACCCACCCAGATCTACAACAACGTGCCCACGCTGGCGCCCGAGGAGGCTGCCGACATGATCGCGCAGGCCTGCATCTTCAAGCCAGTGAGCATTGCCACGCGCCTGGGCATCCTGGGGCAGGTCATGCACGCGCTGGTGCCGCGCGTGGCCCAGATCGGCATGAACGCGAGTTTCCGCATGTTCCCCGACTCGACGGCCGCCAAGGGCGAGAAAGGCGCCAAGCCACAGCTCTCGGCCGAGGCCGTGGCCTTGCAGCAGATGATGCGCGGCATCCACTTCTGATGCGGCGACCCGCTTGCGGGTCCGTAGTTACTGCCAGTGACAGGCGGCAGTGGGATAATCCGGCGCTTTGCCTGTGGGCGCACTTTCGGTATATCCCATGATCCTCGTCACTGGCGGCGCCGGCTTCATCGGCGCCAATTTCGTACTCGACTGGCTGGGCGGCTCCCCTGAGGGCGTTGTCAATCTCGACAAGCTCACCTATGCGGGCAACCTGCACAACCTGGCCGGTGTCCAGGACGACGCGCGCCATGTGTTCGTGCAGGGCGATATTGGCGACAGTGCGCTGGTGGCGCAGCTCCTGGCTGAACACCGGCCGCGTGCCATCGTCAATTTCGCTGCCGAATCGCATGTGGACCGCTCCATCCATGGCCCCGAAGATTTCATCCAGACCAACGTGCTCGGAAGCTTCCGGCTTCTGGAGGCAGCAAGGCACTACTGGCAAGCGCTTCCAGCTATCGAAAAAGAAGCATTCCGGTTCCTGCACGTCAGTACCGACGAGGTCTATGGCACGCTGGCACCGGATGCGCCCGCCTTCACAGAGCAGCACAACTGCGAGCCCAACAGCCCCTACAGTGCCAGCAAGGCCGCCAGCGACCACCTGGTGCGGGCCTGGCACCACACCTATGGCTTGCCGGTGCTCACCACCAACTGCAGCAACAACTACGGCCCCTACCATTTCCCGGAGAAGCTCATCCCGCTGATGATCGTCAACGCACTGGCTGGCAAAAGCCTGCCTGTGTACGGCGACGGCATGCAGATCCGCGACTGGCTGTATGTCAAGGACCACTGCGCAGCCATCCGCCGCGTGCTTGAAGCGGGGCGCCCCGGCGAAACCTACAACGTCGGTGGCTGGAACGAAATGCCCAATATCGACATCGTCAACACAGTGTGCGCCCTGCTGGACGAACTGCGCCCACGTGCCGACGGCCAGAGCTACCGTACCCAGATCGCCTACGTGAAGGACCGCCCCGGACACGACCGGCGCTATGCCATCGATGCCCGCAAGATCGAGCGCGAACTGGGCTGGCGCCCTCTGGAGACCTTCGGCACCGGCATCCGCAAGACCGTGCAGTGGTATCTGCAGAATGCCGACTGGGTGACCGGAGTGCAAACCGGCGCCTACCGTGACTGGGTGCAGACCCAGTACGCCCAGGAACCCGGCGCACCAGGTGCTGCGGCATGATGAACATCCTGCTCCTGGGCAAGGGTGGCCAGGTGGGCTGGGAGCTGCAGCGCAGCCTGGCTGTGCTCGGCAACGTCACTGCGCTCGACTTCGACAGCCAGGAGCACTGCGGTGATTTTTCCAATCCTGCCGGGGTGGCGGACACCGTGCGTGCCCTGCGCCCCGACGTCATCGTCAATGCCGCAGCGCACACCGCCGTGGACAAGGCCGAGAGCGAGCCCGAATTTGCGCGCTTGCTCAACGCCACCACGCCCGGCGTGCTGGCCGAAGAAGCGGCCCGCCTGGGCGCCTGGCTGGTGCACTACAGCACCGACTATGTCTTTGACGGCAGCGGCACCCGTCCCTGGGTGGAAACCGACACACCTGCACCGCTCAGCTGCTATGGCCGCACCAAGCTGGAGGGTGAACAACGCATCCAGCAATCGGGCTGCAAGCACCTGATCCTGCGTACCAGCTGGGTCTACGCGGCACGCGGCGGCAATTTCGCAAAGACCATGCTGCGCCTGGCGCAGGAGCGTGATCGCCTGACCGTCATCGACGACCAGTGGGGCGCCCCTACAGGTGCCGATCTGCTGGCCGACGTCACGGCCCACGCCCTCCGGCACCTGGCGCAACGCCCCCAGGACGGCGGCCTGTACCACTGCGTTGCAGCGGGCGAGACCAACTGGAATTTGTATGCAAAAGAGGTTCTGGCGCTTGCTGTACAAGCGCAGCCAGCTATCAAATTGAAAGCAATTGACGTCGCCCCCGTGCCCACCAGTGCCTTCCCCACGCCCGCAGCGCGGCCGCACAACTCGCGCCTGAACACGGCCCGCCTGCAAGCCACCTTCGGCCTGCGGCTGCCGCACTGGCGCGATGGGGTGGCACGCATGCTCACCGAAATCCTTTGAAGCACAGACCATGACAGCAGTACGCAGCGCGGCCCGCAAGGGCATCATCCTCGCCGGGGGCTCCGGCACCCGCCTGCACCCGGCCACTCTGGCGATCAGCAAGCAACTGCTGCCGGTGTACGACAAACCCATGATCTACTACCCGCTCAGCACCCTCATGCTGGCGGGTATCCGCGACATCCTGGTCATCAGCACGCCGCAGGATACGCCCCGCTTTGCGCAACTGCTGGGTGACGGCAGCCAGTGGGGCATCAACCTGCAATACGCCGTGCAACCCAGCCCGGATGGCCTGGCGCAGGCCTTCATCATCGGCGAGCCATTCCTGGGTGATTCACCCAGCGCGCTGGTGCTGGGCGACAACATCTTCCACGGCCACGACTTCCACGAACTGCTGGAAAGTGCCACCCAGCGCGCCGACGGTGCCAGCGTGTTTGCCTACCATGTGCACGACCCCGAGCGCTACGGCGTGGCCGAGTTCGACACCCAGGGCAAGGTGCTTTCGCTCGAAGAAAAACCGGCTTCGCCCAAATCCAGCTATGCGGTCACCGGTCTGTACTTCTATGACAACCAGGTGGTGGAGCTGGCCAAGGACCTCAAGCCTTCGCCCCGTGGTGAGCTGGAAATCACCGACCTCAACCGTCTGTACCTGGAGCAGGGGCAGCTCAATGTCGAAATCATGGGCCGGGGCTATGCCTGGCTGGACACCGGAACGCATGAAAGCCTGCTGGAGGCCAGCCAGTTCATCGCCACGCTGGAGCACCGCCAGGGTCTCAAGATTGCCTGCCCCGAGGAAATCGCATGGCGCGGCCAGTGGATCGACAGTGAGCAGCTCCAGCGCCTGGCACAGCCCTTGTCCAAAAACGGCTATGGCCAGTATCTGCTGCGCCTGCTCCAGGAAAAAATTTACTGAACCCGCCATGCAAGCCACCCGCCTCGCCATTCCCGATGTCATGCTGATCGAGCCCAAGGTGTTCGGTGACACGCGGGGTTTCTTTTTCGAGAGTTTCAACCAGCGCGCCTTCAACGACGCCACGGGCACCAGCCACCAGTTTGTGCAGGACAACCACAGCCGCAGCACCCAGGGGGTGTTGCGCGGGCTGCATTTTCAGGTGTCTCCCAAGGCGCAGGGCAAGCTGGTGCGCGTGGTGCGGGGTGCGGTGTTCGATGTGGCGGTGGATATCCGCCCGGGCTCACCGACTGCGGGACAATGGGTGGGCGTCGAACTGACGGAAGACAACCATCGCCAACTCTGGATTCCTCCGGGACTCGCCCACGGTTTTCTGGTGCTGTCCGAGTCGGCCGATTTCGTCTACAAAACGACCGATTACTACAGCCCGCAGCACGAGCGGTCTCTGGCGTGGAACGATCCGCAGCTGGCCATCGCCTGGCCGGACCTGGGCAGGGCGCCGGTGCTGTCCGGCAAGGATCTTGCCGGTCTGAGCCTGGCCGCTGTTCTGGCTGGCGCCTGATGGCGTGCGCCATCCCATGCTGGACCGAGACGCCAAGCCTGCAGTGACCAGCAGCAGCGGGCTGCCGGTGGCCTGCGAACCTGCGTCGCAATCGCGCCTGCGGATCGCCCTCATCGGTACCGACGGTCTGCCTGCCCGCTATGGGGGCTTCGAAACCTGCGTGGCGGAGCTTGCTCCTCGGTTGGTGGCGCTGGGCCAC
This sequence comes from Burkholderiaceae bacterium, assembly GCA_023954095.1. Taxonomy (GTDB): domain Bacteria; phylum Pseudomonadota; class Gammaproteobacteria; order Burkholderiales; family Burkholderiaceae_C; genus Simplicispira. Next base: position 12,578 of record JAMLIQ010000040.1, on the reverse strand, counting down.
CAGGTCCAGGTGTTCGGCTCCTCCATCGGGCGCGGTTCGCGGGCAGCCGATCGGCCGGGTCTGCGCCATCGATACCTGCCCTTGCGGGCCAACGGCCCCGCTTCGGTGCCCTACGATCTGCTCAGTTTCCTGTTCAGCTTGCGCCGTTGCGATGCCGTTGTCGTCATGGGTGTTTCTGCCGGTGTGTGCATGCCGCTCATGCGCTGGCTCGCGGGCGCCAGGCGCATCGTGGTGAATGTGGATGGCCTGGAGGCCCGGCGCAGCAAGTGGCGGGGGCTGCCGCGCGCATTTTTGCGTCTGAGCGAGCGGCTCGCCATCCGCCACGCCCATCAGGTCATCAGCGACAACCAGGGCATTGCGGACATCGTTGCCAGCACCTATGGCCGCGCCAGCACCATCATCCCCTACGGGAACGACCATGTGCAGCCCATCGAATCGGAGCAGGCACGGGCGTTGGTGCGCCAGCGCTTCGGGCTGGAGCCCGGGTGCTATCTCTTGACGGTTGCGCGCATTGAGCCGGAGAACCAGATCGCCGAAATGATGGAAGCCGCTCTGGCCAGCGGTGTCGAACGCTACGTTGTCGTCGGCAACTTCAGTACCACCGCTCTGGGGCAGCAACTGCAGCAGCGCTACCGTGAAGAACCGCGTATCCAGTGCATCGACGCACTGTTCGAGCCGCAGGCGCTTGCGGCCCTGCGTGCAGGTTGCCGCCTGTACCTGCATGGCCACAGCGTCGGCGGCACCAACCCTTCGTTGATCGAAATGCTGCCTTACCACCGTCCGATTCTGGCATTCGACTGCATATTCAATCGCCACACCCTGGCGGACCAGGGAGGCTACTTCGCCAGCGCCGCCGCGCTGGAGCAATGCCTGCGCACGCCGGACCTGCAGGCTTGGACGCCGCAGCCGGACGATCCGGCGTTCGCGCACTATCGCTGGACTGCCATTGCACGGGCCTATTCCCGGCTTTGCCAGCCGGAGGTGATGGCGTGAATGCCAATCCGTCCACGGCGGTTGCGGCAGCCTGTCAAGGGGTATCGGTCGCCGCGGTGATCGTGACGTTCCAGCCCGACTGTGACGCCCTCCTGGCGCAGATCGAAGCCTTGCGTCCACAGGTGGCGCACATGGTGATCGTGGACAACGCCTCGACGGTGGATCTGCCCGCCTGGCGCCGGGAGGCGGTCCCGCAGGTCGATGCCGTGCTGCGCATGGAGCGCAACCTGGGAATTGGCGGTGCGCAGAATCGCGGAATCGACTGGGCGCGTGCACAGGGTGCCAGCCATGTGCTGCTCATGGACCAGGACAGCGTCCCCGCTGCCGACATGGTGGCCCAGCTTCTTGCCGCATTGCAGGACCGCCCCGACGCAGGTGCTGCCGGTCCGCTGCACGCTGACCCACGCCAGCCCAAAGCGCACTCTCCTTTTGTATGGCTCGATGGCCTGCGTTTTCGCAGACTCCCCTGCACCGCAGGAACGGTGCATGTGGTAGACCACCTGATTGCATCAGGCTGCCTGATTCCGATGCCCGTGCTTGAGCAGGTGGGCGCCATGCGAGAAGACTGGTTCATCGACTTCGTGGACGTGGAATGGAGCCTGCGCACCCGCGCTGCCCGCTGGGTGCTGCTGGGCGTCTGTTCTGCGCACATGGCGCATGCGCTCGGGGGGCCCCCCATTGTGTTCATGGGGCGACGGTTTCTGGCGTATCCGGCATGGCGGCACTACTTTCAGGTGCGCAATGCCGTGCTTCTGTACCGCCAGCCCTTCGTGCCCTTGCGTTGGTCGCTGGCGTCTGCCTGGCGGCTGTTGATGAAAATTGGTTTCAATTGTGTGGCCGGGCGCAGCCGCTGGCAGCACTTCAAGGCCAGCGTGCGCGGACTCTGGGATGGTGCGCGCGGGCGGGCGGGCGCTTCATGGTAAATTGCACGGCTTTTTCGGACGGGCGCTGCCGCTGCAGGCTGGCCTTGAACAGAAGAAGAAATATATGAGCCAGGTAATATTTTACGAACTGGCTGTATATTGCTTTCAAAACTACCGTACGGGCAATTCAGAATATTCAGAAACAGGTGCGGAAAATGAATGCTATGACTGAGGCAGGTCCAGTGGAAAATCAGGGAGAAAAGTACCTGAGAATTGGGGAAATGCTGCTCGCGGCGCAGAAAATTTCCCGCAACGATCTGGACCGTGCGCTGGAGGTGCAACGTTCGATGGGGGGGCGTCTAGGGCGTCTGCTCGTCAATCTCGGCATTGTTTCTGAAATCGATGTGGCTGTCGCCCTCTCGCAGCAAGCGGGTTTGCCACTGGTGCGGATCGACCATTTTCCAGAAAACAAACCAGAAACATCTCGACTCAATACGAGTTTCCTGCTGGCCAATGATTTACTGCCGCTGGGTGATGCAGATAGCCCGGAATTAATCCCTGCATTTGCTTGCCCTGATCCGAGAAGCCCGTCTCTGAGAAATGCCTTGATGCTGGTATTTGGCAAAGAGCCGGATATTTATTTCGGACTGGAATCCGAAATATCCACACAACTCAATGCCTGGTATCTCCAGGATGCGGCGGGAGACGATCTGGAGGCTGATGGACAGCCTGCAGCGGCGGAGTTCATCGAGCATCTGCGGGACATGGCCTCCGAGGCGCCGATCATCCAGCGCGTGAACCAGATTCTTTCGCAGGCGGTGGCCGCCCAAGCGTCGGATATTCACATAGAAACGTATGAGGATCAGTCGGTTGTCCGCATCCGGGTGGATGGAGAGCTGTTTCCCATCGACGAGATCGACAACAAGGATGCCCCGGCCGTCGTTTCACGCATCAAGATCCTTTCGCAACTCGATATTGCCGAACGCCGCATGCCGCAGGACGGGCGCACCAAACTGCGGGTGCACGGCAAGGAGATGGACGCGCGGGTTTCCACCATTCCCACCATGTTCGGGGAATCGGTGGTCATGCGCCTGCTCGAAAAGAATTTTGACCTCCTGTCCCTGGAAAGCCTGCATTTCACTCCGCCAACCTTGCAGTCCCTGCGCCAGTTGTTGAGTGTGCCGCATGGCATCCTGCTCGTGACAGGCCCCACGGGGTCGGGAAAATCCACCACGCTGTATGCGTCACTGCAAGAACTCGAAGGTGAAAACCTGAAGATTCTTACAGTGGAAGATCCGGTGGAATACCGGTTGCAGTGGCTCAACCAGGTGCAGGTGCAGCCCCAGATCGGCCTGACCTTCGCCAAGGTGCTGCGCTCATTCCTGCGGCAAGACCCGGACGTCATCATGATTGGTGAAATGCGGGACGGGGAAACCGCCGAAATTGCGGTCCAGGCGGCACTGACCGGCCATATGGTCCTGTCCACCTTGCATACCAACAGCGCCCTGGGAGCCATTGTGCGGCTCATCAACATGGGTGTGGAGCCGTACCTCATCACGGCTTCCGTGATCGGGGTGCTGGCGCAGCGCCTCGTGCGCAAGCTCTGCGACGATTGCAAGGCCCCCCTGCTGCCGGACCAGGCACAGGCGGCAGCGGCCTCACTGGGCGCATCCGTGGGTGAAGGGCAGGCGCTTTACCGCTCGGTGGGTTGCCCCAACTGCCGCGGAACGGGCTACCGGGGACGGCTGGCTATCCATGAATTGCTGCTGCTCACCGACGACATGAAGCGCAAGGTGCTGGAGCAAGGTTCCTCCATCCATGGTAGCGAGGGCGCTTATGTCGGCGGGAACTTGCTGCAGGACGGCGCCACCAAGGTAGGCTTGGGGTTGACCACTGCAGAGGAAGTGCTGCGCGTTGCGCGTCAAAATGACTGATTTTCAATACGATGGGGTGACGTCCGAGGGCAAGCCATGCCAGGGCAGTGTTCGCGCGCCGAATGTGGACACCGCCCGATTGCGACTGATCGGGCAGGGCATCACGCCGGTGCGCCTCACGGGGGGCGAGGCGGCTCCTGCCCAGGGCACGGAGCAAAGCCGCAGCGCAAAGCTCAAGCGCCAGGACATCCTGTTTTTCAGCCGGGAGATGGCGCACCTCAAGCAGGCCAGCATGCCGCTGGACAAAGCTTTGGCCATGCTCAAGGAAATGGCCGCCACCGATGCCTTGAGGGCATTTATCAGCAAGGTCGAAGAAGGGGTGCGAGGAGGCAAATCGCTATACCAGTCCTTGCTGCCTTTCGAGCGGGACCTGGGGCGACAGTATCTCGTCCTGATCCGGGCAGGGGAGACATCGGGTTCCCTGCACGTGGTCATGAAGGAACTCACGGTGCAGTTGGAGGCGCAGGACAAGCTTCGGAACTATGTCATCTCCTCCATGACCTACCCCATCATCCTGCTGGTCGTGGCGGTACTCTCCGTGGTGTTGCTGTTGGCATTCGTTGTTCCGCAGTTTCGGGAAATCTTTGATTCCATGGGGGATGCGCTGCCCTACTCGACCCAACTGGTGGTCAATCTCAGCGACCTGATCCGGTCCCACTGGATGCTCATCCTGCTGGGTGTGGCCGTGCTCTTCTTTCTGCTGTCACGCTGGGTTGCTACCGCAGCAGGGCGCATGCAGCTTGACACCATGCTGCTCGACATGCCGCTGTTCGGGAAAGTCGTCAAGAATCTTCAGTTTGCCGTTTATTTTCGGACCTTCGGTATTTTGCTGCAGCGTGGTGTCCCCATGGTCGATGCCTTGCGCATCGCCGTCGATACCTTGACCAATGTGGCCCTGCGCAAAGACATCGAGCCCCTGGTCGGTATCGTGAAAACAGGCAAGCGGCTTTCCACCGGATTTGTGTCACCCCATTTCAAAAAGACCACCGCCCCCCAATTGATACGCGTGGCCGAGGAAACCGGACAGCTCGACAGCACCTTGCTCAGCCTGGCTGATCGCTACGAGGACGAAGGTCGGCGCACCATGGGCCGCGTTCTTGCGGCCATGGAGCCCCTCATCATCATCATTCTGGGGGCGTTTGTCGCTTTCATCATCATCGCCATTCTGGGTGGCGTGCTGTCGATCAACGACACCATCTGATTATTTTCATTCAAGGAATCCGCCATGAAAAAACATACCAACGACAACGCAGCCAATGTGTTCCTGCGAGCGCGCCGTTCCGCGGGCTTTACCCTGATCGAACTGCTCGTGGTCCTGGTCATCCTGACCCTGCTGGCGGGGTTGGTGGGCCCCAAGGTGCTCGACCAGTTGGGCGGAGCCAAGTCCAAGACGGCACGGGTACAGATCGCCGAAATCGAGCAAAGCCTTGATCTCTTCAAGCTGGACGTGGGCCGTTATCCCAATGATGCCGAAGGCCTTCGTGCCCTGACCGATCGCCCCGCCACGGCGCCTGGCTGGAACGGTCCCTATCTGAAGAAGGGCTTGCCCGCCGACCCCTGGGGTGCCACCTACCTGTACAAGAATCCCGGGCGCAACAATGCGCCAGACATCTTTTCTCTGGGCGCGGACGGCAAACCCGGTGGCGAAGGGGATAACGCCGATATCTACAACTGAAGTTGCGGTCGCGTCATTGCCCCGTGTCTGGTGAACTGATCCGCATGCGCAACCGTGCACCAGGGGTACGCCACCGAGGCGCCGGCTTCACCTTGCTGGAACTGCTGGTGGTGTTGGTGCTTGCTGCCCTCACCGTTTCCGTGGTGGGCGGCGGCGCCCAGTCCTTCATGGAGCGGGCGCGCTATCACCAGACCGTCCGCGAAGTGGCCACCCATCTCAGTCAGGCGCGTGCCCTGTGCGTTCAGGAGGGCCGGGTCGTGGTCGTCACCTACGAGCCGCTGACCCGGCAGCTCAGGGTGGATGGGCAGTCGCCCATGGACATCCCCGCACCCCTGGAAGTGGAGTGGGAGGCTGCCGAACGCCTGCCCAGGGATGCTTCCTTGGCGGGAGAGCCGCTCTTTGTGTTCAATGCCGATGGGGGCGCCCGTGGCGGCAGGCTGGCGGTCTTGCGCGCAGGCCGGGGTGTGGCGTTTCGCGTGAACTGGCTGTTTGGCACGATTGAGCAAGCCGCAGCCGTGGCCCGTTCATGAACCGCATGCGCCCTCGCTTGCGTGCATTGCGCGCACCGGCCCGCCAGCAAGGGTTCAGCCTGCTCGAAGCGCTGGTTGCCATGGCCATTGCTGCCATGGCCCTGGGCACGCTCTACCGGACCGTGGGCCAAAGCTCGAAGAACGTGGTCGATGTCGGTGCGCGGGTGGAGGCTGCGCTGGTGGCCAGGTCGGCGCTCGCTGCCGCAACCTACGCCGAAGACCTCGAGCGGCAACCGACCGGGCAGGTCGGCGCCTGGTACTGGAGCGTGCAGGTATCTCCTGAACAGGCGCAGTTGAAAGAGGTGGATGGGCGGCCTGCAGGGGCCCTGCCGGTCGCCAAGGTCACGGTCCATGTCGCGCATGCGAAAGACGGGCCCGCGGTGTTGGTCTGGACGACCTGGAAACCCTATCGGGCAGCGCCATGAAACGTTCGGTCCGTCCATCGAGCCGTGGTTTCACGTTGCTCGAACTGCTCATCGCCCTGGCCATCACCGCTGCGGTTGTGACATTGATGTTTGCGGGTTTTGGCGTGATCGGGCGTACCGAAGAGCGCAACCAGCGCCTGATCGATCGTACCGAGCACATGCTGGTGGTCAGCCAGTGGCTGGGGCGCAAGTTTGATACCCTGCGTTTGCTGAGTCGCAAGGATGGTGCATCCATTGTGAATTTTTTCAGCGGCACTGCGGCGGGCGCCATCTGGGTGGCGCCGCTTCCGGAGCGCGGCGAGGCCGGGGGCCTGTATGTGTTTCGCATCACGCCGCTGCGGCATGAGGATGGGCGGATCGACCTGTCTGTGGAGGCGCTGCCGTACGATGGGGCGCCGACGGCCCTGGACTGGAATCGTGCCCTGCGCGAAACCCTGCTGAAAGATGTGCAGACCCTGCAGTGGTACTACCAGGACGGACGCACCGGCCAATGGGTGCAGCAGTGGGACGCGGGTCGGGAGCAGTACCCGGCGCGCATCAGGGTCGAGATTGCCGATGAGCGTGGTGACTGGCCTGCCCTGGTTTTTGCTTTGGCGAGGGCGCGATGACCATGCCGCGCAGACACAAGGGAAACAAGGGAACGGCGCTGATACTGGTGCTCTGGCTGGTGGCCGCGTTGTCGCTGGTCGTGCTCGCCAGCGCCCATGGCATCCGCCAGCAAACCCGGCAGGTGGGGCTGGGTCTGGAGCGCCTGCGTTCCGAATCGGTGCTGGATGCGGCGCTCCAACTCGCGGCGCAGCGCTTGCTGGCGGAAAAAGGCGCCCCGGCCCGCTACCGACGCCAGCGAATGACCCTCGGGCCCCACGAGGTCTGGCTGGAAATTACCCCGGCAAACGGTCTGGTGGACGTGAATGTGGCCAGCGATGCCCTGCTCCAGGCCTTGCTTCAGAAGACGGGTGGGCTTGCGCCAGGCGAAGCCGCCATTCTTACCTCGCGCATCCGGGATTATCTTGATCCGGATGATGTCCCGGGTGGTGTCGGCGGGGCGGAAGCAGCCCAATACCGGGCGGCTGGCTGGCCATCCCTGCCCCGCAATTCGTCTCTCGACGACCTGTCTGAACTCAAGTCCGTGCTCGGTATGACGCCTGCGCTCTATGAGATAATCGCCCCCTATCTGGGCATCAACGGTCAACAGCGTATCGCTATCGGTTCGGCGCCTGCAGCACTGATCGACGCACTCACAGGCGAGCCAGGGCTTGGAGCGCGTATCCACTCATCACCACCTGAAACGCAGGCTGGGATGCTGCTCTCCGGGGCCGCTTCCGAGTTCTTTGCGTCTGCAACGGCAGGAGGAGCGCAGGCCGTGAGAATTCGGGCCTTCGTGCAGATGGAAGGCGAGCGCTGGTGGCAGCGTGAAGCGTGGATTGATCTCAGCGAGCGCCCGGATGGGCTGACGCCCTGGACGACGCTCTCACTGGAGCCGACGCGCCGCGTAAACAAGCCGGAACAGGAATTCAATCCATGACAGGTTGGGGGCAGCTATCTCGCCGCGTGCATGCCACGCTGGACCGACTGGCCTGGGGGTTTGGCGACCTCAGGCGTGCGCTGGTGGAACATGGCGCTTGGCCCGCAAGGAGCCGCACGGCCGTGTCTTCCGATGGCGGCCGCTGGGCGGTGACCGGAACCCGGTTGCGCGCCAGCACAGGCCAGCACAAGGCCGCCGGACTGCTGGTGCCGGAGTCCAGTTGCCTGTGGGGCACGGTGCAGCTCCCTGAAATGCCTCGGCAGGCGCTCGACAGCGCCGTCCAGGAAACCCTGTGGCGCGTCTCGCCCCTGCCGCCAGAACACATTGTGGCGGCCTGGCAGGCCGTGCCTGCCTCCGGGGGGGGGTGGACCATCGAGTGGGGCATGTGCCGGCGCAATGACCAGGAAGCGCTGCTGGCCCAGCATGGGCTGGCGGCCGATGCGCCCGTCTACCTGGCGCGCCAGGGGCGCGCCCTGGCGGTGCGTGGCAAGGCATGGCACCAGCAGATCAAGCGCCAGCGCTGGATGGATGGCGTTCTTGTGGGCACGCTCCTGCTCTTGCTGGGGGCCATGGCTGTGCCTGCGCTCATGCCGCTGATACTCAAGAGGCAGGCGGTGGTTCGGGCGGTGGAGCATGTCGGCATGCTCGAACCCAAGGCCGCCCCCCTGCGCCAGCAACTGGACGAATTGCGCCAGCAGTCGCTGCTGGCAGACGAGTTGCGGCAGAGCATCGGTACCGACCTGCCCCTGGCCAGTGTGGTGGATCGTCTGTCCGAGACCCTGCCCGACGACGCCTGGCTCGACCGCATTGAAATCAATGGCAGCGAAATCCGGATCATGGGGCTGACCGGCAACGCCACTGAGCTGATTGCGCATCTGGGGCGCCAGCCCGCCCTGGCCGAAGCGCGCGCCACCGTGGCCAGCGTCCGTGACAACACCCTGAACAAGGAACGCTTTACCTTCGAGATGCGCTGGCGCGGGGAGGGGGCCAAACCATGAATACATGGACACGCCGTGCCGGCGGCATCGTTGCGCTGCTGGTACTGGGAGGGTTGGTGTGTGCCGGACTGGGCTACCGCGCACTCTGGACCCGCTATGACAGTGCCCTGCAGCAGCTGGAATCGCGCAGCGAGCGCCTTGAGGGGGTCGTTGAAGCCGGGTCTGACATCGAATCCCGGTTGGGCGATGCCCGCAACGCCGTCCTGCCGCTGCTGCACCCCGCCGGAGAAAACGCGCAGAACGACGTTCAGCAAAAGCTGCGCGAGCTGATCGGAGCGGCAGGCGGCACCCTTGTTTCATCACAGGCGGCACTGGAGCCCGGCGTGGATGGGAAACTGGCACGCACACGCCTGACAGCGACTGTTACCGGCGAATGGCCCAAGCTCGTGCGTTTCATGGAAATGCTGCAAACCCATAGGCCGCCTTTCTGGGTGCGCACAGCCAGCCTGTCGCGCGAAGGCGCTGCCACAGGTCCGCAAAACGCCCGCCTCACCCTGCAGCTTGAAGCGCCGCTGGCACCCGGAAAGGCGCAGCCATGATCAAACCCTGGCACCTCGTACCCGTGCTGGCGGCTGTCGCCCTGAGCGCCAGCGCTTACTGGTGGCAATCCAGCAAAGACACCTGGAGCCCCCCTGCGGCACGCCAACCTGAATTGCCCCAGATTGACCCCATGCCCCGACCGCCGGACGCCCGGGCCGTGCATGCGGCGAAGCGCCCGGTATTCTGGGCCTCGCGCCGCCCGGCTGACACGGGGGGACCAAAGGGCGGCTTGGCCGGTGAACTGGCGCAATCGCGCCTGACGGCGGTGCTGGAGTCCGGCGCCAATAGCGTGGCCATTTTGCAACGCCCGGACGGCAGTCCACTCAAGATCACCACCGAATCCACGCCCTGGCGTATCGAGTCATTCGATGGCCGCAAGGCCGTATTTGTGTCCGCAGATGCACAGCGCATCGAACGGCCGCTGGAGGCAGGCAACCCTGCACAGGCCAAGGCGCCGCCGGTCGCGGTACGTCCGCGCCCCTCCTCGGCAGACCAGTAAACAGCGACACAGCGCAAACACCGGAGTTATCACCTATGAATATTCGGCCTTCCCTCCTCATGCTGGCCTTGCTGGCTTCAGGTTGTGCCAGCGTGCCCGATACACCCCCTGTGACCATTCGGACCGAGCCCGTGGTGGCGCCGAGCGTGGCCAAGGCAGACAGGAATCCGGAGCAGGAAGAGACCGTAGCGCCTGCGGTGGCTCCGGCCGCGGAAGAAACCGCCCGTCCGAAGCCGGCCGAGGGCAAATCCCCCTCGGGCAATACCCGCCTGTTCCCGGGGGACGACCAGCTGTTCAAGCGCAACATTGGACCCCAGGTCGACCCGGTGCTGGCCACGGGCGACAAAGTGGCGCTCAACTTCGAGAACGCCACCGTCGGCAACCTGGCGGCCGCCCTGCTGGGCGACCTGCTCAAGCTCAACTACACCATTGATGCGGGCGGCGACACTGTGGTCAGCCTGCACACGCGCCAGCCGCTGCAGCGCAACCAGGTGCTCGATGTGCTGGACGCCGTACTGCTGCCGCACGATCTGGCCATCGTGCGCGACAACGCGGGGGTGTACCACGTCACCAAACGCACCGTGACGGTGGGTGCACGCCCGGTGGTGGGTGCGGCGCGCTTCAAGGACCTCGCAGGCGCGGGCACAGTCATCGTGCCGCTGAACCACATTGCTGCTGGCGAGATGGCCAAGATACTGGCCCCCATTGCCCCGCGTGAGGCCATCGTCTACGTGGACACGCTGCGCAACCTGCTCGTGCTGCAGGGCAGCAAGGCCCAGTTGGGTGGCTGGCTGGAAATGGTGGACGCCTTTGACGTGGACTTCCTCACCGGCATGTCGCTGGGCGTTTTTGTGCTGGAGAACGCCAACGTCAATGTGGTGCGCGACGCGCTCCAGGCCATGCTGGGCTCGGACAAATCGGCCGACCCCTACAGCAGCAGCAGCGGCGGTGCCAATGCCTTTGCAGGCGCTGCCCTGGCTGGGGGGGCTGCCGGTGCAGGCGCGGCCCCGGGTTCCCCGGGTGCCGGGGCGGGCGGTGCTGCGGCCATGGCCTCGTCGGCCAACCCCTTGCATGGCCTCATCCGGCTGGTCCCGGTGGAGCGCCTGAACGCGCTGGTGGTCGTAACGCCGCGCAGCCAGTTGCTGGCCCAGGTCGAAACCTGGATTCGGCGTCTCGACCGGCCCTCGGACGCACTTGAAGCAGGCCTGTTCGTGTACCCGGTGCAAAACGGCTCTGCCACCCACCTGGCTGAAATGCTCAATGGCTTGTTTGGCAGCGATACATCGCGCTCCAAGCAGGGCGTGGCCGCAGGCTCTGCGCCTACGCAGTTTGCGCCGTCTACCGGCAGCGGCGCGGCAGGGCTGGCCACCCCGGGCACCACCAGTACCGCAGGCACGACAGGTTCCGGCACGGCGACCGCCATGGCCGCGGCCGCCCAGTCGGCCATGGGCGGCAACAAGAACACGCCACTCACTTCGGTCAGCCAGCTCGACGGCAATGTCCGCGTGGTGGCCGACGAGAAACGCAATGCCCTGCTCATCCGCGCGCCGCGCACCGAGTACCGCCGCATCGAGAAAGCCCTGCGCGAGCTTGACAAGGCCCCGGTGCAGGTGCTCATCGAAGCCAGCATTGTCGAAGTCAGCCTCACCGGCAACCTGGAATACGGGGTGGAGTGGTTTGTACAGAACAGCCTCAGCCGCGGCCGTGACGGCCAGGCCCTGCTGAACATGAACGAAAACGGCGGCATCGGCGCCAAGCAGCCCGGCTTCTCGTACACCATTCTGAACAAGGCCGGTGTTGTGCGCGCCACGCTCAATGCGCTGGCCGAGAAATCGCAACTGCGCGTGCTGTCCAACCCGTCGGTGCTGGTGCTGGACAACCACAACGCCACCATCCAGATCGGCAAGCAGCAGCCGGTAAAAAGCTCGACCACGGCCACGGGCACCCTGGTCACCGAATCGATTACCTATAAAGATACAGGTGTGATGCTCTCCGTGACCCCCTCGGTCAATGCAGGCGGGCTGATCACCATGGACATCGTCCAGCAGGTCACCGACGTGGGCGAAATCGACGTGGCCACCGGCCAGCGCAACTTCCTCACCCGCCAGATCCAGAGCCGTGTGGCCGTGCGCTCGGGCGAACCCATCGTGCTGGGCGGCATGATCCGCGAGAACGAAACCAATGGCCGCAGCGGCGTGCCCGGCCTGGCCGATATCCCGCTGTTTGGCGCGCTGTTCTCCACCACCAGCAACAAGCGTGAGCGCACCGAACTGCTGGTGCTCATGACCCCACGCGCCCTTGAAGACGACGACCAGTTGCGTGCCGCCAGCGCCGAACTGCGCCAGCGCATGCGCAGCATGTCGCTGGAGTCGTTCCCCTTTGGTGCCAGCAACACCAGTGCGCCCGCCCCGGTGCGCTGAACTTTGCCGCCGCAGGCGTCACCAAAGACCTCCATCCTTTAACCTCACCAGGAGATTCATTCCATGCCAAAGCCAATCCACCGCCGTCAATGGGCCTTGCGCCTGCTGGCCCCGGCCCTGCTGGTCGCCGTGCTGGGCGGTTGCGCCACCATGGGCCAGCCCTCGCCCGAGAGCGA
>JAMLIQ010000004.1 GCA_023954095.1 Burkholderiaceae bacterium | reverse complement strand
TGAACCAGGGACGAAAAACAAGCTTTTTACACCAACGACACCGAAATGACAGCCTACACACGCCACTTTTCAAGCAGTTTCTCGGGAGTAAGGCTGTCGTAGGTTTCAAAAGGTTGGTGAATCCATGGATTTGTAGGCAGGAACTCCACGGAATAGTCGGGTGTAAAAGTGGACACTCCCTTGGTCCAGATGACCGCGCTACGTAATTCGGTGATGGGATCGTAGCTGGTCTTGAGCATATCGATCACGGCATGCAATGTATGCCCAGTGTCAGCCAGGTCATCCACCAGAAGCACGCGCCCGGCAATCTCACCTTTGGGGGTGGTGATGAATCGTGCGATATCCAAATGCCCTTGTACCGTGCCAGCCTCTGCCCTATAGGAACTTGTCGACATGATCGCCAGAGGCTTATTGAAGATCCGGCTAAGAATGTCACCAGGACGCATACCACCGCGTGCCAGACAAAGTATGGTGTCGAATTGCCAACCTGACTGGTGCACTCTGAGCGCCAGTTTTTCAATGAGGCTATGGTATTCGTCGTAACTGACATACAAGTGATTGCCATCTTCGGTCAACATCTTTACTCCTAAATTAATAGCTGCAAGCGCCCTGTTTGTGAGCGTTGCAAGCCAAAAAACCCTTATACCGGAAGGTAGGGATGCTGCATCATGATGGTGTGGTTGCGATCTGGGCTAGTGGAAATCAATGCCACAGGAACACCGGTCACATGCTCTATGCGCTGAAGATACAACCGCGCATTCACGGGCAATTCATCGAATTTCGTTACGCCGACCGTGGACTCAGTCCAGCCGTCCATTGTTTCATAGATAGGGACACATCTGGTAATGTCATCAGCCCCCATGGGCAGCAGATCAATCTGCTGCCCATCAAGCATGTAACCAGTACATAGTTGCAATTCTTTCAAGCCATCGAGCACGTCCAGCTTGGTGATACAGAGACCGGTAAGGCCGTTGACCTGTGCGCTGCGTTTGAGCAAGGCAGCGTCAAACCAACCGCAGCGGCGGCTTCGTCCTGTAGTGACACCCTTCTCGGCACCCACGGTGCTCATGTGGTAGCCAGGTGTTCCAGGAGTTTCCCAGTCAAGTTCTGTCGGAAACGGCCCCCCACCTACACGAGTGCAATAGGCCTTGGTGATCCCCAAAATATAGTGGAGCATACCCGGTCCAACGCCCGCGCCCGCGGCTGCATTTCCAGCCACACAATTGCTGGATGTGACATAGGGATAGGTTCCATGATCCACGTCGAGCAGAGTACCTTGGGCTCCTTCAAACAGAAGGTTTTCACCGTTATGGTGCGCTTCATTCAATTCGCACGAAACATCTGCCATCATCGGCCGAAGCAGTTCGGCATGCCGCATTGCTTCTTGAAAAACAGGTTCAAATTGAATCTGTCCATCTGCCATATAGGGCTGGAGCGATTCAGCAAACACGAACTGCGAGGAATTCAAGAAGGTTCGTAGTACGTGGTTATGCAAGCCCAGAAGTTCGCGCAACTTTGCGGCGAAGCGTTCGGGGTATTTCAGATCCTGCACCCGCAAAGCGCGCCTTGCAATCTTGTCTTCATAGGCAGGACCAATGCCACGCCCTGTCGTCCCGATCTTCTCTGCACCGCCTTGTTCACGCGCCACCTCCCGTGCGACATCCAAGGCGACATGAAAGGGCAAGATCAACGGACAGGCCTCGCTGATGCGCAACCTCGAACGGACCTCGACCCCCGCTTTTTCCAAGCCCTCAATTTCTTCAAACAACTTGGCAGCCGATAAGACCACACCGTTACCGATATAGCACTTCACCCCTGTCCGCATGATGCCGCTGGGGATCAGATGCAACGCCGTCTTGACGCCGTTAATTACAAGTGTGTGCCCAGCGTTGTGCCCGCCCTGAAAACGAACGACTCCTTGCGCGCTTTCCGTCAGCCAATCGACCAGCTTCCCCTTGCCTTCATCGCCCCATTGGGTGCCCACCACAACGACATTGCGACCTTTGGTTGTTTTCATTTCAAACCTGATTAAAGTATCTGACGGCATCAAATGGACCTCACGGTCCACTGTCCAGCCTCATGGAGAAGTTCGCGGTCACAGTGAAACTCATTTACTTCACTCTCATGACCAGGGAGTACACATACAACGGTCTCACCGTTGCGCCGAAGTTCAGCAATGGCTGCTTGCGCGTCTTTGGCCTCGTTCCATGAAACGCGAATTGCAGATTTAAGCGTGCGAGCAGGCACAACGTTCACCAATTGCTTCAAATCCAAACTGAAGCCCGCAGCGGGACGATTGCGTCCAAACACGGCACCTACCTCGTCATAGCGCCCGCCACGAACCAAGGCATCACTCACTCCATCTGCATAGATGGCAAATCTTGCACCGCTGTAATAGGAGTACCCACGCAAATCTGACAGATCAAAAATCACACGCGCGTCATCAAGCCGATCGGCAAGCCAGCGCAGATCCGCCAGCAAAGCACTGATGCCCGGTGTACCAGAAAGCGCTCTATCAGCCTCCTGCAAGACAGACCGATCTCCATACAAATGCAGCAAAGCGTTTAAGCCTTCCCGCGAAGCTCTGGGAAAGTGCCGCGTAAGAATGAGCAACTCACTGGCATCTTTGGCGGCCAACGCAGCATAAACGTTGCGTAACGTATCTGTTGTGGCGTCAACTCCATTCAACAGGCTACGCACAATACGAACATCAGCTATATCGACGGTGGCTTTGCGAACTCCGGCAACTTCCAAGCAGGAACGCGCTAGATTCAACGCCTCCAGATCCGCTTCAAGACCGGCATGACCATAAATCTCGGCCCCAAACTGAAGAGGCTCACGTGTTGCGTGGGGACGATCTGGCCAAGTGTGCAGCACTGGACCACAGTAACAAAGACGAGCAACACCTTTGCGATTGAGGAGATGGGCATCAATGCGTGCAACCTGTTGCGTCGTATCTGCGCGCAATCCCAGCATGCGGCCAGAGATCTGATCCACAAGCTTGAATGTCTGCAGATCAAGAGCCTCTCCCGCCCCAGTGAGCAAAGACTCAAGATGCTCCAGAAGCGGCGGCATCACCAATTCATAACCATAGCCACGTGCGGTATCCAGCAATCCCCGACGTAGCTCTTCGATGTGCCTGGCCTCTGAAGGCAGTACATCGGCAATGTGATCCGGCAGGACCCAGGCAGACATGTAAGATGAGGCGCTGTTAAAAAGGCGATTCTACCGGTACACGCACAGGACTTCGAAACAATACCCCATGAGCCCATCCGATCAAGCCGCAATGAGCATTGCTGCACCGATCACAATGCTCAACAAGGCGATGAAGCGAATCTGCCCATCACGCATCCGCACCAATTGAATGAACATGCGGCGCCACGCTCCAGGCGAAACCATGGGCAGGAACCCTTCGATCAAAAAAATGAGACCTATTGCGATCCAGAGTGAACTCCCCCACTCCATGCTGCCGGACATCCAAATTATTTACGAATACTCGGCGTAGAGGTCAGTGCACCTGATCCACGGAACGATTTGAAGAACTCGGACGAAGCAGGATCGAGCACGACGATATCGCTCTTCTTGTTGAAACTGGCTTTGTACGCGTCCAGACTTCTGTAAAACTGAGCGAACTGAGGGTCCCGGCCAAAAGCTTCCGCATAAATACGAGCAGCCTCAGCATCGCCTTCGCCTTTAACTTTTTGGGCATCACGATAAGCGTTCGCGATCGTGATTTCACGCTGTCGATCTGCATCGGCTCGAATCTTCTCCCCTTCCGCCGCGCCGGTAGAACGCAATTCGTTGGCCACTCGCTTGCGTTCAGCCTCCATGCGCCTGTAGACCGACTCAGTGATTGCCTCTACATAGTCCACACGTGTAATGCGCACATCAACAACATCCACACCCCAAGGCTTCGCCCCGCGCACGGACTCGAGAACCTCTCGCTTGACATCGGACATCAAAGCCTCTCGCTTGAGCGAAAGCAATTCCTTCACCGTTCTCTTGTTGATTTCTTCCTGAAATGCATTGCGTACGACGCGATTGAGCTGCAAGGCACCAGAATTTTCATCCAGGCCCACATTTCGAATGTATTCGGAAGGTTCAGAAATACGCCAGCGAACGTACCAATCAATCACCACACGTTGCTTCTCGGCGGTCAACATCGGCTCGGTATCTGAACTATCCAATGTCAAAAGCCGTTTGTCGATATAGGAGACATTTTGGAAAGGCGGCGGTAGTTTGAAGTTCAGACCAGGCTCTGTAATCACCTCCTTGATCTGTCCCAATGCATAGAGCACACCAAACTGTCGCTGATCAACGACGAACACCATCGAACTCAGCAGCGCCAGCGCTACCAATATTGAGGTTGCAAAAAATCCGACCCTGTTCACGGTGTTCTCCTAGCGCGATTCACGATCACGCGTGCGGCTGCTGTCTCGCGCACGGGCATCGTTGGACAATGTGGATGGCATTTGTGGAGCGACGGCTGCCCCCCCCGTCGCCGGTGTATCTGCCTGCCCAACAGGCAGAGTTGCGCCTTGCAGTATCTTTTCTAGGGGCAAATACAACAGATTCGAGCCTTGGCGCGAATCAATGAGTACCTTTGAAATGCTGGCATAAATTTGCTGCATCGTCTCCAAGTACATGCGATCGCGTGTGACTTGGGGCGCTTTCTGGTACTCCGTCAATACTGCGCTGAACCGCTGCGAATCACCCTGAGCCTGCGCAACAATACGCGCCTTGTAAGCATCCGCCTCCTCTTTCAAGCGAGAAGCCGACCCGACCGCACGTGGCACGACATCATTGGCATAGGCTTGCGCCTCATTTTTTGCCCTCTCTCGCTCCTGACCTGCCTTCAATACATCGTCAAAAGCAGACTGCACTTGCTCTGGAGGTCTCACCCCACCTTGCTGCAGATTGATGGCAACCACTTCAACACCTACTTTGTAGCGGTCCAGAATGGTTTGCATCAACGTGCGCACACGAGGCGCAATCTGATCACGCTCTTCGGCAAGCGCGGTATCCATTTTCATTTTCCCGACAACTTCGCGCACCGCTGTCTCAGCCGCCTGAACGACCGCATCACCTGGGTTCTTGCTCTCGAACAGCCAGGCACGAGCGTCATTCAATCGGTACTGGACGGCAAACTTGATCTCGACGATATTTTCATCTTCAGTCAGCATGGCCGATTCACGCAATCCGGTGGCTTTTATCACCGTATCACGCCCCACATCCACGGAGCGGATTTGCGTCACAAACACCAGTTCATGCCGCTGCACGGGATAGGGCAAACGCCAATTAAAACCGGCGCCTACCGTACTTTTGTACTTTCCGAACTGGGTGATGACGGCTTGCTGCCCTTCTTGCACGATGAAAAAACCTGTCCCCAACCAAATCAGAACAGCAATCCCCGCGATCAGGCCCACACCAACGCCGGCGTTCTTCATATCAGGCTGGTATCCGCCACCGTTACCGGGTCCGCGTCCACCTCCATTTTTTCCACCAAAAAAACCTGACAACTTGCGGTTCAGGTCACGCCACAGTTCATCCAAATCTGGTGGTTGGCCTCCTGATTTGGGATTGCGATCACCTCGATCACCCGTGGCCGGGGATGGCGGACGCCCACCATCAGGACGACTGTCATCGTTCAATTTGTCATCACCTCGCCCCCAACGAGGATCATTCAGATTGAACATTCCTCGCAGGCCTGCTGGCAAAACAGCCCAGCGGCGAGCACTGTTTGGTGCATTCATGCGCAAATTCTCTGGTTTAAAAAAAGGGGCTCAGGCTATTGTGCCCAATCAGGTCCCTGCACACCCCAATGGACGGTAGATTCGGAGGGCCTATCCAACGGAGACATCCGCATCAAAATAACAGCAAGCTCAGCACGCAGGGCATCCAGCCCTTGCATGCCACGGGCACTCACAAAGAAGCGTGGAATCTGTTTCCCGTCAACTTCAAAAGTGTCGATCAACTGTACAGGGCGGCTGGACAAGTCCAAGGCATCTAGTTTATTGAACACAAGTAGCTGCGGGATATCCGCTGCGCCAATTTCATGGAGCACTTTTTGCACCTGCTCAATCTGCTCTGGGAAATGGGGATTCGCCGCATCCACCACGTGCAGAAGAAGATCAGCGTCAATGGCTTCCTGTAGCGTTGCCCGAAAGGCATCTATCAGACCATGGGGCAGATCACGGATAAACCCCACCGTATCCGATAAAGACACTGTTCGAGACGCTTCGCTCAAGTAGAGCTGACGCGTCGTCGTATCCAGCGTCGCAAACAATTGATCTGCTGCATAAGCACGCGCCTTCACCAGTGCATTGAACAGCGTGGACTTGCCGGCATTTGTGTAGCCGACCAAGGAAATGTTGAACGCATCCCGGCGTTCACGCTGTCGTCGCTGGGTGGATCGCTGGCGTTTGACCTTTACCAAACGCTCTTTAATTCGCTTGATGGATTCATCAATCATTCGGCGATCCAACTCGATCTGCTTTTCTCCCGGCCCCCCGCGAACGCCAGCGCCTCCGGTCTGCCGTTCCAAGTGCGACCAGCGCCGTACCAGACGCGTACTGAGATATTGGAGACGTGCCAATTCAACCTGCAGTTTGCCCTCATGGCTGCGCGCGCGCTGGGCAAATATCTCAAGGATCAGAAATGTTCTGTCATAGACAGGCAGTTCCAGATTCCGCTCCAAATTGCGCTGCTGCGCTGGACTGAGGGCCTGGTCGAAGAGCACCTCCACCGCACCATGCATCTTTGCCAGCATTCGAATTTCGTCCGCTTTGCCGCTCCCCACAAAAAGTGCGGCATCGGGGGCTTTTCTTTTGCAAACCAAGCGCGCGACAGGCATGAGAGCTGCTGTCTGCGCAAGCAACCCAAGCTCTTCGAGCTGCGCGTCAAAATGGGGTTCGCCGAAATCTACCCCAATCAGCACAACAGGGGGAAACTGGCGATCCGCTGTGTCAGTGGTGCTCAAGTCGAAAGCGATGAGACAGGGGACTTCAAAAAGTCTCCGAGACGCAAATGAGGCAGTTCAAGACCACGTTCAAGCATTCGAACCGCTAACAGCATCCAAGGTCTCGTTCATAGAGAAATTCACAGCCCGCCCCGGAACAATCGTCGATATGGCATGCTTGTAAACCATCTGGGTTACAGTGTTTCGCAACAGTACGACATACTGGTCAAAAGACTCGATCTGTCCTTGAAGCTTGATGCCGTTGACGAGATAAATGGAAACTGGGACATGCTCGCGGCGAAGAGCATTGAGGAAGGGATCTTGAAGAAGCTGACCTTTGTTGCTCACGATATTCTCCGTGTTCAGAATGTTGTTGTAAACCAGCACCTTACCACAGCAGCCTCGCCATGCCACTGCACGCCACCTGTTGCCATTGCGAAACGCAGGGCATAGCAGGCATCAGGAATCATCGCCGTCGGTAAAGGGGTTGTGAGAGGTCTTCATTTCGATCCGAAGCGGTGTCCCCACCAGATCGAACTCCTTGCGAAAACGGCCCTCCAGGAATCGCTTGTAGGCATCGGTCACATGCTCCAAAGAGTTCCCATGGATCACAATGACCGGAGGATTCATCCCCCCTTGGTGGGCATAACGCAGTTTCGGACGAAACATGCCTGCCCGCTTGGGGCTCTGGAATTGGACAGCCTCCAAAAGCAAACGCGTCAACACGGGAGTTGACATCTTGCACATTGCTGCTTTGTGTCCTTGCACAATGGAAGCCCATAGCGGCCCCAGTCCTTGCCGTTTCTTGGCCGAAATGAAATGTAACGACGCAAACTTCAAAAATGCCAATCGCGTCTCAATCGATCGCTCCAGCAACTGCTTTTGATAGTCATCAACAGCATCCCACTTGTTGACAGCAATGACCACAGAGCGTCCGCTCTCCAAAATGTACCCTGCAATGTGGGCATCTTGATCTGTCACGCCTTGCGTCGCATCCAGGAGCAACAGCACAACGTTGGCGGATTCAATTGCCTGGAGCGTCTTGACTACCGAGAATTTCTCGATCGCCTCAAACACCCGTCCCTTCCGACGTAAACCGGCGGTATCAATCAATTCGAATCGCTGTCCATTGCGTTCAAAGGGCACAGAGATCGTGTCGCGTGTCGTACCAGGCAAATCAAAGGCCACCAGGCGCTCTTCACCCAGCCACGTATTGATCAGCGTCGACTT
Source organism: Burkholderiaceae bacterium (assembly GCA_023954095.1). GTDB lineage: Bacteria > Pseudomonadota > Gammaproteobacteria > Burkholderiales > Burkholderiaceae_C > Simplicispira. The sequence goes on along the minus strand of JAMLIQ010000004.1, from coordinate 98,955 downwards.
CCCAACATTGGGTCGTCCCGCTACCGCCAACCGGATCGTGGACTTGTCCAACGGCTCGGCATCGTCCTGAGGCTCGGGCAGGTGCAGCAAATTCAAGGCAATGTCCACAAGATCGCGGATCCCTTGCCCATGGGCAGCAGAAATGCCGTGCACGTCGCCCAGTCCAAGTTCATAAAACTCGGACAATTGCACGCCTTCCAGCATGCCCTCTGCCTTGTTGGCGACCAGAACACAAGGTTTGCTCAAACGGCGAAGGTACTTTCCGATCTCATGATCCTGTGCGGACACACCAGCACGGGCATCCACGACAAACACAACAACGTCCGCTTCAGCCACGGCTTGCTGCGTCTGCTTTGCCATTTCACGGTAGATGCCGCTGACTGCATCAGGCTCAAATCCTCCCGTATCGATGACAATGTATTCACGCTTCCCCTGCTTCCCGTTGCCGTAATGCCGGTCGCGTGTCAGTCCAGCAAAGTCCGCAACAATAGCGTCCCGGGATCTTGTCAGGCGATTAAAGAGCGTCGATTTTCCGACGTTAGGGCGCCCTACCAAGGCAATCACTGGCTTCATGGAATGCTACTTTTCATCAGTCGGGTCGATAGCCAAAAACACTGCCGTTGCGCGTCACAACGATCAGCGTGTCAGCAGCAACCACAGGCGTGACAGCAATACCAGAACCATCCGTTTGAAGCCGATTCAGAGGGCTGCCATCGTCACGCGACAGAAAGTGCACCAGACCCGTTTCGTCACCAATCACCACCGATCGCCCCAGCACCAAAGGAGCTGTCAACTTACGATATTGCAATCGATCCGTCGACCACATCTTTCGACCATCGAGACGACTCCACGCCATCACGACTCCATTGCTTTCCGTGCCCACCACCAATTCATCGGATCCATGGACGCCCTGGCCTCCAGACGCCTTCTGCACCCAGTCAACTGTTCCACGCCCCACGTTCACACAGCCTACTGCCATTTGAAAAGCACGTGCGCAGACACTCAGATCGATCCGACTGACAGGGGCCACGAGATCCACGAGACGCTCTACATCATTGGTTCCACGTGAACTTGCCAGCGAAGCCTCCCAACGGACCACACCATTGTCAGGATTTAAACCAACGAGTCGCCCCGAAGACCCGGTCACCAAAGTGTCTTCTATTGCTAGCAGAACCCCAGGCTGTCGAAGCACCAAGGGCTCTCCGGGCCTTGTCACATTCCATAGGCGTGATCCAGTGGCTGCATCGAAAGCGGTCACAGACCGATCCGCACCCAGTACAAAAATACGCGCTCCAGCTACCAACGGCGCCGTATAGACCTGCGAGGGCAAACGCTTGCGCCAAAGTTCGCGTCCCGCTTCCAGCACGACCAGTTCATTGCGACCGGAGACAACCGCTGTCCATTTCCCGTCACTGCCCACGCCGGCAGAAAGCGCCTCGTTGAGGCTCAAGCGCCAAATATCACCTCCGGTGGTAGCGTCGATGACCGCCACGACCCCATCCGCCGACGCCACAGCGATTGTGCGTCCTTGCACTTGAACCATCAGCGGCATTTCTTTCAAACTGCCAATACGCGCAGTCCAAGCTTGGCGCACCCCCAGAACGGGGATATTGGCCCCAAGAGCTGCGGGTTTCGGCTTTTCCGTACCGCCGCCCCACAAAGAGCACCCTGCCAAAGCGGAAGCAAGCAGAACTCCCGCCGCACTCCGACCGATGAACCCTGCCAAATGCTTGATCGTCTTCACTTGTTTGGCTCCAGCGCTGCGGCAACCGCAACCGCCTGCGGACGCTCTCCCAAGGCGTTCAACTTGACCTCCACCAACCGCCGGTACTCGACATTGTCAGGAAACGCCTTGTAAGCTTTCACATATTCAGCAACAGCCTCGGCTCTCTTTCCTTGCACGGAGAGCACATCCCCTTTTCGATCGGCTACAACAGCTGTGTACTCCGAAGAAAAGGGCGATGAAAGCTGCTGCAGCGCTTCGTCATAGGATTTCTGCGCCATCAACACGCCAGAAAGACGAATTCGCGCCAACTCCTTGTGCCCATTGTCAGCAGCGTATTGTGAAACCCATGTCAATGCTGATTTGGCTGCATCCATATTCCCTTTGGACACTTCCACCTTACCCACCAAAAATCCAGCCTGACTAGCCTGCATGGTTCCCGCATATTTTTCACGCAAATCCGAGAATGCCTGTTCCCAGCGAGTCTGATCACCGGCATTCACTGCAATCTCCACAGCCTCGTACAGCGCAGCCGCCTGAGTAGCCTGACGGGCCTGCCAAAACTTGTATCCATTCCATGCCGCCAGTGCAGCAACAACCACAAGGAGAATTGAGCTGATCAAAGTACCCCAAGTATTCCAAAAATGCTTGAGCTGATCTAGCTGCTCTTGTTCTTCAAGATCGAGATGATTTGCCATACTGCGTACTTCAATTAAGCGATGGATTGTAGAGTGCCTGCCCAGTCGGCGACGTGATGAATCGGATGCTCCACTTGCTGGCTTCCGCCGTCACGGAGTGGCTTCACAATGACCCCCCCGCGCGCCAGCTCATCAGCCCCAAAAATCAATGCATACTGCGCCCCACTCGCGTCTGCTTTCTTGAATTGGGATTTCATGCTTCCCATTCCCTCACCACGCACTGCAGGGCTGTGCATCTGAACACTAACACCCAGTCCACGCAGTTTTTGCAGCAAAGCCATGGCAACTGGCAGAGCCACTGCATCGGGGACGATCGCATACACCACGGGAGCAGACTGCAATTGCACCGATCGCTGCTCCTTCAACAACTCCAGCACTCGTTCTACCCCGAGCGCCCAACCTACGGCCGGCGCAGGCCGCCCACCGATTTGTTCGATCAGATAGTCGTATCGCCCGCCCCCACAGATGGTTCCTTGTGAGCCGAGTTGATGCGTGACGAATTCAAAAACAGTCAAATTATAGTAATCCATCCCCCGCACCAATCGAGGGTTAAATTTCCACGCAACGCCATTCATATCCAAAATAGCTTTGACGGAATTGAAATGCGCAAGGGATTTCTCTCCCAAAAAATCTATTAGCCGTGGTGCATTTTCTACCAATGCTTGCATATTAGGATTTTTCGTATCCAGAATACGCAAAGGATTGCTATACAGTCTCCGCTTGGCCTCTTCATCCAGAAGACCCACATTGCCTTCCAGGTAAGCAATCAATGCAGCCCGGTGCGCCTTGCGTTCATCCGGTTCTCCAAGACTATTGATTTCAAGCTGCACATCTTTCAGGCCCAGTTCTTGCCAGAGAGCGTCTGCCAACAGAATCAACTCGGCATCCATTTCCGCCCCGGGGAAACCCAACGCCTCTGCGCCAATCTGATGAAACTGACGATAGCGACCACGCTGAGGGCGCTCATGGCGATACATCGGCCCCATGTAGTAAAGCCGTTTGCCTCCGTCGTACAGCAAAGAATGCTCTACAGCCGCACGAACAACCCCTGCTGTACTTTCCGGTCGCAAGGTGAGTTGTTCGCCATTCAATTTGTCTTCAAAGGAATACATCTCCTTCTCAACGATATCGGTGACCTCTCCAAGGCCTCGAATGAACAATGCTGAGGGCTCAACGATAGGCGTACGGATGTTGCGATAGGCATACCGATCCATCAATGATCGAACCTTGGTTTCAAACCACTCCCATTGCGCAGATTCTGGCGGAAGAATGTCATTCATTCCCTTGACGGCCAAAATCCGCTCTGGTTTTGCAGATATCCGCTCTTTATCAATGCTCACAACGTTAATTTCAATAATAAGGAAAGAATTGCGACAATTCTGTCGCCTAGAGAGGCTATTTTGGTTCGATTACCACGCCCTGTATCGTGGAATCAAGCCGTTTTGGAGGCGCCAAAGCGCTTTTCGATGTATTTCTGAACTAATTGATGAAAATCATGCGCGATATTATCACCGCGCAGCGTCAACGCTTTTTCACCATCAATAAATACGGGGGCGGCGGGAGCTTCACCAGTGCCCGGCAAGCTGATACCAATATCGGCATGTTTGCTTTCACCAGGCCCATTCACAATACACCCCATGACCGCCACCTTGAGCGCCTCAACACCGGGGTACTGCTTACGCCACACGGGCATTTGCTCTCGCAAATAGTCATCAATCTGCTTGGCCAACTCTTGAAATGTGGTGCTCGTAGTGCGTCCGCAACCAGGGCAGGCCGTCACACTTGGAACGAACATGCGAAGACCCAACGCCTGCAAAATTTCCGATGCAATCACTACCTCTTGCGTTCGCGACTCGCCGGGTTGCGGTGTCAAAGACACTCGGATCGTGTCGCCAATCCCCTCCTGAAGCAGGACCGAGAGCGCTGCTGAAGATGCTACTGTCCCTTTGGTGCCCATCCCTGCTTCGGTCAAACCCAAATGCAAAGGGTAGTCACACCGTTGCGCCAAGGCACGATAAACCGAAACCAAATCCTGTACACCACTTACTTTGCAGGACAAAATGATCTGGTTGCCATCAAGCCCGATCTGCTCTGCTCGGTGCGCCGATTCTATGGCCGAGCTCATCAATGCCTCATACATCACTTGCCGAGCGTCCAACGGCTGCTTCCGAGCACTATTGGCATCCATCAGTTGTGCCAGCAGTTCCTGATCCAAACTTCCCCAGTTGACGCCAATACGCACCGGCTTCTTCCAGCGGATGGCGGCTTCAATCATTTGTCCAAATTGCTTGTCGCGCTTGTCGCCCTTGCCCACGTTTCCCGGATTGATACGATACTTGGACAAGGCCTCTGCGCAAGCCGGGTAATCCGTCAAGAGACGATGGCCGTTGTAATGGAAATCACCGATCAGAGGCACATCGATCCCCATGCGATCGAGTTGTTCTCGAACGTAAGGCACCGCCAACGCGGCCTCCGGTGTGTTCACAGTAATGCGAACCAACTCGGACCCCGCAAGTGCCAATTCCTTGACCTGTATGGCGGTGGCCACCGCATCTACCGTGTCCGTATTGGTCATCGACTGAACACGCACCGGAGCATCTGCCCCAATAGTCACAACACGCTCACCCCACACCACGCGCGCTTGTCGCGTACGTCGAGCCAGCGGCGCAGCCATCGGCACGGGGGAATTGAATGGGTCCATCAAGTTCACGGCTTCACCTCAAATCGAGCGACGTTATCTCGAGAGACCGAAGTCAGATCCAGTACCTTTCCTCGCACCACAACTTCGGTCGCATCGGCCTTTCCCACTACGACAAAGTAAGGCGGTTTTCCCGGTGCAACCAGCGATTCACCTGCGGCAAGAAGTTTTTGAAGAATCGTTGTTCCAGAGGCATCACGAATCTGAATCCAGGATTCATTTCGGGCACGGAACAAAAGAACCTGGCTTTGCGTCTCCTCTGCTACAACTGGTGAAGCACTCGGTGCAGGAGTTGGGACAACAGCGACCATTGAATCCACTACTGTGGATGGACGGGTCAAACCTGCCTCCACGGCCGCAACCACGGCTGCCGTAACAGGTGCGGACGCCACACTCTCAGGCATTGATGGTTGAATCACCGTTGGAGTATCCTTAGTCGATTCACCCACTACAGGCTGCGAGTTTTCTTCTGATCTGGGATAAAGCGTCAAAATGGCAGCCCCCACCAGCAGTACCACCACCGCAAGAAATGTCGGCCGCATCATGCGCGCCAAAACAGGAGCGACCCGTGAATGCTCAGTACCATCCTTGAATGCTGTATTGATACCTGCATGATCCACCGATAGCTTGGGTGCACCACTTTGCGGCATAAGAGCCAGTACAGGAACCGGGTCCAGTTTCAATGACCGGCAAATACTCGATGCCAAGGCCCGTACGAACACGGCATCCGGCAAAGCATCAAAATCATCTGCTTCCAGTGCCTCCAGTTTACTGATCGGAACCTTCAGCGACACTGCCAGTGCCTCGATGTGCACACCTGCGGCTTGACGCGCAGCACGCAACATTTCTCCTGGCGATGCCTGGCGCAAGGACGTCGATTCCTGTCCGCCCGGCAGAAACTGTCCCTCATCAGTCATTGAATGCACCCCGCTCCAGCGCCGACAATTCTCGCGAATCCGGAAACCGCTTGCGCAGTTGCTCGGTCAACTGACGCACTGCCACGGCATCACCGAGACCGCGCTCGATCTTGATGCCCAGCCACAACGACTCTGCGTTGGCCAATTCACTGTTGTTGATTCGGCGGATATAGAACTGCGCCCGCGTCAGATCGCCCCGTCGGGTGAGCAAATCGGCAAGGTTGTAGCCCACCACGGGGTTGCCTGCATCCAATTCATACGCTCGTAGCAAGGTTTGCTCTGCGACCGTGTTCTCACCTGCCCGCGCCTGACACAGCCCCTGTGCCATCAACGTCTTGCTGCGCGCGGTATAGGTCGGATTGGCCAAAACCTGGGTGAACTGCTTGTCTGCCTCCGCATACTTCTGCTGTTGGCATAAAAGCCACGCATTGTTATGCAGCACATTGGGATCTGAAGGGCGAAGGGACAGCGCCCTGCGAAAACTGTCCTCTGCCTGCGCCAAATCGTTAAGGCGCATGTAAATCAAGCCGCGTAGATTGTAGGCATCAGCATAGGTGGGATCGTTTGCCAGCGATTGCTTGACTTCATCCAAAGCCACTGTCGCCTTGCCCATTTCGAAATAGTTGACCGCCAGTTCCAGGCGGATACGGGCACGCCGCCGCACCTCAGGCTCATCAGATGGTGTAATGACTTCCTGGCTGAGTCCCGCTCCGGCACTTCCTCCAGGCGCGGCGCACCCCGTTACCCCCGCCAAACCCGTCAGCGACACACCAATGGTGAATGCCGCCTTGATCAGTGTCTGGTGCCAACGAGCAACGGTCTCTGCCATGTCATGTCTCCTTGTATGTCTGGGCTCCCGCATCAGCCAACTGAATATTGATCGTACGGCGCTTGGCCATACGTTCCACCACACGGGTTCTATCTTGGACCTCGCCTGCCAGCTGGCCACAGGCTGCATCAATATCATCGCCCCTGGTCTTGCGTACTGTCGTCACGATTCCTGCATTCATCAGTATTCCGGCAAACGCCGTCACCCGTGCTGCAGCTGATCGATGCAATCCAGAAGCAGGAAACGGATTGAAGGGAATCAGGTTGAATTTGCACCACACACCCGTATGAGCATGCTGCTTCACCAAATCAACCAATTGCATGGCATGTTCTGGCAGGTCATTGACGCCATCAAGCATGCAGTATTCAAAGGTGATGAAATCGCGCGGCGCATGCTCCAGATAGCGATTGCAGGCATCCATCAATTCCTGAACAGGGTATTTGCGGTTCAACGGAACAAGATCATCACGCAGTGAATCGTTAGGTGCATGGAGCGACACCGCCAAAGCCACCGGACAATCCTGCGCCAGTCGATCCATCATGGGCACAACGCCGGATGTGGACACCGTCACACGCCTGCGTGACAGGCCATAGGCGTGGTCATCAAGCATGACCCGCAACGCAGGAACGAGCGCAGCATAGTTTTGCAAGGGCTCGCCCATCCCCATCATGACGACATTGGAAATCACCCTGTCGGTCGTCCCCAGCCGCTTGCGAAGCATGTGCTCTGCAAACCATAGCTGTGCAACAATTTCGCCTGTCGTCAAGTTTCGACTGAACCCTTGGTGGCCCGTGGAACAAAACCGGCATCCCACTGCACAACCTGCCTGGGATGAAATGCAAAGCGTTCCCCGATCATCTTCGGGAATAAAAACCGCTTCGACGGCATTCCCAGCGCCCACGTCAAACAACCATTTGACAGTGCCATCGGAAGACTGGTGTTCACTGATGACAGGCAGCGCCTGCACGTGAGCGCAGCCTTTGAGTTTTTCACGCAGCGACTTGGCCAAGTCACTCATGTGATCAAAGTCGTCGGCCCCGCGCTGGTGTAGCCAGCGAAACAACTGTGTTGCGCGAAAGCGCTTTTCCCCGAGCTGCTCGCAAAAGGCAGCCAACCCATCAAGGTCGAATTCAAGGAGGTTGACTTTCATGCTCGACAAAAACTGCCACTACCAGCGCACATGTCACGCACCCCCCGGGTGCAGGTTGCCCCATAACGGGACAAAAAGCGCATCCGGGGACATGCCATATCAACGCGAGTAAATTGCCATTCCGGGGAAAAAGAACGCTACTTCAGCCTGCGCGGTTTCTGCAGCGTCAGAACCATGCACCGCGTTCGCATCAATGCTGTCGGCAAAGTCAGCGCGAATGGTTCCAGCGTCGGCTTTCTTGGGGTCGGTTGCGCCCATCAGCTCGCGATTCTTCAAAATGGCGTTTTCGCCTTCCAAGGCTTGAATCATGACGGGGCCAGACACCATGAAGTCCACCAGATCCTTGAAGAAGGGACGCTCTTTGTGCACGGCATAGAACTGCTCGGCCTCCAGACGCGAGAGGTGTGCCATGCGGGCAGCAACAACCTTCAGACCTGCTGCTTCAAAACGCGCATAGATCTGACCGATGACATTCTTGGCAACAGCATCGGGTTTGATAATAGAGAGTGTGCGTTCAATAGCCATTTTTGAATTCCTGGATAGGTTTTGGATGATGATTTTGCCTTGCAGACAAAGCTTTTGATTCTAACCCGGCATCGACATCAGCGACTTCTCCGGGCACCACCTCGCCCCCCACCAGCCCCTCGACCATCTCGCCGTTGCGCCTGGCGCTGACGCGCAAGACTATCAGTCCCTATGTAGCCAACCGAAGTTTTCAACGGGTCAGGCTGGGCAGCGTTGCCTTGATTGCGCGCATCCGGGTTCTTGTTCCTGGATGAAGCCAGACGCCCCTGAGTTCCCCGCCCTGCATCACCAACACTGCCCCGTCGTCCTCGGCTGCTTCTGTCATTGCGCGGCGACGACGGTACGGCGCGCTCTCCGTCCATTCGGGGAGCGCGCTCCGCTCCGGCAGCTTTCATCAGAGCAGCAATATCCGACTCTTCGAGTTCCATCCAGGCACCACGTTTGAGCCCCCTGGGCAAGACCATCGCACCGTAACGAATGCGGATCAATCGGCTGACCGCATGGCCTACCGCTTCCAGCATGCGACGAACCTCTCGATTGCGCCCCTCGGAAATGGTGACGCGGTACCAGCAATTGGAACCCTCGCCGCCCCCTTCTTCAATCGATCCAAAAGCCGCCATGCCGTCATCGAGTTGCACCCCCTCCAGCAAGCGCGATTTTTCTTCATTGCTGAGGGCGCCAAGCACCCGAACAGCATATTCGCGCTCCAGACCAAATCGCGGATGCATGAGCTTGTTGGCAAGTTCTCCCGAACTGGTAAACAACAGCAAGCCCTCGGTATTCAAGTCCAGGCGCCCTACAGACTGCCATTTGCCGTGCTGCAGCCGTGGCAGCTTACGAAATACAGTCGGGCGATTTTGAGGATCATCGTGGGTCACCACTTCACCGATGGGCTTGTGGTATGCGATGACGCGCGCTGGCGGTGGGTCGATGCGGAAGCGAATGGGCCTTCCATTGACCTTGACCTGGTCTCCATACTGAATCCGCTGGCCGATGTGGGCAGGTTCATTGTTGACGGAAATCCGCCCCTCCAGAATCAACTGCTCCATCTCCAGACGCGACCCCAACCCTGCCTGCGCCAACACCTTATGCAACTTGGGCGTTTCAACCTGGGGCAGCAAAACCCGTTTCATGGGCTCGATATCTGCGCTGGTTTCATCAGCATCGAATTGCCCGGAAACCACATCGGCAAACTGATAACCTTGGACCGCCTTTCCCCTGGACCCTCCCCCCCTGTCGGCACCTTGTTTATCGCCCGCAGCCCGGGCCTGCTTTCCACTGCGCGCTTGCCGGTTTTCTGCATTGCGCGCCAGGTCCTTCTCCGCGCCCGGTCCAACTGACGCCAAGCCACCCGCGTCGGCATGCTCACTGCCGGAAACATTCGCTTTGCGCACCGACTGCTGCGCGCCAGATTCCGCCGACTCCAGCAAGGGGGCGGGCGTCGTTGTCACACCGTCAGGTGGCAAGTTGTCGTTCATGGTCATTATTCCGCGATGCTGCCAGCAGCATCTTCATGGTTAGGGATCTGGGCATTGGCATCGCCTGGCACGACAGTTTCATTCACATGCTCTGCACCCATTTCCTGGTCATAGGCAACGGCCAAGGTCGGCAGTTCCGGTTGCGCAAATGCCTCTTCTTCGGGCAATTGCAAAGATTGCAGCATTCGTCCCTGCACGGCAGACTCGCCCAATACAGGCAGTTGATCGAGTGACTGCAACCCGAGATCATCTAAAAAATGCCGGGTTGTTGCCAATAACGCCGGACGCCCCACCGTCTCTCGGTGCCCAATCACTTCAATCCAGCCCCTGTCCTCCAACTGCTTGATGATCAGGCTGTTCACCGTCACACCGCGAATATCTTCAATGTCACCCCGCGTCACTGGCTGGCGGTACGCAATGATGGCCAGGGTTTCCAGCGTGGCGCGCGAATAGCGCGGCGGTTTTTCAGGATGCAGGCGGTCCAGGTACTCCCGCATTTCAGGTCGGCTCTGAAAACGCCAACCGGTGGCCACCGGCACCAACTCCACTCCACGCAGGACCCATTCCTGCTGCAAATCCAGAAGCAGCGACTTGATCGTGTCCGACCCCAGCGCATCATTGAACAGCACGCGCATATCGCGTACGGCCAACGGTTGCTGCGCACAGATCAGCGCCGTTTCAAGAACCCGTTTGGCATCCACCGTATTCATGGTTCAGCAATTCCGGGAAAAGGGTGCGGCTCATACCCGAGCAAGGCACCAAACCAACAGAAGAATCGATCTATGGGGACTGTAGAGGTGCAGGCATCACACCGCACCAACACCTGGCGGGAACCCGCCGGTATACGAGCAGAGCCAGAAAATGGCCGTCAGCTGTCATTGTATCCTAGCCCCAAATCGTCCAGCGCCGAACGCATATCACCCGGAACCGGCGCAAGAAACTCCAGCGCGTCACCCGTCACCGGGTGCTTGAACGCAAGACGGAACGCATGTAATGCCTGCCGCTGCATACCGGCCAGGGGAGTGCCCCCATACAGCGCGTCGGCGACCAGCGGATGACCCTTGAACGCCATATGCACCCGAATCTGGTGCGTGCGCCCAGTATGTAGCGTGCAGCGAACCCAGCATACCTGCGCGCCCTGGGCCAGCAGATCCACATCGGTTCGAGCTGCCTTGCCCGCATGCATCGTCAAATCCACCACCGCCATGCGCAAACGGTTGCGGGGATCACGCCCTATCGGCGCATCCACGGAGATCGCCTCCGCGCCTTGCCAAGGCCGGTGCGCCAATGCAAGGTACTGACGATGCACCCGTCTTTGCGCGATCATGTGCACCAGCGCATCCATGGCAGCGCGGGTCCGCGCAACCACCATGAGGCCACTGGTGTCCTTGTCGAGCCGGTGGACGATCCCTGCACGCGGCATCTGCGCGCACTTCGCATCCCTCGCCATCAGGCCATTGAGCAGTGTGCCGCTCCAGTTTCCAGGCGCGGGATGCACCACCAGCCCCGCGGGCTTGTTGATTACCAGCAGATGATCGTCTTCGTACACCACATCAAGCGCCATGGGCTCAGGCTTGAAAGCCTGGCTCTCCAGCGTGGGGCGCATTTCCAGCACCACCCGATCCCCGGCCTTGACCTTCTGGGCGACCTTGAAGAAGGGTTGTCCATTGAGTTGGACCGCGCCATGCTCCAGCAGCTGCCGAAGATAACTGCGCGAAAACTCGGGGACCCTGTCAGCCAGCGCCTTGTCCAGGCGCTCACCATGCTGGTCTGCACCCATGTCGATGACCCGCGATTCGGTTTCTGACAGAACCGCTGATTCATCCTCGGTCAGGTCCTGCACCGCGTCCTCACCCGGCACCGCCTGCCAGTCCACCACCATGGCTAGCGCGATGGCAGAAAACGCGCCGGATCGACCGGTTTTCCCTGGCGGCGAATCTCGAAATGCAGCTTGACGCGATCGGCATCGGTGCTCCCCATTTCGGCAATCTTCTGGCCCTTGCGCACGGACTGATCTTCCTTTACCAACAAGGCTTGGTTGTGGGCATAAGCCGTCAGAAAGGTATTGTTGTGCTTGAGGATGATGAGATTGCCGTAGCCGCGCAAACCCGCACCTGCATAGACGACCCTGCCATCAGCGGCAGCCAGAACCGCATCGCCAGCCTTCCCGCCAATATCAAAACCCTTGTTGCGCGCCTCGTCAAAACCTGTCAGCAAGGCCCCAGAAGCGGGCCAGATGAAACCCAGTTCATCCTCCCCTCCTGTCGGCGCGGCGGGCACAGGAGCAGGAGCCACCGCCACCGGGGTCGGCGGGGGGACTGCATTCGAAGCGCCCTGCCTCGGCGCAGATGCCGCAGCGGATGGAGCAGCTGGAGCTACGCTGGAAACCGTCACAGGCCGCGTCACAACCCCGCCGCTGTCCTGTACCACAGGCGCTGCCGCCGCCGCAACGGGGGGCGCAATCCGCAGCACCTGCCCCACCTCAATGAGATTGGGGTTGTCCATATTGTTCCAGCGGGCGATGTCCTTCCAGCTCTGGCCGGAATCCAGCCCGATACGAATCAGGGTATCTCCGGGCTTGACGGTGTAATAGCCCGGACGGCCCGCATTCTCGGCGCCTGGCAAGATCTTGACCACAGGCGATACGACCACCTCGCCGGGCTGCGCGGTCACGGCGGTACCCCGGTCCTCGACGGGAGCCCTGGTCATGCGGGTGCCGCAGCCCGCCAGTACCAGGCTTGCCAGCGCCACAGAAATCCACACACCACGGCCACGCGATACCAACATAAGCAATTTCCTTCAAGCAACGCCTGATTTTAGAGGGACAAAATGCACGGACTCGAGCACGGTTTGTTTCAATCCGTGCGCCGTCTTGTCCACCACCAGCAACATCTGTCGCCCATCCGCACCCGCAATAGGGGCGACCAGCCGCCCACCGACCGCCAGTTGCTCACACCACTGGGGCGGGATCGCCGAGCCACCTGCGGCAGCCACAATGCCAGCGTAGGGGGCTCCCTGGACAAAGCCCAGCATTCCATCCCCAAAAAGCAGGTGCACATTGGCCAGGCGCAAAGGGCGCAAATGGGCACGGGCCTTATCGTGCAAGCCACGCAGGCGCTCGATGCTGTAGACCTCGCGGACCAACCGGCTCAATACCGCCGCCTGGTAGCCGCAGCCGGTGCCAATTTCCAGCACGCGCCCGAGTGATCCGGAGGTACGGACAAGTTCGGCCCCCAGCAGCAATTCGGCCATGCGTGCGACGATGCTGGGCTTGGAGATCGTCTGCCCCAGCCCAATGGGCAGGCTGGTGTCCTCATAGGCCTGATTCACCAGGCCCGAATCCACAAACCGGTGCCGCTCCACCGCACCCATCGCCTCCAGCACCTTGGGCATCGTGATACCAGCCGCTCCCAGGCGCTGCACCATGCGCGCGCGCACTGCCGCCGAATCAAGCCCGAGCCCCGTTGGCAGGGCCGCAGCTGGAAACCCCGCCGCCCTGGCTGGCGGCGCAGCCATCGGTTTGGCCGCACCGGAAACCAGGGGAATACGTGCCGGAAAACCGGGACGGCGCTGCTGCATCAGATGCCCCCGGAAGGGGCATCGCCCCCCGCCAGGTGGGCTGCGGTCTGCGCCCAGTAACCCAGGTTCTGGTGGTCGGTGAGATCCACCTTGAGGGGTGTGACAGCCACATGCCCGGCAGCCGTGGCATGGAAATCCGTGCCCTCGGCATCGTCCTTGGCCGCACCGGCTCCACCGATCCAGTACATGACGTCCCCGCGCGGGCTTTTCTGGGTGATGACACGCTCTGCGGCATGTCGACGGCCCAGGCGACACAGCTTGAGGGAACGCATCGCCTGCAGGGGCAGGTTCGGTATGTTGATGTTGAGCAACCAGGGCGACTCACCCACCAGCTTGCGCGCGGCCATCTGCCGAACGATCTCGGCCGCCTTTTGCGCGGCCGCTTCGATCTCCCCCCAGCCCTTGTCCACCTGAGAAAACGCCATGGACGGAATGCCAAAGAGATACCCCTCCATCGCGGCGCCCACGGTGCCGGAATAGATGGTGTCGTCCCCCATGTTGGCGCCGTTATTGATGCCCGAGACCACCAGATCGGGCCGGTACCCCAGCAGGCCGGTCAGCGCGATGTGCACGCAGTCCGCCGGTGTGCCATTGACATAGCGAAACCCGTTGGATGCCGTGTGCACATAGAGCGGCGAATGCAGCGTCAGTGCATTGGATTTGGCACTGTTATTGTGCTCAGGCGCCACCACTTCCACCTCTGCCACAGCGGCCAATGCCGCATGGAGCGCCACGATGCCGGGCGCCTGATAGCCATCGTCGTTGGAAATAAGAATCTTCATGGTGCGCGGTATCGAGTGGCGCGATTGTAGGCGCGCATGAGCGCGGCGCGGGCCACCCTGCCAGCGTCGCTCAAGGGACATCGGGCGCCTGAGGCGCCGACCTATCATTCCGGTTTGCAACGACTGGAGACACCCCTCATGCACGCATGGCTATGCACCAACCCCACTGGCGTCGAGGCCCTGGCCTGGACCGAGTTGCCCACACCAGCCCCCAAAGCCGGTGAAGTGCTGGTCGAGATCAAGGCCGCCAGCCTGAACTTCCCCGACCTGCTGATGGTGCAGAACAAGTACCAGATCAAACCCCCGCTGCCGTTTGTGCCGGGGGCCGAGTACGCTGGCGTGGTACAGGCCGTGGGCGACGGTGTGACCCATCTCCAGCCGGGTCAAAACATCGCCTGCCTGTCGGGCACCGGCGGGTTTGGCACCCACACCATCGCCCCGGCAGCCCTGTGCATGCCCTTGCCACCTGGTTTTTCCCACGTGGATGCAGCCGCTTTCATCATGACCTACGCCACGTCCCACCATGCCCTGGTGGACCGGGCGCAGCTCAAGGCAGGCGAGACCGTGCTGGTGCTGGGCGCTGCCGGGGGGGTGGGAACAGCCGCCATCCAGATTGCCAAAGCACTGGGCGCCACCGTGATCGCCGCCGCTTCCACGGATGAAAAATGCGCGCTGTGCACCTCGATCGGTGCCGACAGCACCATCAACTACCAAAGCGAAGACCTGCGCGAAGCCGTCAAGCGCCTGACGGGCGGCAAGGGCCCGGATGTGGTGTACGACCCCGTGGGTGGCGATTTTGCCGAGCAGGCCTTCCGCTCGATTGCCTGGCGCGGCCGCTATCTGGTGGTGGGTTTTGCAGCGGGCCCCATCCCGGCCCTGCCATTGAACCTGCCCCTGCTCAAGGGCGCCTCCATCGTGGGCGTGTTCTGGGGTGAATTCGCCAAGCGCGAGCCCAAGGCCAATGCCGCCATGATGATGGAGCTGGCGCAGTGGTATGCCCAGGGAAAGATCAAGCCCGTCATCGACCGCACCATGCCCATGGCAGAACTGCCCGCCGCATTTGCCCACATGGGCTCGCGCAGCGTACAGGGCAAACTCGTCATGGTGAACTGAGCGGCGCAAAGTGTAGAGCGAACGCCACGTGCATGCAGGCACGCGCTGCGCGCACCCTGTTCAAGCCTGGCGTGCTCTGTCACACTTGCTGCTTTCTGCATTTCCTGCCCCGGTGGCTGTTCATGGCCGAGAGACCTCCTTCGGATATCGCGCGCGAAACCCTCAAGCAACTGGCCCTGCGCAGGCTGGCACCCACGCCGGACAATTTCCGGACGCTGTACGACGAAATATCAGGCAGCACCACCCCGCCACCATTTCCTGAAGGCCCGTTACGGCAGATCCTGCGGGTTGTCCCGGGACAGACACCCGCACAGAAGCGTTTGCTAGGCCAGTTTGAAACGGCCATCGCCCAAAAAGACTGGCAAGCCATGCAAGGCGTGCTTGTGGGCTACGCCAAGCTCGGTGCCAGCGCTCCCGTCGAAGTCAGCGGGGCCGACGCACAGCCCCTCGGCACGCCCACCGCGGCGCCTCCGGTCCTTGCCGCCCGCACCCCGGCCACCGTAATGCCAGAACTGGCCGAACAGCTGGCCCGCCTGGTGGAACATACCTTGCACGGCTTGAGCAGCGATGACGCGCGCGTCCACATGCTGGGCGAGCAGTTGGTGAAATTCCTGCGCCAGCCTGCGCCGCCCGTCAGCACCCTGCAAATCATGCTGGCCAATTTCAGCTTCCGCCTCTCTTTCGCTGCCGAAGACCAGGCGTCCGTGCGTGCCATGCTGCTCGAATTGCTGCACATGGTGTTTGGCAACATTGCCGCCCTGAGCCTGGATGACCACTGGCTCCAGGGCCAGGCCGAGGCCCTGGTGGCCGCCACGGCACAGCCGCTCACCCTGCGCCGCCTGGACGATGTGCAACGCCGCCTGAAAGACGTGATCTTCAAGCAGACCGAGGCCAAGGGCCGCATGGTCGAGGCCCAGGAGCAGATGAAGGAAATGCTCTCCACCTTCATAGAGCGCCTCTCCGACATGGCCCAGGCCAGCAGCGGCTACCAGGACAAGATGGAGCACTATTCCGAACAGATCGCCCGTGCCAGTTCGCTCGCAGAGATCACGCCCGTCCTCAAGGAACTGGTGGGCGCCACCCGTTCCATGGCGCTGGACAGCCGCGTGGTGCGCGACGAACTTACCGACCTGCGCGTGCGCACCGAAGAGAAGCGGGCCGAGATGGAGCGGCTGCAACAGGAACTCGACCGCGTCAGTACCCAGGCACGCCACGACCCCCTCACGGGCTCGCTCAACCGCAAGGGCCTCGATGAAGTCATCGAGCGCGAAATCGCCCGCGCCCAGCGCACCGAGACGCCGTTGTGCGTCTCCCTGCTCGACGTGGACAATTTCAAGCAGATCAACGACCGGCTGGGCCACGAGTCCGGCGACGCCGCCCTGGTGCACCTGGCCACCGTGGTGCGCGAAGTCATGCGCCCGCAGGACATGCTGGCCCGCTACGGCGGGGAAGAGTTCGTGGTGGTGCTTCCCGACACGGCCCTGGACCAGGGGGTGGAAGCCATGCAACGCCTGCAGCGTGAGCTGACCACGCGCTTTTTCCTGCGCAACAACGAAAAAATCCTCATCACCTTCAGCGCCGGTGTGGCCCAGTTGACGAGCACCGAGACCGCGACCGAGGCCATCCACCGCGCCGACCAGGCCATGTACCTGGCCAAGCGCTCCGGCAAGAACCGCGTGCTGCCTGCCTGACGCAGCCGCGCACCCCGCCCTGCGGCGCCCTGGCCACCGTCCTGCCCATGCACCAGCGTCGCCAGTTCCTGCACCTGGCCCGCAACACGGCGGCCATGGCTGCCCTGCCCCGCTGGGCCTGGGCGGGCGGGCAGTTGCGGCACGACCCCTTTGGCCTGGGCGTAGCCAGTGGCGACCCCACACCGCAAGGCGTCGTGCTTTGGACACGCCTTGTGCCCACAACCCCCGCCAGCCTGCCCGATTCCGTCACCGTGCGCTGGGAGGTGGCCGATGACGAAGCCTTCCGCCGTATCGTGCACCACGGCACGGCCACCGCCCTGGCGGCCCTGGGACACAGCGTACATGTCGAGCTGACCGGGCTGGCACCCGACCGCTGGTACTTCTACCGCTTCATGCTGGGCGACGCCATCAGCCGCACTGGCCGCACCCGCACGGCACCCCACCCCGGTCAAATGTCCGGCCACCTGCGCCTGGCCTTTGCGTCCTGCCAGCGCTGGGAGCACGGCCACTACGCCGCGTGGCGCCACCTGTGTGCCGATGCACCCGACCTGGTGCTGTTCCTGGGCGACTATATCTACGAATACGCATCGCCCCACGACACCACAGGCCTGGCCCGCGTGCACAGCCTGCGCCATGCCACCACGCTGGCCGATTTCCGCGACCGCCATGCCCTGCACAAAAGCGATCCCCACCTGCAGGCCGCCCATGCCCATTGCCCCTGGGCCGTGACCTGGGACGACCACGAAGTGCAGAACGACTATGCCGGCAGTGCAGGCAAGGGCGATCCGGCCGCGTTTCTGGCCCTGCGCACTGCGGCCTGGCAGGCCTTTTACGAGCACATGCCGCTGCGTGCATCCAGCCTGGCGGCGCCCGGTTTTGCGCTGCACCGGCGGCTGGACTGGGGGCGACTGGCCCACATCCACCTGCTCGACACCCGCCAATACCGCAACCTGCAGGCCTGCCGAAGCCCCCGCTCCAGCGGCGCCGGTGCCACGCGCCCCGACGACTGCGCCGCGCTGCAAGACCCGGTCCGCAGCATGCTCGGCCCGGTGCAGGAGCAGTGGCTGGACCAGGGCCTGGCGCTGGATGCCCGAGCCCAGGCGCGCTGGAGCGTGCTGGCGCAAACCACCCTGTTCTCGCCACGCCGCTACCCCTCGGGCCTGCACTCGACCGACACCTGGGACGGCTACCCTGCCGCGCGCCAGCGCCTGCTGCATTCCATTGCACGCCATGCACCGCGCAACACCGTGCTGCTGGGCGGCGACATCCACCAGAACTACGTGTGCCGCGTACCCGCCCACCCCGACCGACCGGACGGCCCCGCGCTGGCCAGTGAATTCTGCGGCACCTCGATCTCCTCCCGCTCGGGCACCACGCAAGACAAGGTGGATGCCGTGGCCCGCCGCAACCCCCATGTCTTGCTGGCACGCTGCGACCAGCGCGGCTATGGCCTGGCCGACCTGACCCCGGCCCGCTGGACCACCACCTTGCGCTGCGTGGACGCCCCGCTGCGCGAAGACAGCGGCATCCACACCCTGGCCCGCTTCGTGGTGCAAGACGGCAAGGCCAGCCCCGAACGGGTGGCCTAAGGCCTCGAAAATTGCTACTATTTATATAGCTAATAGCGCTTATCCATCAAGCGTTAGATGCCAAAAAAGCCTAAATTTCTTGACTCCTTTCTTGGCCTGCCGGGCACAACCGCGCAGGGGCGTTTACCATGGCCGCTTCGCCTTGACCCCTGGAGATTGCCATGCCTTACCGCATCACCGCGTCCCGTATCGGCCTGCTGGCCGCAGCCGCCTGGCTTGCAGGCTGCGCCAGTTCCCCCACGCTGCACTACACCGTGCCCGCACAGCCCGAAGGCGCTTCGGGCTACACCGAAAAACCCGGCTGGGCTACTACGCAGTTTGCCGTGGCAGCCGCCAACCCGCTGGCGACCGATGCCGGTTACCAGGTACTCAAGGCCGGTGGCTCGGCCGTCGATGCGGCCATCGCCGTGCAGATGGTCCTGACCCTGGTGGAACCCCAGTCCAGCGGTATTGGCGGTGGGGCCTTCCTGCTGCACTCGGACGGCCAGGCCATCGAAGCCTACGACGGCCGCGAGACTGCGCCCGCCAGCGCGGACGAAAAACTTTTCCTTGACGCCAACGGCAAACCCATGGCCTTCCACGACGGCGTGGTGGGCGGCCGCTCGGTCGGTGTGCCCGGCACCCTGCGCATGCTGGAGATGGCCCACCGCGCACACGGCAAGATGCCCTGGGCCGCCCTGTTCCAGCCGGCCATCGTGCTGGCCGAAAAAGGTTTCAAGGTCAGCCCGCGGCTGCACACCCTGCTGTCGAACGAGAAGCACCTGCGCAAAGACCCTGTGGCCGCAGCCTATTTCTACGATGCCAGCGGCAAGCCCTGGCCTGTGGGCCACGTGCTGAAGAACCCCGAACTGGCCGCCGTGCTGCGCAGCATTGCCGCCCAGGGCAGCGCCGCCCTCTACGAAGGTCCGCTGGCCCAGGCCATCGTCAACAAGGTGCGCAATCACCCGAACAATCCTGGCCGGCTCGCGCTGGCCGACCTGGCGGGCTACCAGCCCAAGAAGCGCGAGGCCCTGTGCCACGACTACCGCGCCCGCGAGCATGACTACCGCCTCTGCGGCTTTCCGCCGCCCAGTTCCGGCGCCCTTGCCATCGGGCAAATCCTGGGCATCCTGAACCAGACCCAGGCCGCCACCCTGCCGCTGGACCAGGGCCTGCCCTCCCACCAGTGGCTGCACCTGTACACCGAGGCCTCGCGCCTGGCCTTTGCCGACCGCGCCCTGTACGTGGCCGACCCCGACTTCGTGCAGCCCCCGGGCGGCAGCTGGATGCGCCTGCTGGACCCTGCCTACCTGGCCGAACGCGCTGCGCTGATTGGCGCGCAAAGCATGAAAGTGGCCCAGCCCGGCACCCCCGGCCCCCTCAAGACCAGCCAGGCCCCCATGCCCGACCAGCCCGAATACGGCACCAGCCACATCAGCATTGTGGACAGCCTGGGCAACGCGCTGGCCATGACGACCACCATCGAGGACGCCTTTGGTTCGCGGCAGATGGTGACCACCAACGCGGCCCGCAGCGGGGGCTTTCTGCTCAACAACGAACTGACCGATTTCAGCTTTGCCCCCACCGACGCCCAAGGCCAGCCCATTGCCAACCGCGTGCAGCCCGGCAAGCGCCCCCGTTCGTCCATGGCGCCCACGCTGGTACTCGACAAGGCCACGGGCCAGGTGCTGATGAGCGGCGGCAGCCCGGGCGGCGCGCTCATCATCCACTACACGGCCAAGACGCTGTATGGCGTGCTCCACTGGGGGCTGACGCCACAAAAAGCCATCGACCTGCCCAACTTCGCCTCACTCAACGGCCCTTCGCTGCTGGAGGAAAAACGCTTCCCGCCCGCCACGGTGCAGGCGCTGCGCGAACGCGGCGCCGAGGTGCGCGAGATGAACATGACCAGCGGCCTGCAGGCCATTACCCGCGGCCAGGCCCATGGCAAGACCCTGTGGCTGGGCGGTGCCGACCCCCGGCGCGAGGGAGTGGTCATGGGTGACTGATTTTGATAAAAACAGGCTCCAGCGCTTGATGGTCAAGCGCTGGAAGCTACAAACAATATAGCAATCCATCCCCTGCGCCGCCCGTAGGGCCGTGCAGGGCGATCAGACATCAATGGCATCAGCCGACCCGGCGCGTTTGCGCAACTCGAACTTCTGGATCTTGCCCGTGCTGGTCTTGGGCAACTCGCCAAACACCACCGCACGCGGCACCTTGAAGCCAGCCAGGTGCTTCTTGCAGTGCGCCACGATGTCTTGCGGCGTGGCCTGCGCGCCCAGTTTCAATTCGACGAAGGCGCACGGCGTTTCGCCCCACTTGGCATCGGGCTTGGCGACCACGGCAGCGGCCAGCACATCGGGGTGGCGGTAGAGCACATCCTCCACCTCGATGGACGAGATGTTCTCGCCGCCCGAGATGATGATGTCCTTGCTGCGGTCCTTGATCTTGATGTAGCCGTCGGGGTACTGCACCGCCAGGTCGCCGCTGTGGAACCAGCCACCGGCAAAGGCTTCTTCGGTCGCCTGCGGGTTCTTCAGGTAGCCCTTCATGGCGATGTTGCCCTTGAACATGATCTCGCCCATGGTTTCGCCATCTTGTGGCACAGGCTGCATGGTTTCAGGGTTGAGCACGCGCACATCGCGCTCCAGGTGGTAGCGCACGCCCTGGCGGGCGTTGAGGCGGGCGCGCTCGCCAATGTCGAGCTGGTCCCACGCCTCGTGTTTGGCGCACACCGTGGCGGGGCCGTACACCTCCGTCAGGCCATAGACATGGGTCAAATCGAACCCCATTTTCTCCATCCCCTCAATCATCGAGGCCGGGGGCGCCGCGCCCGCCACCATGGCCCGGACGCCTGCGGGCACACCCGACTTCATGGCCTCGGGCGCATTGACCAGCAAGCCGTGCACGATGGGCGCACCGCAATAGTGCGTCACGCCGTGCTCACGCATCGCATCAAAAATGGCTTGCGCATCCACGCGGCGCAGGCACACGTTGACGCCGGCGCGCGCCGCCACCGTCCACGGGAAACACCAGCCATTGCAGTGGAACATGGGCAGCGTCCACAGGTACACGGCGTGCTTGGGCATGTCCCATTCCAGCACGTTGCTGATGGCATTGGCCGCCGCGCCCCGATGGTGGTAGACCACGCCCTTGGGGTTGCCCGTGGTGCCTGACGTGTAGTTGAGGGCAATGGCATCCCACTCGTCAGACGGCAGATCCCAGGCGAACGCGGCATCCCCGGTGGCCAGGAAGGCCTCGTAGGTCGTGTTGCCCAGCAGCTGGCTGGCGGGGCCATACAGGGCATCTTCCGCATCGATCACCAACAGCGGCGCCGGGTTCTTGCGCAGGGCCAGGGCCTTGGCCATGACCGGGGCGAACTCCGGGTCCACGATCACGGCCCTGGCCTCGCCATGGTCCAGCATGAAGGCCACGGTTTCCGGATCGAGCCGGGTGTTGATGGCATTGAGCACCGCCCCCGCCATGGGCACGCCAAAGTGCGCCTCCACCATGGGCGGGGTGTTGGGCAGCATGACGGCCACGGTATCGTTCTTGCCGATGCCGCTGCGCCGTAGCGCACTGGCCAGCTGGCGGCAGCGGGCATAGGTTTGCGCCCAGGTCTGGCGCAGGCTGCCATGCACGATGGCCAGGCGCTCGGGGTACACCTCGGCCGTGCGCTCGATGAAGCCCAGGGGCGACAGGGGCGCGAAGTTGGCGGCGGTGCGCGGAAGGTTCTGGTCAAAGATGGATGTCATGGGTCGGGCGAAGAAAGGGAAGAAAACTACGCAATGCCGTTGCGGCGGCTCATTTTGACCCGGTACATGGCAGCATCGGCGCTGGCCAGCAGGGTATGGGCATCCTGGGCATCGCGCGGGAACATGCTCAGGCCAATACTGGCCCGCACTGCATAGGGTTTGCCGTGGATGTCCAGCGGCGGCTCGAAAGCCAGCTGCAGCTTGTGCGCAATCTGCTCGGCGGCGGCGTCAGAATCGACGTTCTCGCACAGCACGGTAAATTCGTCACCCGCCAGTCGCGCCACCGTATCGACCTGGCGCACAGCGCCGCGGATGGTTCGCGCCGTGGCCTTGAGCACGGCGTCGCCCACGGCATGGCCCAGGTTGTCGTTGATGGGTTTGAAATCATCCAGGTCCACAAACAGCAGCGCGCACGGCCTGCCGCTGCGGCGCGCCATCTCCAGCGCCTGCGCCAACTGCTGCTCGAACATGCGGCGGTTGGGCAGGCCGGTCAGCGCGTCGTGATAGGCCAGGTGGGTCATGGCATCGCGGCTGGCATTGAGCTCGGCCATCTGCAGGCCAATCTGCTGCTCCATGTCGCTGAAACTGCGGGCCAGATCACCGAGCTCATCGTGCCGGTGCACGGGCAACGCCCCATGGGCGCGCCCCTGCGAAAATGCGCGGGTGGCCCGCACCATGGACTGGAGCGGCCCGGTCACCACGCGGGACACCCAGGCCGCCAGCAACAGCCCCGCCAGGCACAGCACCAGCAGCACCTTGAGAATGCTGTACCCCAGCCCGACCACCTCGCTCTGGATCACGGCCATGGGTTGCGACAAGCCAACGACCAGAAAACGCCCATCTTCCTGGAAACCCAACGGCATGCGCACAAAGGCCAGCGCCTGGGGATTGCCGTCAATGCCCGGGTGCTCCATCACCACCTGGCGGCGGTGGCCCTCCACAATCTGCCCGATCTCCGGCATGCGGTCCTGCGCCAGAATGCGCTGCCCTCGGTCGAACCCATAGGCCTGCTGCCGGTCGGCGTGCACCAGAAAATCGCCCCAGCGGTTGGTCAGATAAAAGGCATAGGGCATGGGCAGTCCAGCGCTGAAATTCGCAAAGAACCCATCGGCAGCCACCCGGATGACAACCACGCCGAGCACACGCCCGCCCTGCACAACGCTGGTAGCCATGTTGAAAACCGGCTGTCCGGCACCCTGGTCCATGCCGCCTTCGTGGTTCAGGCCGAATTCGGACATGTAGATCGCATTTGCACCGAGCTTGAGCGTTTCGAACACAAAGGGGAAATGGGCTTTCTCCTGCAGCGCATCGCCCTCGATACGTACCAGACCCCGGTCAGAGCGCTCTACACGCACCAACTCCAGGCCATGGTCCTGCGCGCTGATCCAGCGGATCTGCAGGTACGCCGGGCGGGCCGTCAGCATCGCCCGGAAAGCGCTGGCCAGGCGATCCTTGTCCAGCACCTGGGCCGCACCCGGTGCATCCCTGTCCTGGGTCTGCGCGACCAGGGAGGCCAGCAGGGAAGTGTCGCGCGCCACGCTGCCAAACCCGGTCTGCAGATGTTGCGTCAGGATCTGCGTGGTCGCCAGCAGGGTGCTGCGGGCACGATCGTTGAGCATGTCACGCCCGGCTGCAAAAGTGAAATAGCCCACCAGCAGCGCCGCACCCAGGCTGAAACAGGCCAGCAGGAACCCGAGACGAAAGCCAATGGTCCAGCGCATGCGTCAGAACCTCTCGGGCCGGTCACCCGAAACGATGCGCTGCCACTGCCGTTCTCGCCGCTCCGTATCTTCCAGGGGTTGCAGCCACAGAATGGGCCCTTTCACCACGCCGCCTGCCAGCCCTTGCGGCTCTTCCAGCGTGTTGGCCAGCCCCTGGCGGCGCGTGAGTTCGCGGCCCACCTGGGGTTCGAGCATGTAGTTGATCCACTGCGCCGCCAGGGGCTGCTGCCGGGAGCGGCTGGAGATCGCCCAGCAGTCCAGCCACGCCAGCGCCCCCTCTCGGGGCACCACATAGCCCACATCCAGTCCGGCATCCTGAAACAACTTGAGCTGCTGCTGCCCATAGTTGGCATGCATCACCGCCACCCCATGCCTGCGAAACAGATCGAGGGATTCTTCCGGAAGCGTATAGAGCGAAAGCACATTGCGCCGCAGCGCCACCAGATCCCGGGACACCGCCCCCCACTGCGCCGGATCGATGTGAAAAGGGGGCAACCCCAGGTGCAGCGCCGCCAACGAAAAAGCGTGGCTGCCGCCATCAAACGCCAGCACCTGCCCTTGCCAGCGGGGGTCCCACAGCGCAGCCAGCGAATCGGGCGGCTCCCGCAGTTGCTGGCGGTCATAGATCAGCCCCATCTCGGAGTAGGTATAAGGCACGGCATACACCTGCCCCTGCCGCGTGATGCCGGCAATGGCATCGAGCTTTTGAAACCGGGGCAATTGCCGCGCCGCATTGGGAATGTCGGCCATGGCCAGGGGCGCCAGCTGCTGCAACTCCACAAAGCGTGCAATCTCCACGGTATTGGCGGCCACCACGTCAAAAGCAGGTGCCCTGGTGTCGGCAAGCTTGGCGCGCAAAACATCGTCTGAACCGACCGTGGTCACTTCCACGCGCACGCCGTGACGTTTTTCAAACACTGCCACAAGGTCCGGGTCGGCATAACCGGACCAGGCCAGCACCCGCAAGGTGGCTTGCACGGCTTGCGCCGGAGATACCAGCAAGGCCCACCCGACGACCGCCAGCACGGGCAAAAGCCACCCGTACCGCATCCGGATTGTGTTCAACGACATCGACAGCCCCGGGTTGCAACCATAAGTAACATCCAGTTTACGCGGACAATAGCCGCGTGACGATCCCTCAGTCTTTTATTCAGGAACTGCTTGCGCGCGTTGATGTGGTCGACATCGTGGGCCGCTACGTTCCCCTGAAAAAAGGCGGCGCCAATTTCATGGGGCTGTGCCCCTTCCATGGCGAGAAATCTCCGTCGTTCAGCGTCAGTCCGTCCAAGCAGTTCTACCATTGTTTTGGCTGCGGCAAAAACGGGAATGCCATTGGTTTTCTCATGGAACATGCCGGCATGGGCTTTGTCGAGGCGGTACAGGACCTGGCGCAACAAGTGGGCCTGCAGGTACCGGACGACGACATCTCGCCGCAGGAAAAAGAGCGCGCCGCCGCCGCCCGGCAGAAGCAGGCCACACTGACCGATGTCCTGGAAAAAGCCGCCGAGGCTTACCGCCGCCAGTTGCGCGAGTCTCCGCGGGCCATCGCCTATTTCAAGGGACGGGGCGTTTCCGGCCAGGTCGCCCGGGACTACGGGCTAGGCTATGCGCCCGAGGGTTGGCGCAGCCTGGCCAGCGTATTTCCCCAGTACGACGACCCGCTGCTCGAAGAAAGCGGCCTGGTCATCGTCAATCCGGACGACGGCGACAAGCGCTACGACCGATTCCGCGACCGCGTGATGTTCCCGATCCGCAACGTCAAGGGCGAATGCATCGGCTTTGGCGGGCGGGTGCTGGGCGACGACAAACCCAAATACCTCAACTCGCCCGAGACCCCGGTGTTCCACAAGGGCCGCGAGCTGTATGGCCTGTTCGAGGCGCGCACCGCCATCCGGGAACAGGGCTATGCGCTGGTCACCGAGGGCTACATGGACGTGGTCGCGCTGGCGCAGCTGGGTTTTCCCAACGCCGTCGCCACCCTGGGCACGGCCTGCACCCCGGACCATGTGCAAAAGCTCCTGCGCTTTACGGACACGGTGGTGTTCAGCTTCGATGGCGACAGCGCAGGCCGACGCGCAGCCCGCAAGGCCCTCGACGGCGCCCTGCCGCACGCGAGCGATACGCGCAGTATCAAGTTCCTGTTCCTGCCCGCCGAACACGACCCGGACAGCTTTGTGCGCGCCCATGGCAGCGACGCCTTCGCCCGCCTGATCGGTGACGCCGTACCTCTGAGCCGATTCCTGCTCGATGCCGCCAGCGAGGGCTGCGACCTGGGCACCACCGAAGGACGCGCCCACATGGCCAGCAATGCCCGCCCCCTGTGGAGCCTGCTGCCGGACGGCGCACTCAAGCGCCAACTGCTGGGCGAGCTGGCAGAGCGAGCCCAGCTCGATGCACACGATCTCACCGACCTGTGGAAACAAGCCCATGCGCGGGACGCTGCACGCCGCCCTGTCGGCGCTGTCCCCGCTGCACCGTCCTGGGACAGCCCCCCGCCGGACGCAGGCTGGTTTGCGCCAGGCGACGGCGGATACCCCGCCCATACCAGCACACGCAAAAGCGGCGGCTGGAAGGCCGGCCGCTGGGCAAAAAAGGACGACAGCCCGTGGCCGCCCCAGCCGCGCCTGCCCCGCAGCCCCGCAACGGGACGCATCGACCATGCAGCGCGACTGCTGCTGTCGCACATGGATTTTCTGGAACACCTGGGCCATGAAGATCATGCCGTGCTGTGTGCCCAGCCCGCACCGCATGGGCCGCTGTTTGCCTGGCTGGAAGACCAGTTCCACACCCAGGGCGCCCTGCCCTGGGCCGTGCTGCGCGAAAGCCTGAGCGGCCACGCCTGCGAGACTTTGGCACAGAAGGTGATGACCGGATCCCACGCCCAGACCGAGGGCGACCTGCAGGAACTGCGCCTGGAACTGCGCGACCTGCTTGATCGCATGCTGATCGACGACATCAAGGCCCAGCAAAAAATACTGATCGCACAGGCCACCCAGGACCCCAGTGCGCTGGAGCGCTACCGCACGCTAGAGCAAAAACGCAACGCACTGCAAGCCAAAATGGTCAAACCATCTTGAAATAGTCAGCCATCGGTATAATGTAAGGTTTGTCGGCAAGAGCGACAGCAGCACCTCCGGGCCGGGCCACCGTGACACACACGCACAACCGCCCAACATACCGCAAGGACTGCACACCAAATGTTCGCCCAGACATCTTGCCCCCGAGGATCCACTCCTCGAACCGCGAAGGCTCTGCCTTTGCCGTGCCTCCCGCGCCGGGATCCGTGGCGCTTGCGTTTTCTTTGTCTCTTTTTTGATTTTGAGGTTGTCCATGCCCGCTCAAAAGTCCGCGAAGTCGCCCAAGTCCACCCCCGGCACCGCCGCCAAGGCCGCTTCCGCAACCGCCAAGAAACCACCGGCCAAGACTGCCACGCCCGCCAAAAAGAGCGCCGCAGCGGCCCCGGTGGCCAAGAAAGCCAAAACTGTGCCCGTGACCAAGACTTCCGCCAAGACAACCGCTCCCGAAGAAACCAAGACCGCCCGCGCCAAGACCGCAGTGGAAGCAGACGCCGCCGAGACGCCCAAGAAACGCCCGGGCCGCCCTGCCAAGGCAGCGGGCGATGCCGCAACCAAAGCCCCGGCCAAGCGCGGACGCAAGCCCAAGGCGGCCGCTGAATCCAGCGACGGCGACGACACCGATCTGTCCGACATCGAAGCCGACCTGGAAGGCGAAGCCGAGGACAGCACCGAGACAGCGGCGGCGGTCGAGAAGGTCAAGCCCCTGCGCATGAAGATCAGCAAGGCCAAGGAGCGGGCCTTGATGAAGGAATTCGGCCTGGACGAGACCGTCCTGTCCGAGGAAGACATGGCCAAGCGCCGTTCGCGCCTCAAGACCCTGATCAAGCTGGGCAAGACGCGCGGCTACCTCACCCATGGCGAAATCTCCGACCACCTGCCCGACAAGCTGGTCGACCAGGAGACGCTGGACGTGGTGATCTCCATGCTCAACGACCTGGGCGTGGCGGTGTACGAACAAACACCCGACGCCGAAACCCTGCTGGTGACCAACACCGCACAAACGGCATCCACCGAAGAAGAGGCCGAAGAAGCCGCCGAAGCCGCCCTGTCCACCGTGGACAGCGAATTCGGCCGCACCACCGACCCGGTGCGCATGTACATGCGCGAAATGGGCACGGTCGAGCTGCTCACGCGCGAAGGCGAAATCGAGATCGCCAAGCGCATCGAAGGCGGCCTGATGGCGATGATGGAGGCCATCAGCGCCTCGCCCGCCACCATTGCAGAAATCCTCAACATGGGCGAGGAAATCCGCGAAGGCAAGGTTGTCATCTCCACCATCGTGGACGGTTTCTCCAACCCCAACGAGGCCGACGACTACGTGGCCGAGGAAGACTTCGACGAATTCGACGAGGACGACGACGATGACGGCAAGGGCGGCAGCAAGGCCTTGACCAAAAAGCTCGAAGAGCTCAAGAACGAAGCCCTGCGCCGCTTCGACCGCATCCGCGAACTGTTCGAGAAGGTGCACAAGGTCTATGACAAGGAAGGCTACGGCACGCCCGCCTACATGAAAGCCCAGCACGCCCTGTCGACCGAGCTGATGACCATCCGCTTCACCGCCAAGACCATCGAAAAACTCTGCGACATGGTGCGCGGCCAGGTGGATGACGTGCGCAAGAAGGAGCGCGAGCTGCGCCGCATCATCGTGGACAAGTGCGGCATGCCGCAGGAAACCTTCATCAAGGACTTCCCAGCCAACCTGCTCAACCTCAAGTGGGTTGAAAAACAGGCCGCTGCGGGCAAGCCCTGGAGTACGGTGATGGGCCGCAACATTCCGCCCGTCCAGGACCTGCAGCAAAAGCTGATGGACCTGCAGGCCCGCGTGGTGGTGCCGCTGGCCGAGCTCAAGAGCATCAACAAGCGCATGAATGAGGGGGAAGCCTCCTCGCGCGACGCCAAGAAGGAAATGATCGAGGCCAACCTGCGCCTGGTGATCTCGATTGCCAAGAAGTACACCAACCGCGGCCTGCAGTTCCTGGACCTGATCCAGGAAGGAAACATCGGCCTGATGAAGGCAGTGGACAAGTTCGAATACCGCCGGGGCTACAAGTTCTCGACCTACGCCACGTGGTGGATCCGCCAGGCCATCACCCGCTCGATCGCCGACCAGGCGCGCACGATCCGCATCCCGGTGCACATGATCGAAACCATCAACAAGATGAACCGCATCTCGCGCCAGCATCTGCAGGAGTTCGGCTTCGAACCCGATGCGTCCGTGCTGGCCGAGAAGATGGAGATCCCCGAGGAAAAGATCCGCAAGATCATGAAGATCGCCAAGGAGCCGATCTCCATGGAAACGCCCATCGGCGACGACGACGACAGCCACCTGGGCGACTTCATCGAGGACGGCGCCAACACCGCCCCCATCGACGCCGCCATGCAGGCAGGTCTGCGCGACGTGGTCAAGGACATCCTCGACGGCCTGACCCCCCGCGAAGCCAAGGTGCTGCGCATGCGCTTCGGCATCGAGATGTCCACCGACCACACGCTGGAAGAAGTGGGCAAGCAGTTCGACGTGACGCGCGAACGCATCCGCCAGATCGAGGCCAAGGCGCTGCGCAAGCTCAAGCACCCCAGCCGCTCCGACAAGCTGCGCAGCTTCATCGATTCGCTGTAAGCACAGCCTCCAGAGCCCGGCCCCGCCACCATGGGACCGGGTTTTTTTGTGCCCGCCGGACGAGAATCCCCATGCCCCTCGACTACCCCTGGCTCTACGGCACCGTGCGCGCGCGCTTCGCCTCCGATGCCGCGCTGGAAGCCTTCCTGCCCCAGCCACTGTCCCCCGACGCGCTGCGGCGCAAGGGCGACGACCGCTATCTTTCCGCCATGAGCCAGCGCGTGTTCCAGGCCGGGATGCGGCACACGGTGGTCGACGCCAAATGGCCCGAATTCGAAGCCGCCTTTGCGGACTTTGCGCCCGAGCAGATGGCGCGGCTCGGCCCGGAGCAGCTCGAAGCGCACATGCAGAATACCCGTCTCATCCGCGACCGCGCCAAGCTGCAGACCATTCCGCACAACGCCCGGTTCATCCTGGACATCCGCCAGGAACAGGGTTGCAGTTTTGGCGCATTCATCGCCGACTGGCCCGGCACCAACACCATTGGCCTGTGGCGCCTGCTGGCCGAGCGCGGCGCGCGCCTGGGCGGGCGCTCGGCGGCCGGGTTCCTGCGCCTGGCCGGCAAGGACACCTTCCTGCTGACCAGCGACGTCGTGGCCCGCCTCGTGGCCGCTGGCGCCATCGCCCGCGCACCCGCCAGCCAGCGCGACCTGCAAGCCGTGCAGGCGGCGTTCAACGCGCTCCAGCAAAGCTCGGGGCGGCCGCTGTGCCAGCTTTCGGCCCTGCTGGCGTTGAGCATCAACCCTCTGCCCTGATCAAGCCCAGGGTGGGCGCATCCGAATTGCTATTAGCTCAATAGCATCCAGCGCCCGACTGGCAAGCGCCATAGCCCAAAAATGCCGCAAATCAAGCCACGGCCGCGCCGTCGCGCAGCGCCTGCACCTGTTCGGGCGTGTAGCCCAGGCCTTCCAGCAAAGACTGCGTGTGCTCGCCCCGCCGGGGCGGCTGCAGGCGCACGCCCAGGCGTTGGCCGTCCATGCGCAGCGGGAACAGCGTGGTGCGGGCCGTCTGGCCGGCGCGCTCGCCGTCGGGCAGGGTGATGTCGGCCAGGCCGCCCGTGGCGTTGAGGTGCGGGTCGTCGTAGAGCTGCTCGGGCCGCACGATAGGGGCATACGGCAGGCCATTGCGCTCGAACAGTGCAGACAGTTCCGCTGCCGTGCGCCCGGCCAGGCGCTGGCGCAACGCGGGCAGCATCGTGGCGCGCTGGCGCACGCGGTCGTTGTTGGTGGCCAGCCGCGGGTCGGCCTTGAGGTCGGCAAAACCCAGAGCATCGCAGAAGGTGTCCCACTGCGCATCGCTCACCGCCGCCAGAAAAATCTGCTCCCCGTCCTTGACGCTGAACACGTCGTACAGCCCCCAGGAGGAGATGCGCTCGGGCATGGGCGCCGCCGGTTGTCCGGTGACCGCGTACTGCAGCATGTGCTGGCCGACAAGGAAAACGTTGTTCTCGAACAGGGCGGAATCCACCTCCTGCCCGCGCCCGGTGATGCCGCGCTGCATCAGCGCCGCCATGGCGCCAATGGCCCCAAACATGCCGCCCATGATGTCGTTCACGCTGGAGCCCGCGCGCAGCGGGTCCCCCGGGCGGCCCGTCATGTAGGCCAGCCCGCCCATCATCTGCACCACTTCATCGAGCGCCGTGCGGTGCTCGTAGGGGCCGGGCAGAAAGCCGGTGTGATTGACGTAGATGAGACGCGGGTTCTCCGCGCTCAGGCTCGCGTAGTCCAGCCCGTATTTCGCCAGCGCGCCCGGCTTGAAGTTCTGCAGCACCACGTCGGCCGACAGCGCGAGCCGACGCGCCGCGGCCTGGCCCTCGGGGTGGCGCAGGTCGATGGCGATGCTTTTCTTGTTGCGGTTGAACAAGGGGAAGAAGCCCGCCCCGGCGCCCAGCAGGTGGCGCGTGCGGTCGCCCTCGATGGGCTCGACCTTGATGACCTCGGCGCCCAGGTCCCCCAGCACCATGCCGCAGGTGGGACCCATGACCATGTGCGAGAACTCGACCACACGCAGGCCGCTCAGCGGCAGTGCCGGGTCGGGCGTTGGGGCCGCAGCAGGGGAAGAAGCTGTCATGGAAATTCCTTCAAAAGCGCCCGCCACCCACCGCAGGCCGGGCCCGCCCGCAGCACCGGGCACGCGGATGATGCCAGAGCATTCCGTGGCGGAGTTGCAACACTTGAGGGGCTTGTGCGTTTTTCTCGCACACGCGCGCTTCTGGTATGCGTTTGGAGCTATTAAACTTGTAGCAAATCTGGTTCGGCGCTATAGTGCGTCACGCGCCCTGGAACCCCGTACCGCCGCCCCATCCCGTCATGCGCAAGGAGAAGCCCTATGAGCTCCAAAGAAAACATCGCCATTTTCCAATTGTTCGAACGGCTGGAGTGCCGGTACGCCCTGCGCGTGCTGTGGGCACTGCGCGATGGCCACCCGCAAACCTTCCGGCTGCTGCAGGACAGCGTCGGCGGCATCACGCCCAACACGCTCAATACCCGCATCAAGGAACTGCGTGAAGTCGGCCTGATCGACCATGGCAGCGATGGCTATGCCGTCACCGCCTCGGGCAGCGACCTGCTCAAACGGCTGAGCGACGTACAGGCCTTTGCCAACCGCTGGGCCGCAGGCCGCACCAAAAAATAAGCCACACCCCCACCCCGGAGACCGGGATATTTTTGAAAGAAATTGGCTTCCAGCGCAATACCATCAAGCGCTGGAAGCTATTGTTTTTATAGCAAACGAAAAGGAACCCGCCATGGCATTCACCACCACCGCATCCGGACTGCAATACGAAGACACCACCGTGGGCGACGGCGCCGAGGCAACCAAGGGCCAGCAGGTCACCGTGCACTACACCGGCTGGCTATACAACGACGGCGTGCAGGGCGCCAAGTTCGACTCCAGCCGCGACCGCAATGACCCCTTCGTGTTTGGCCTGGGCGCGGGCATGGTCATCAAGGGCTGGGATGAAGGCGTGCAGGGCATGAAAATCGGCGGCCAGCGCACCCTGATCATCCCGGCAGCACTGGGCTATGGCGCACGCGGCGCCGGTGGCGTGATCCCGCCCAATGCCACGCTGAAGTTCGACGTGGAACTGCTCAAGACCGGGCGCTGAACTAAATACACCCCCTGTGGCGCTTCGCACCTTCTCTCGCCTTGCTGCGCGATGCGGGAAGGGGAACACCGCCAGCGCGGCGGTCACTGGCTTCGGCCACGCCGACTTCAAGGGCTGCGGATACCGCGCAACGGCAGGCCCATCGCCTGGGCCTGCCGCCTACATCTCCAAGCGCACCGGGGGCCGCAGTGGCGGCGGCCGGGTCAGCCAGCTCACCAGCGCGGCCGACACCAGCCCGGCGGGCACGCCAAACACCCCGGCCGAAATGGGTTGGATACCAAACCACAGTCCGTCGGCCAGCAGCCAGTGCGGCAAAGTGGCGCGCAGGCTGGGCACGTGCGAGAGCATGTAATAGGCCGCCAGGCCCAGGCCGCAGAGCATTCCGGCCACGGCGCCCTGGCGCGTGGTGCCGCGCCAGAAAATACCCAGCACCATCACCGGCACAAACGCCGAGGCTGCCAGTGAGAACGACGCCGACACCAGCGGCAAGATATCCGACGGCTTGAGCGCAGCCACAAAAGCCGCCGCCAGCGCCACGGCCAGCAGCGTGAACTTGGTCAGTATCACGCGCTGCTCGGGCGAGGCATTGCGCGGCCTGGCCTGAAAATACAGGTCGCGCACCAGGGCGTTGCTGATGGTGAGCAACAGGCCATCGGCGGTGGACAAGGCCGCCGCCAACCCGCCGGCAGCCACCAGGCCCGACACCACATAGGGCAAGCCGCCCAGTTCCGGCGTGGCCAGCATGATGAGGTCGGCGCCCAGGCGGATCTCGCCAAACTGCACGATGCCGTCGCCGTTCATGTCTTCGATCGACAACAGCGATGCATCGACCCGCGCCCACTGCGCGATCCAGTTCGGCAAGGCGTCGAAATGGCTGCCCACCAGGTTGTTCATCACCTCGAACTTCACCAGCACCGCCAGCGCCGGTGCGCTGAGGTACAGCAGGGCAATGAAGAACAGCGACCACGCCACCGAAGCGCGCGCCCCGGCCACGGTGGGCGAGGTGTAGTAGCGCATGAGCAGGTGCGGCAGCCCGGCCGTGCCCACCATCAGGCAGAACATGAGCGCCAGGAAATTGCGC
Organism: Burkholderiaceae bacterium; assembly: GCA_023954095.1. Taxonomy (GTDB): domain Bacteria; phylum Pseudomonadota; class Gammaproteobacteria; order Burkholderiales; family Burkholderiaceae_C; genus Simplicispira. The sequence goes on along the minus strand of JAMLIQ010000004.1, from coordinate 64,844 downwards.
CGCGACTCGGTGTAGGCCTGCTGCTCCTCGGGGGTGCCGTCGGGGTAGCCCGCATACGCATGGCTGTGGGGCGGCAGCCCCCCCAGCGGCTGCGCGCGCTCGTAGTTCTCCTGCATCAGCCGGGTCCAGCGCTCGCGCGCCGCCGCAGCGTCGCGCGGCAGCGCGGCCAGCTCGCGGCTGGCGGCAACGATCAGGCCGACATCGGCATTCTTGGCGCGCAGCACGCGGATTCTTTCCCGGATGGCGACGCGCTCATCCTCCAGCGCCACGTCCACGTTCTGCAGGCGGGCCTCATAGTCGCGTGCCCGTTCAAGGTACGCCGCCACCACCTGGTATTCGGCCGACGAAGCCAGCAGTTCCGCCTCCATGTCGGCAATCTTGCCGATCTGCGTGCCATACACCAGGGGTGCCACCGGGTTGCCGAGCTGCTTGTAGGCCAGCCACGATACGGGAATCAGAAAGGCCAGCAGCAGCACCACGTACTGCGCCACCTGCGTCCAGGTGATGGCACGCATGCCCCCCAGAAAGGAACACAGCAGCACCCCGCCCAGGCCCAGCATGATGCCGATCTCGAACTGCACGCCGGTCAGGCGCGACGCGATCAGGCCCACGCCATAGATCTGTGCCACCACATAGGTGAACGAGCACACCACGGCAGCCAGCGCGGCAATCACCCGGGGCCAGCGCCCGCCAAAACGCACCTGGAAGAAATCGGGCACGGTATACAAGCCCATGGCCCGCAGATGCGGTGCCACCAGAATGGCCACCAGGCAAAAACCACCCGTCCAGCCCAGCAGGTAGGCCAGCCCCCCGGCGTGCCCCGGCGTGCCCGAGAAGCCCTGCAGGTACAGCGCGCCCGAGAGACTGATGAACGAGGCCGCGCTCATCCAGTCGGCCGCCGCCGCCATGCCGTTGTACATGGGCGGAATCCGCCGCCCGGCCACGTAGTACTCCTCGGCGTCGGTGGTGCGCCCATAGACACCGATACCGGCATACACCATGACCGAGAGGAAAAGGAAGATGGGCCCGATCCAGTGGCGCGACAGGCCCCGGCCCTCCGCCCAGGTCATCAGCACCAGGAAACCCAGCACCCCCAGCACATACATCGCCAGGATGCGGTGCAGCCGCCAGAGGTAGGCCTTGTCGCCGCCCGCCGCGCCGTATTCAGCCATGGGGGCGGGATGGTGGCGCCGAAGGTGCCGACATCCGTTCGGCCTGTGCGGCATCCTGCCGTTCAAAGCGGTTCATGGCCCAGCAATAGGCCACGACGATGGCAATGAACACCAGCACGCCCCCTTGCGCCGCCACCCAGAACCCCAGGGGCCAGCCACCGACCACGATGGCTTCCAGGTCGCGGGCAAAGTACATCGCCACGAACGACACCAGCGCCCACAGCAGCAGCAGGCCCGCCTTGAGCCGCAGATGCCGCACATCGTGCAGATCAGGCGGGAACGGGCCCGCCATCTCGGCCTCGTGGGACGGCGGTGGCTGCTGCATCATGGTGTTATGGCTGCGGCACCGGATAAAGAACGCGTCCGAGGCTCAGAGCGCCAGCTGCTTCCAGGTGGCGATCACGCTGTCCGGGTTGAGCGAGATGGACGTGATGCCTTCCTGGGCCAGCCACTGGGCAAAGTCGGGGTGGTCGCTGGGGCCCTGGCCGCAGATGCCGATGTACTTGCCCTGCGCGCGGCAGGCCTTGATGGCCAGGTGGATCAGCGCCTCGACGGCCGGGTCGCGCTCGTCGAAGTCCTGCGCCAGCAGCTCCAGGCCCGAGTCGCGGTCCAGGCCCAGGGTGAGCTGGGTCAGGTCGTTCGAGCCGATGGAGAAGCCGTCGAAGAATTCCAGGAAGCGTTCGGCCAGGATGGCGTTGCTCGGGATCTCGCACATCATGATGAGCTTGAGCTCGTTCTCGCCGCGCTTGAGGCCATGCTGCGCCAGCAGCTGCGTGACGCGCTCGGCCTGGCCCAGCGTGCGAACGAAGGGCACCATCACCTGCACGTTGGTCAGGCCCATGTCGTTGCGCACGCGCTTGAGCGCCTCGCACTCCATGGCGAAGGCCTCGCCGAAGTCCGCGCTCACATAGCGCGCCGCGCCCCGGAAGCCCAGCATGGGGTTTTCTTCCTCGGGCTCGTAGCGGCTGCCGCCGATGAGCTTGCGGTATTCATTGGACTTGAAATCCGACAGGCGCACGATCACCGGCTTGGGCCAGAAGGCCGCCGCGATGGTGGCCACGCCCTCGGCCACCTTGTCGACGTAGAAGGCGCGGGGCGAGGCATGGCCGCGCGCCACGGATTCCACCGCCTTCTTCAGGTCGGCATCCACCGCCGGGTAGTCCAGGATGGCCTTGGGGTGCACGCCGATGTTGTTGTTGATGATGAACTCCAGCCGCGCCAGGCCCACGCCCTCGTTGGGCAGCTGGGCGAAGTCGAAGGCGAGCTGCGGGTTGCCCACGTTCATCATGATCTTGGTCTTGATGGGGGGCATGGTGCCGCGCTGCACCTCGGTCACCTCGGTCTCCAGCAGGCCGTCGTAGATGTGGCCGGTGTCGCCTTCGGCGCAGCTCACGGTGACCAGGGTGCCGTCGCTCAGCTTGTCGGTGGCGTTGCCGCAGCCCACCACGGCAGGAATGCCCAGCTCGCGCGCGATGATGGCGGCGTGGCAGGTGCGCCCACCCCGGTTGGTGACGATGGCGCTGGCGCGCTTCATCACGGGCTCCCAGTTGGGGTCGGTCATGTCGGTGACGAGCACGTCGCCGGGCTGCACCTTGTCCATCTCGGAAATGTTGTGCACCAGGCGCACCGGGCCGGTGCCGATCTTCTGGCCAATGGCGCGGCCCTCGGCCAGCACCGGGCCCGTGCCCTTGAGCTTGTAGCGCAGCTCGGCCTGGCCCTGCACCTGGCTCTTCACCGTCTCGGGGCGCGCCTGCAGGATGTAGAGCAGACCGTCTTCGCCGTCCTTGCCCCACTCGATGTCCATGGGGCGGCCGTAGTGCTGCTCGATCACCAGCGCGTACTGCGCCAGTTGCTGCACGTCGGCGTCGGTGAGCGAGTAACGGTTGCGCAGCTCGGCGGGCACGTCGGTGGTCTTGATGAGCTTGCCCGAGGCGGCCTTCTCCTCGGGGGTGGAGAACACCATCTGGATCAGCTTGGAACCCAGGTTGCGGCGGATCACCGCCTGCTTGCCCGCCTTGAGCATGGGCTTGTGCACGTAGAACTCGTCGGGGTTCACGGCGCCCTGCACCACCGTCTCGCCCAGGCCGTAGCTCGACGTGATGAACACCACGTCCTCGAATCCGCTCTCGGTATCGATGGTGAACATCACACCCGCCGCGCCCAGGTCGGAACGCACCATGCGCTGCACGCCGGCCGACAGGGCCACCACATCGTGCGCAAAGCCCTTGTGCACGCGGTAGCTGATGGCGCGGTCGTTGTAGAGGCTGGCAAACACCTCCTTCATCTTGTGCAGCACCTCTTCGATGCCGTGCACATTCAAGAAGGTTTCCTGCTGACCGGCAAAGGATGCGTCGGGCAGATCCTCGGCCGTGGCCGACGAGCGCACAGCGAAACTGGCATGGGGGTTGCCTGCGGAGAGGCGCGCAAACTCCTCGCGGATGGCCTGCTCCAGGTCGGCGGGGAAAGGCTGGGCCTCCACCATGGCACGGATTTCGGCGCCCACCTGGGCCAGTGCGCGCACATCCTCGGTATCGAGGCTGGCGAGCTTCTGGCTGATGCGGTCGGCCAGGCCGTCATGGGCCAGAAATGCGCGGAAGGCATGCGCCGTGGTGGCAAAGCCCGTAGGCACGCGCACGCCCTCGGGCAACTGCGAAATCATCTCGCCGAGAGAGGCATTCTTGCCGCCCACCGACTCGACGTCGGTCATTCTCAGGTTTTCAAACGGTACGACCAGGGCGGTCGCGTTGAACAGTGCAGACATGGGAAAGCTCCAGAAGTTGAAACCGGGTCTGCGCCCATGCCCTGGAGGAGCAGTGGGCGAGCAACCAGGCGCGGGGCTCGGCATTGTTGTTGTGCTTGTGGGCCGACGGCGCGCATGGTCAGAATTTGGATAATGGGCGCAATTGTAGGCCCGCGCTTCTGGCAACGGGCTGACGTATCCCCTAAGGCCCCGCATGCACACTCGCACCGTGTTTTTTGTCTCCGACGGCACCGGCATCACTGCCGAAACCTTTGGCAATGCCATCCTGGCCCAATTCGAACTGGCGCCGCGCCGTGTGCGCCTGCCCTTCATCGACACGGCGGACAAGGCCCACCAGGCGGTGCGCCAGATCAACCACACGGCCGAAGTGGAAGGACGCAAGAGCATCGTGTTTACCACCCTGGTGAACATGGAAGTGCTCAAGGTCATCCAGGAAGGCTGCAAAGGCGGCATGCTGCTGGACATGTTTGGGACCTTCGTGCACCCGCTGGAGGTGGAACTGGGCATCAAGTCGCACCACCGCGTGGGGCGCTTCTCGGACATCAGCAAGAGCAAGGAATACCACGACCGCATCGAAGCCATCAACTTCAGCCTGGCCCACGATGACGGGCAGACCAACCATGACCTGGCAGGTGCCGACGTGATCCTGGTGGGCGTGAGCCGCAGCGGCAAAACCCCCACCAGCCTGTACCTGGCCATGCAGCACGGCCTGAAGGCGGCCAACTACCCGCTGATCCCCGAAGACTTTGACCGCCGCGAGCTGCCGCCCGCGCTGGTGCCGCACCGCAAGAAGATTTTTGGCCTGACCATCAGCCCCGAGCGCCTGTCCGAAATCCGCAGCGAACGCCGCCCCGAGTCGCGCTACGCCAGCCTGCAGAACTGCCGCCACGAGGTCGCCGAGGCCGAGGCCATGATGCGGCGCTCGGGCATCCGCTGGCTGTCATCCACCACCAAGTCCATCGAGGAAATTGCCACCACCATCCTGCAGGAGATCCGGCCGGAACGGCTGGTGTATTGATCTGCCCTGGGGGACAGGGGCGGGACGGGCATGGAGGCCGGTTGGGATATTTTGAGAAAATTGACCTCTAAGGCATATCCAGCAAGCGTCAAAAGCTATCTATTTGATAGTAACTGGCGTGCATTCGTTGCCTTGGAAAGGCGCGATGCGGCACCCATCCGACGGGAAAACAAGACCGCTTAACGAAGCCGCGCCCGATGGCCCTCGACCGCTGACCTGATGGTGCGCAATGTGGTCTGACGAATCGGATGGTTCTTCGCCATCGTTGGAAGCTCTTCAACCAGGCTGATGGCGCGTTCCAAGCTGTTCTGCGCAAATCCCACGGGCACATCCCCTTGCTTGGCCAGGTCCATCATGTGGCTGCGTGTGATGGACCGCCCTTCGCCGCAGACATCCATCTGGTGTTCGCCGCCGGGGCCTGCACAGTAGGTCAGGTCGTAGGCCGGGGCGAGGTGCCAGGTCCGGTCCCGTGACAGCCGGAATGAAATGTTCTTGGCGTGGTCGTCACGGTTGTTGAACATGACGTTGAACACCGCCCGCTCATACGCCTTGTTCACCTCGGCCTGGCTGCGGGTGAGAAACCGGGTGGCTCGGAGGAAGGTGGTGTAGTCCACCGCCGACGGCACCCGGAAATTGGCGTGCAACAAGCCGGCCAGCGTGTGCACAGGCACACGCATACTGCGCTCGACGTCAAAGCGTTCGATGCCAAAGCCCGCCAGCTTTGGGTCCAGGTCGAAGTAACGGGTGGCCGGAATGTCCAACCCATAAGCGCGCGCCAAATCGGCGTAGAGGTTTTCGATGGCGCAGACCTCTTTGTGCTCCGCCTGCGCCTGGAACTTGACCAGCCACGCCCCGGCGCCTGCAAACGGTTGGCTGCTCATGTGACCGGTGTGCGGGTCGTGAAAAACCAGCACCTTGGGCCGCGCCCCATGGGGTGAGCCTCCCATCAGCGCCAGGGCTTTCAACGCTTCGGTGTCCTTGTCGGCAATCACCGCCTGGGCCTGCTGTGCCAGCTCCAACAGCTTTACATCCTCGCCAGACAGGGCCCACGGGTCGGCGGGCTCGAACGTCAATGCGCCCATGGCCCGGGCGCCGATGAACGCCAGGCGCTCCAGGGGCGACAACCCCGCTGGCGCATGCCCGCTTTTGCGAAACAGCCGGTCCATGAGCATCAGTCCCCAGCCGTCGGGCAGGGCATCGGCCACCAGGCCCGGCAAGCGCATCTGGTGCTCTGGAAAACCGCCGTAGGCTGGGGCCCTGAGGGCCAGGTGCCTGGGCGAAAGCTCCAGCCCCTGTGCAAGCGCCTCTGCGCTGTATTCAAACAGCAGGTGTCGGCCATCATCTGCCAGGGTGGCCAGTGGCCAACGTTCGCCCCAGCCTTCGTAGAACACCCGCAGCTTTTTCATGGCTGGCTCCGCACCGTGACCCGGGCCTTGCGCGGCGCCCGCTGACGTTTGGCCAGTTGGGCTTGCTCCATTGCTGCAATCGACTGCACCTGGAGCACAAACAGCGATTGCAGCTGGTCGGTCAACCCCAAGGCCTGCACAACGCGGACCAGCGATGCCACGGAGGACTGGCCGGTTCTTTCGAGCGCCTTGACCGTGCCCACCGAAATCCCGGCTCGCTCGGCCAGGTCGGCCTGCGTCAGCGACTGCGACAGGCGCACTGCTTTGAGCCGCAGGCCCAACGCTGCGGCGATTTCATCGCTAGTGGAGAAAGCAAAGTCCAACATTTTGGCTATTAGACCACTTAATACCTATTTGAGGTCAATATTTTGTCTATTGAACCTAAAACCGCAGTTGGATGCGCCTGTCAGCGCTGACGCACTTTGCGGATGCGCGCCACTTCGCAAGCTGGTTCGGCCTGACGCCCCGCGAGTACAGCTCGGGGCGGTTGCGCGGCCACGCACCGTTTGACGAGGCGGCGCAGTTGAGCAAAAAACCCCGCCGCCAAAGCTATGCCATGCCAGCCTGAGACACACGCCACGGCCAGTTTCCCCCACCACTTGCGACGGGTTTGATCGACCATCATGGCCCATCGGGTTCCTCCCACACCGCACTACGCCGATAACTCTTCCAGCAGCCTGCCTGCCGCTTGCAACGTGTGGCGAAGCGGTGACGCAGATTCCATGTCGGCACGGACCACCACAGAGTCCACAACAGATGCCGGATATACGACTGCAGGTTTTTACCCCTTGGTCACCAATCGGTCAGGCTCTTGCTGTTGTGGGGGAGTCCATATACGACCAGTTAGACGTCATTTTCAGCCGCATCGTATACAGCTTTCCATTCTCTCGCCAATACAGGAAGGCGCGTGAGCACTTCACGACCAAATACGACTTCATCAACATAACCCATGTGAAGCATATCAATCATGCGGCATAGATATGAGCGACCACATTCCCACCACGTAAAGTAGTCGTCGATGAATAGTACATGCTGAACTTTGCGCTCCGCAGCGGCTTCAAGTTCTTCTAACTCCATGCCGTCCAGTAGTGTTTCGTACACTCCATCTGCTACACGACTTCCAAAGGTGGTTGTGTAGTAGTACTCTTTGATCTCCCAAATTGCGATGGGATTTACGACAGATGGAAAAGCACCATCTACCCGACGTGATAGCGTGCGCAGAGGCATTGATTGATGGGTCATCATTGTCAGGCCGCGTGGGTCGTAGTCGCATCGAGCATCACCAATGTTCGCCTCTACGAGCATGTTGACCATGCCTGTGAGAAATGCATAGTTTTTCTTCTCAGCCTTTTGCTTGTTCATCGGCAAGGGGCACTTAGGATTTAAGCTCGCCTTGAGTCGATTAAATTCAACCTCGGCTGAATCCTTTTTCATGAAGTAGCCCTGCACGGTGTCATTAAGCACAGAGGCTCGGAAAGAAAAGTAGTCGAATAGGCGTTGACCGAAATCGGTCAACGTACTGTCCTCCTCTGCAATATGAGCCGTTGTAAGGCCGAGTCTGCCAAACTCCTTGCGGATAGCATTAAGCGAGGGGATCTTTATGGAATTCGCGCCACGTTCGGTGTAACCGACTTCTTGGCTAATCGTACGGACATTCGCCCAAAATTCCTTGGGTTGAACGAGAAATCTAGTGTCAGCTTTCAAGATATTTTTCCACAAAGTCAGTCAATGAAACACCCACTGCTTTGCACACAGTTTCAAGCTCGATAAGGTCAAGCCTCTGCTCTCCGTTTTCGTACTTGGATACATAAGATTGTGTCTGCCCGATTTTTTCGGCAAGTTGCGATTGCGTCAGATTGGCATCCAGACGAACTTGTCGCAGCAGCGCAGCGAGGCGGGATTTCTTCATGCTGGACAATGTAAATTCGATGTTAGAATATTCAAATTTAGAATGTTAGAATGACCCAGCAACTACGGATACCTCGCTATGCTTGACACAGTCGCCCAACGACAGCCTGAATTGTTCGCGCTAGAAGATGCACCCGTTCCAGCTTTGGATGGGAGCAGGCCTTTTCGCACACAACTCTTGAAGTGGGTGGGGAACAAGCAGAAACAGGCCGATGAGATCATCAAACACTTCCCAGGGCAGTTTGGCACGTACTTCGAACCGTTCCTTGGTAGTGGAGGTGTCTTGGGCGTTTTGGCCCCGAGAAGTGCTGTAGCAAGTGACGCGTTTGCGCCGCTCATTGAAATCTGGCAAACGCTGCATCGCAACAAGGAAGAGCTTAAGCAGCAATATGCCCAACGTCATGCGCTGATAGCAAAGCTAGGCAAAAAGGCGGCCTATGAGGGTGTGCTGGCCAGCTACAACGCCAGACCCAACGGAGCCGATCTACTTTTTCTCTGTCGGACGTGTTACGGCGGAGTTGTTCGATTCCGCAAGAACGATGGCTTCATGAGCACACCGGTCGGGGCCCATCATCCAGTGCCGCCAGAGAGTTTCGAGAAGCGAGTTGACCTATGGCATGCAAGAACACAGGGAACACGTTTTGTGCATCAGGATTTCGCCGTTTCTATGAGCGAAGCAAGACGGGGCGACCTAGTTTATTGTGATCCGCCTTACGCAGACAGTCAGGCCATTTTGTACGGTGCCCAGGCATTCTCGCTGCAACGTCTCTTCGATTCAATCGTTGAGTGCAAGGCTAGGGGCGTATATGTTGCCCTTAGTATTGACGGCACCAAGTATTCGGGCCGTAAGGTTTGTGACATTCCGATCCCCAATGGCCTATTCGAACGCGAGGTGTTCGTCAGCGTGGGGCGCTCAATGCTAAAGCGCTTTCAAATGAATGGCTTGAGCCTTGAAGATCATGTAGTGCATGACCGGCTTCTGCTCACCTTCTGACGTCTCTTAAGAAACTTCCTCACCAACGCTGAGAAATCGGCTCTTCGAGATCATGCTGTGGCGGTTCCCTGCGGTATAAGTTGAAAGCCCAATTGGTGAGCCCGGCGCGTCAGATTTTCCACCACCCGCTGGCGATACTGTTCTTCGTATTGATCCTGCCCGGCCTCGACAAAGGCCTGCCCCTTGGTCAGCATGAAATACACCAGCCGCGCCAGCTTGTGTGCGCTGGCGGTGATGGCCTTGGGTTTGTCCATACGTGAACACAGCCGACGGTGGTGCGCTCCCAGTGCGGTTTGATTTTTGCGCAGCGCCTGCGCGGCCATGCGCAGGGCCTGAGCGGCTCGGTTGGCACAGGGCTTGGTGGCACTTGAAAGCACCTTGCTGCCCGAAATCTTGGTGCCCGGACACAAGCCTAGCCAGGACGTGAAGTGCTTCACGCTGGGAAAGCGTGCCAGATCAACGCCAATCTCGCTGATGACTTTCAATGCGGTGCTGGTAGGCGATGCCCAAGCTTGCCGCCTTGGCTCGCTTGCGTATCGGCTTGGCTTTGGACGCCGGTGAGGCCTCAGGTGATTTGCCGACAGTCTTTGGCATGGCGCGCTCCTTTGCGACAAGGGTTCAACGATACATGCCACTTGGGATACGCCCCAGCGTGGCGCGCTCCAAATTGCTCGAACTCATCGCCTCGCTGTCACCTTGCCTCATCGGCATGGAAGCGTGCTCCGGTGCACATCACTGGGCACGCGAGTTTCATAACTTTAGCCACACCGTGCTCATCATGGCGCCCAAGTTCGTCATCCGCACCGTGCAGGAGCTGCTGGGGCATTCGGACGTGAGCACGACAATGATCTACACCCATGTCCTGAAAGTTGCTGCCGGAGGCACCTCCAGCCCGCTGGACGCCTTGGCATTGCACTTGCCGCCCGGCTGAATGGCGGTTTTAGAGCATTCATCTGGATGGCTGCTCAGGGCCGATGGCTGTCGGCCGCTGGCTGCCCCCTGCCTGAAGGCGTCAAATAAATCGACATCCAACGGTCTTCTGATCGATAGCCGCACCCGTACAGATTACTCCTGATTTCATAGCTTCCAGCGCAATACAGGCAAGCGTTAGAGCCTGATTTTTCTTAAAGATCAGGCCTACGCCATCACAGCAGGAGCCCCCCGCCGCCGGTGCGCCCCGCTCACTTCACCGCAAACCGCACATTCGCCGCCGCTCCTCAGGGGGCGGGTTGCCTGCGCGCCTCACGCCACAGATAGGCCGCGCTGGCCAGCAGGCCCGCGGCCGACAGCACCAGGGCATGGTTCAGCGCGGTGGCGAAGTCGGCGGTGAAGCGGCCCATGGCGGCGGAGGTGAGCGGGCCCAGCAACTGGCCCAGCGCGAAGCCTGCCGTCATGCGCCCGAGGACGGCGGTGGCCTGGCCCTCGGCGCGGGCGCGGGCCTCCTGCATGGCCAGCATGGTGATGACCATGAAGGTGCCGCCCACCAGCAGCGCGGCCAGGGTGACGCTGGCCAGCGACGGCCAGACGCGGGGCAGCAGCACGCCCGCCGCCATCAGCAGGTGGCATGCGGCCCACACGCCCAGGCGGCTGGCGCGCCGCAGGCCCCACGACACCACGATGGTGGAGAGTGCCGCGGCCAACCCGAACAGGGGCCAGGCCAGCCCGAAGACCTGGGGGTCGTCCACCAGTTGGCGCGCCAGCGCGGGCAGGTAGGTGGCGGGCAGGATGTAGCCGAAGCCGAACAGGGTGTAGCAGACCACCAGGCCGCCGGTGCGGGCCGGCGGCGGCTGCAAGGCCGTTGCGTGCGCCGCTGCCGGGCTGCTGGCGGCGGGCAGGCGCCAGACGGCCCACAGCGGCAGCAGCACCGCGACACCCGCCCCGCCCGCCAGCTGCACCCACATGCCAAGCGATGGCACCCGGGGCCCTGCAGCCACCAGGCAGAACAGCCCTGCCGCCGCGATGCCCAGCCCCACGCCCGCAAACACGGTGCCCGCCAGGTGCGGGCGCCCGAGGCGGGCCAGCCAGCCCAGGCCCCAGGCGCTGGTGGCGACCAGCGTCCAGGCGCTCATCACGCCCGCCACGAAGCGCAGCGCCACCCACAGCGGCACCGAAGATGTCCAGCCCACGGCGGCGGTGGCGGCGACGGTGCTGACCAGCCCCACGGCCACCAGCGCGGCGGGCCCCGCCTGCAAGCGGCCCGCCGCCAGGGCGCCCACGAGGTAGCCCAGGTAGTTGCTGGCGGCGATGGCCGCGCCGGCCGCGCCGGTGAGCAGGCCGTCGCGCACCATCAGGGGAAACAGCGGCGTGAAGGCAAACCGCCCGACCCCCATCGCCACGGCGAGGGCCACCATGGCCGCCACGCACACCAGCGCAGCGGTGCGGCCCGGCGATGCCGGTGAAAGGGGTGCGGAAACAGCCATGGGCCCGATTAAAGCCCGGCGCAATGCCGCTGACAAATGAATATTTATGAAATAGCATTCTCTGGATGAGAACTATCGACCTCGAATCGCTGGCGATCTTCCGTTCCGTGGTGGAGGAAGGCGGCGTGGTGCGGGCAGCGCAAAAGCTGCACCGCGTGCCCTCCAACGTCACCACGCGCATCCGGCAGCTGGAGGCGTTTCTGGGCGTGCGCCTGTTCCGCCGGGAGGGCCGCACGCTGAGCCTGTCGGCCGAGGGCGAGACCTTGCTGAACTACGCGGTGCGGCTGCTGCGCCTGGCGGACGAGGCCGTCAGCGACCTGCGCACGGGCAGGCCGCAGGGGCTGTTTCGCCTCGGCGCGCTGGAGAGCACGGCGGGCAGCCGCCTGGCGCCTATCCTGTCGCGCTACCACGCAGCACACCCGGGCGTGGTGGTGGAGCTGGTCACCGGCACCACGGGCGCCCTGGTCCAGCGGGTGATGAACTTCGAGATCGAGGCCGCTTTTGTGTCGGAGCCCTTCACGGCCCCGGCGCTGCAGGCGCTGCCGGTGTTTCATGAAGAGCTGGTGTTGATCACGCCCAGGGAGGTGCGGCAGGTGCGCACCGCCAGGGACCTGGGCCGCTCGACCATGATTGCGTTTGCCCAAGGCTGCTCGTACCGCAAGCGCCTGGAAGACTGGCTCGGCAGCGCGGATGTGATGCCCGGGCGCACGCTGGAGTTTGCCTCGTACCAGGGCATGATTGCCTGCGTGGCCGCTGGCACCGGGTTTGCCATCGTCCCCCAAGCGGTGCTGCAGACGCTGCAGGCCACGCAGAAGGTGAACCAGCACCCCCTGCCGGAACGGGTGGCCCGGAACCAGACGCACCTTGTCTGGCGGGGAGAGCCTTCGCTGGCGCTGGAGAGGCTGGTCGGGCTCTTGCAGCCCCAGGGCGCGCACGGCGCCCTGGAGGACACACTGAACGAAGCGTGAGCCTTTTGCTGGCGGGTAAAAGAACAAAGCGGCGGCGCTGCCCATTGCAGTACCGCCGCTTTCATTTTGATAGCTATAAGCGCTTACAGCATAAGCGCCAGAGCCCGATTTTTCTTGAAACTCAAGCCGGTGCGCTGGTGCGGATCAGGTGGTCGAACGCGCTCAGCGCGGCCGTGGCGCCCGCGCCCGCGGCGATGATGATCTGCTTGTAGGGCACCGTGGTGCAGTCGCCCGCGGCGAACACGCCGGGCACGCTGGTGTGGCCCTTGGCGTCGATCACGATCTCGCCGAACTTCGACAGCTCCACCGTGCCCTTGAGCCAGTCGGTGTTGGGCAGCAGGCCGATCTGCACGAAGATGCCTTCGAGCGCGATCTGCTTCACCTCGCCGCCCACGCGGTCCTTGTAGGTGATGCCGGTGACCTTGTGGCCGTCGCCGTTGACCTCGGTGGTCTGGGCGTTGAGGATCACATCCACGTTGGGCAGGCTCTTGAGCTTGCGCTGCAGCACGGCGTCGGCCTTCAGTTCAGGGGCAAATTCAAGCACCGTCACATGCGCCACCACGCCCGCCAGGTCGATGGCGGCCTCGATGCCCGAGTTGCCGCCGCCGATCACCGCCACGCGCTTGCCCTTGAACAGGGGGCCGTCGCAGTGCGGGCAGTAGGTCACGCCCTTGGTGCGGTACTGGTCCTCGCCGGGCACATTCATGTTGCGCCAGCGCGCGCCGGTGGAGAGGATCACGGTCTTGCCGCGCAGGGTGGCGCCGCTTTCCAGCTCGACCTCGATCAGGCCGCCCTCGGTAGCGGCGGGCTTGAGCGCCTTGGCGCGCTGCAGGTTCATGATGTCGACCTCGTAGTCGCGCACATGGCGCTCCAGCGCGGCGGCGAACTGCGGGCCTTCGGTCTTGCTGATGGAGATGTAGTTTTCAATATCGACCGTGTCGAGCACCTGGCCGCCGAAGCGCTCGGCCGCCACGCCAGTGCGGATGCCCTTGCGCGCCGCATACACGGCCGCAGCCGCGCCGGCCGGTCCGCCGCCGACGATGAGCACGTCGAACGCGTCCTTGGCGTTGAGCTTGGCGGCTTCCTTGGCGCTAGCGCCCTTGTCGATCTTGCCGACGATCTCGGCCAGCTCCATGCGGCCCTGGGCGAAGCGCTCGCCGTTGAGGAAGACGGTGGGCACGCCCATGATCTCGCGCGACTCGATCTCGCCCTGGAACAGGCCGCCGTCGATGGCGGTGTGGGTGATGCGCGGGTTGAGCGCGCTCATGAGGTTGAGCGCCTGCACCACGTCGGGGCAGTTGTGGCAGCTCAGGGAGTAATAGGTCTCGAAGTGGAAGTCACCGTCCAGCCCACGGATCTGCTCCAGCAGCTCGGCCGCTTCCTTGGAGGGGTGCCCGCCCACGTGCAGCAGCGCCAGCACAAGGGAGGTGAATTCATGGCCCAGGGGCACGCCGGCAAAGCGCACGCCGCTGTCCACGCCGGGGTTGGTGATGAGGAACGAGGGCTTGCGCACATCCAGGTCGTTCTTCTCGACCACGGTGATCTTGTCCGACTGGGCGCGGATGTCTTCCAGCAGCTCGCGCAGCTCGTTCGACGTGGCGCTGCCGTCCAGCGTGGCGACCAGTTCCACCGGGCGCTGCAGGCGCTCCAGGTAGGCTTTCAACTGGGTCTTGAGGGTGTCGTCGAGCATGGAAAAACTCCTGTTGTTTCGATTTATGGGCGTAAAAAAGCCCGGGCGCCAGGCACCCGGGCGTCATGGTCAACGCGGCGTACCGGCTGGCTTAGATCTTGCCGACCAGGTCGAGCGAGGGGGCGATGGTCTTGGCGCCTTCGTTCCACTTGGCGGGGCACACTTCGCCAGGATGCGCTGCGGTGTACTGGGCTGCCTTGAGCTTGCGCAGGGTTTCCTTCACATCGCGGGCGATTTCGTTGGAATGCACTTCCATGGTCTTGATCACGCCATCGGGGTTGATGATGAAGGTGCCGCGCAGTGCCAGGCCCTCTTCGGCGATGTGCACGTCAAAGGCGTTGGTCAGCTGGTGCGTGGGGTCGCCCACCAGCGGGAATTGGGCCTTGCCGACCGCTGGCGAGGTTTCGTGCCACACCTTGTGCGAAAAGTGCGTGTCGGTGGTCACGATGTAGACCTCGGTGTTGGCCTTCTGGAATTCAGCGTAGTGCTCGGCAGCGTCTTCCACTTCAGTGGGGCAGTTGAAGGTGAAGGCGGCGGGCATGAAGATCACCACGGACCACTTGCCCTTGAAGCTTTCTTCAGTGACGGTGATGAATTTACCGTTGTGAAAGGCTTCGGTCTTGAAGGGCTGGACTTGGGTGTTGATCAGGGACATGGTTGTTACCTTTCAGGGTTGGAATGTGAACACAGGACAGAGTATGGGCCGGTTCTGAGAATAATTCCAATCAATTGAATGAATCATACCAATCGTTTTTAGCTATTTTATGCATTGACCGCAGGGTTTTGGCTGCACAGGCCATCACACTGTGTCCGGTGGAGTAGGCTTGCAGCTTCGCGGCAGGCAGCTGCCCCCTTTTTTTTCGAACCCGTCAGGAGACCCCCATGCAAGGCGACCCCCAAGTCATCGGCCATCTGCAGGCCCAGCTCAAGAACGAACTCACGGCCATCAACCAGTATTTCCTGCACTTTCGCATGCTCAAGCACTGGGGCTTTGACCGCCTGGCGAAGAAGGAATACGACGAGTCGATTGGCGAGATGAAACACGCCGACTGGCTGATGGACCGCATTTTCGTGCTCGACGGCCTGCCCAACCTGCAGGACCTGGGCAAGCTGCAGGTGGGCGAGGATGTGGCCGAGATCCTGGCCTGCGACCTGCGCGCCGAGCAGGGCGCGCAGGCCACGATCAAGGCCGGCATGGCCCACTGCGAAACCGTGCACGACTATGTGTCGCGTGATCTGCTGCAGAAGATCCTGAACGACACCGAAGAGCACATCGATTTCCTCGAAACCCAGATCGACCTGATCGACAAGCTGGGCCTGCCCAACTACCTGCAGTCGCAGATGGGCGAAGCGGAGTAACGGCCCGCAGCGCCCTGCCCGGGGCGCCGCTATGCTTGGCGCATGACCGCCCCTACGCACCCTCCTGAACCCGTGCCGTCGGCTGCCCCGGCAAGCGAGGCACAAGCCCCCGCGCCCCGACCCGCCCTGCAGCCCCGCAATCCCCTGCACGGCGTCACGCTGGAAGCCATGGTGCGCGCGCTTTCCGAGCACTACGGCTGGCCGGGCCTGGGGCAGAAGATACCGGTGCGCTGCTTTCAGGTGGACCCGAGCGTGGGCTCCAGCCTCAAGTTTTTGCGCAAGACGCCCTGGGCGCGCGAGAAGGTCGAGAGCCTCTACCTGTTCATGCTGCGCGAGCAAAAACGCAGCGCCGCGCACGGGCGCTGAACAGGGCGCCCACGACCCTACCCGCCCGTGGTTGCAAGGAAGTCACGCCCGATGCCCGCACCCAGGTCATTCACCCGGTCAAGAAACTGCGTCAGGAAAGCGTGCAGGCCCGTGGCCAGGATTTCATCGATGCGGCCGTACTGCAGGTCGGCCAGCAGCCGCCCGGCACGCCGTTCGGTGTGCTGTGACTGGTCGTTGGACACCAGGGCCAGGTTGTCCACCACCTCGCGCAGACAGGCGTGCAGGGAGCGCGGCATGTCGCGCCGCAGGATCAGCAGGTCGGCCACGCGCTCGGGCGTGATGACATCGCGGTACACCTTGCGATAGACCTCGAAGGCCGAGACGCTGCGCAGGATGGCGCTCCAGTGGTAGAAATCGGCCTCCGGCTCGCGCCCGCCGACCACGCCATGGAAGTCGCGCTGGACCGCATGGAACTTCACATCCAGCAGCCGCGCCGTATTGTCAGCCCGCTCCAGGAAGGTACCGAGGCGCAGGAAGTGAAAGGCCTCGTCCTGCAGCATGGTGCCCAGCGTGACACCCCGCGAGAGGTGCGAGCGGTACTTCACCCACTCAAAGAACTGGCCGGGATCGCGCTCGAATGCGCCGCTTTGCAGCAGGCGGTGCAGTTCCAGCCAGGTCTGGTTCTGCGTTTCCCAAACCTCGGTGGTGAGCGCGCCGCGCACGGCACGGGCGTTCTCGCGCGCAGCACGCAGGCACGACAGGATGGACGAGGAGTTGTTGCCGTCGCGCACCATGAAGTCCAGCACGCCTTCGCGCGTGACGGCACCATGGCGCGCCGTATATGCAGGGATCAGCTCGCTGATCGAGAGCATGCCCAGCCAGCCCGCCTGGGCACGGGCGGTGGACTGCGGCAGCAGTGCGGTCTCGTAGCCTACGTTCAGCATGCGGGCAGTGTTCTCTGCCCGTTCGGTGTATCTCGACATCCAGAACAGGTGGTCGGCAGTACGGCTCAGCATGCGTCCTCCCCGGGCAGAGCCCCCCGCACGCGCTGCGCGCGTCGGCAGTGTTTTAGTGAAAGCCCGCCTGCGGCGGTCTTTTCTGCCCGTTCGGTGTATCTCGACATCCAGAACAGGCGGTCGGCAGTGCGGCTCAGCATGGTGTGCTCCCTTCTTCTTCCTGCAGCACCCAGGTGTCCTTGGTGCCGCCGCCTTGTGATGAATTGACGACGAGCGAGCCTTCCTTGAGCGCCACCCGGGTCAGCCCCCCGGCCACCATCTGCACCTTCTCGCCCGACAGCACAAAGGGCCGCAGATCGATGTGGCGCGGCGCCAGGCCGCTTTCCACAAAGGTCGGGCAGCTCGACAGGCTGAGCGTGGGCTGGGCGATGTAGCGCGCCGGGTCGGCCACCAGGGCCTGGCGGAAGTTCTCGATCTCGGCGCGCGTGGCGGCCGGACCAATCAGCATGCCGTAGCCGCCGGCGCCGTGCACCTCCTTGACCACCAGCTCGTGCAGGTGGTCGAGCACGTAGCGCAGATCGTCCGGCTTGCGGCACAGCCAGGTGGGCACGTTGGCCAGGAGGGGCTCCTCGCCCAGGTAGAAGCGGATCATCTCGGGCACATAGGGGTAGACCGATTTGTCGTCGGCCACGCCCGTGCCCACGGCATTGCAGATCGCCACGCTGCCTGCGCGGTACGCCTCCATCAGCCCGGCGCAGCCCAGCGTGGAGGTCGGGCGGAACACCTGGGGGTCCAGAAAATCGTCGTCCACCCGGCGGTAGATCACATCCACCCGCTGCAGGCCGCGCGTGGTGCGCATGTAGACGAACTTGTCGCGCACCACCAAGTCCTGCCCTTCGACCAGTTCCACCCCCATCTGCTGTGCCAGAAAGGCATGTTCAAAATAGGCGCTGTTGTGCATGCCGGGGGTGAGCACCACCACGGTAGGGTCGGGCGCACCCGCCGGGGCGCTGGCACGCAGGGTGTCGAGCAGCAGGTCGGGGTAATGCGCCACGGGCGCCACCTGGTGCATGCCGAACAGGTCGGGGAAAAGCCGCATCATCATCTTGCGGTTTTCCAGCATGTACGACACCCCCGAAGGCACGCGCAGGTTGTCTTCCAGCACGTAGTACACCCCTTCGCCCTGCGCGTTGGCGGCGCGCACGATGTCGATGCCGGCAATGTGCGCATAAATGTCCCGCGGCACCTGCAGGCCCGCCATCTCGGGGCGGTACTGGGCGTTCTGCAACACCAGATCGGCCGGCACGATGCCCGCCCGGAGGATGTCCTGCCCGTGGTACACATCGCGGATGAAGTGGTTGAGTGCGGCCACGCGCTGCACCAGTCCGCGCTCCATGCGCGCCCACTCCTGCGCCGGAATGATGCGCGGCACCAGGTCGAACGGAATCAGGCGCTCGTTGCCCGCGCCGCCTTCGTCCTTGTCGCCATACACGGCAAAGGTGATGCCTACGCGGCGAAAAATCATCTCGGCCTCGGCCCGCCGCGCCTGCATGGTTTCGGGGGCCTGCCGGGCCAGCCACTGCCCATAACGCTTGTAATGGGCTCGCACATCGCTGCCGTCAAAGGGCAGCAGGGCGTACATCTCATCAAATTTCTGCATCGCAGGCCTCCTGGAGTCAGGATAGCAAGTTGTGCGCCAGTGCGGCGCAGGCATGTCAAGGAACGGCGTGCTGCCAGTAGCGTGCAGCCTCCTCCCGTTCGCAGCGCACCTGGGCAGGCTGGGCAGACCGCCAGGTGGCCGCGCCGCAGCGCGGCGACTGCACCACGGCAATGCCGTGCGCCTGCACACGCTGCACCACCTCGGGCGCCGGGTGGCCAAACCGGCTGCGGTAGGCCGCCTGCACCAGGGCGGTGCGTGGCTGCACCGCCGCCAGAAAAGCGGCGCTGGACGATGTCTTGCTGCCATGGTGGGGCAATAACAGCACCTCGGCCTCCAGCGGCGCTGCGCGGTCCACCAAGGCCTGCTCCTGCGCGCTTTCAATGTCACCAGCCAGCAATGCCGCCGTGCCGCTGGCAGACACGATGCGCAGCACGCAACTCAAAGAATTGGGGCGCACCGCACGCAGGCCCGGCGCAGCATCGGCGGCGCCGGGCAAAGGGTGCAGCAGCTCGAAGTCCACCCCATCCCAGCGCCAGCGCTGACCTGCCAGACAGGGCATGGCAGGCCCCAAGGCACGCAGCGCTTCGTCCCCGGCGATGGAGCCGGTGAGCACGGCCTGGGGCTGCTGCGCCAGGACGGCGGCCGCGCCGCCGGTGTGGTCGCTGTCGCGGTGGCTGAGCATGAGCATGTCCAGCCGCTCGCCCAGCGCCCGCAGCAGCGGCACCAGCACACGGCCACCGGCATCGCTGTCGGGGCCGAAGCGCGGTCCGGTGTCGTACAGCAGGCTGTGCGTTGCGGTGCGCACCAGCACAGCATTGCCCTGGCCCACATCGGCCGCCAGCAGTTCAAACTGCCCCGGCGCCGGGCGTGGTGCCTGCCACAGCAGCACCGGCAACAGCAGCGGTACGCCCAGGGCACGCACCGGCCAGGGCAGCCGCAGGGCCAGCAGCACACCGCCAGCCACCCCGGCCACGCCCGCCCACACAGGTGCAGCCGGTAGCCACAGCGTGGCCCCAGGCCAGGATGCCAGCCATTGCAGCACGGCCGCCAGCGGCTGCACCGCCGCAGCCGCCAGTTGCCACAACGGTGCCCACAGGGTGCCCAGCAAGGCCAGCGGCGTCACCACCAGGGTCACCCAGGGAATGGCGAGCAGGTTGGCCACCAGCCCCACCAGCGACACCTGCCCGAACAGCAGCAGCCCCAGGGGCGTGAGCGCCAGCGTGACCACCCATTGCTCCCGCAATAATGCATAAAAACGGCCTCCGGTGCCCGCTGGATAAGCGCTATCAGCTCTACTATCTGTAGCAAACAGAATCGCCACCGCCACAAAGCTGAGCCAGAAACCCGCTTGCAGCAAGGCCCAGGGATCCAGCGCCACGACCACCGCACAGGTGAGCAGCCACACCTGCGGCCAGGGCCAGCGCCGCCCGGACAGGCGCAACAGCGCCACGGTGGACAGCATCAGCACCGTGCGCTGCGCGGGCACGCCCCAGCCACTGAACAAGGCATACATCGCCGCCAGCAGCACGCCAAAAACCAGTGCGGCCGACGGCGCCGGCACGGCCAGGCACAGGCGTGGCGAGCGGCGCCAGAGCCACCGCACCATGGCCGCCGCCAGCCAGGCAAACAGCGTGATGTGCAGGCCCGAAATGCTCATGAGGTGCGCCACTCCCGTGGCGCGGAACACATCCCAGTCGGCCCGGTCAATGGCCCGCTGGTCTCCGGTCACCAGGGCCGCCACCACACCCGCCGTACGCAGGCTCTCCTGCACGGTGGCATCGGGCGCAAGGCGCTCGACAATCGCATCACGGACCGTCTGGCGCGCCCGCTCGATGGGGTAGCGCCAGGTTGATGCGATGCGCCGGGGAGGCGTATCGCGCGGTCCGGCGCGCACATAGCCTGTGGCCTGCACGCCTTGTTCCCACAGCCACAGCTCATAGTCGAAACCGTGCGGGTTGCGGGCGCCGTGGGGGGCTTTGAGGCGCACCGTCAGCTGCCACCGTTCACCGGGGCGCAAAGCCAGGGGCTGGCTTTGCAAGGACGCCAGGTCCGGCGTCTCCTGCCACAGCCCCCGGTACCACGCCAGATCGATCAACGGGGGCAGCTGCACGGCGGCCCCATCGAGCCGGGCAGATTCGACCGCCAGACGCAGACGCAACGCCACGTCGCCCGGCTGCGGCATGGCCGCCACGATGCCGGTGACCTGGATGTCTTTTCCCTCCAGCGCGGGCGGCAAGGCCTGGACAGAAAAATGTGCGGCACGCAGACCCGTCAGCGCGCCCGCCAGCAACGCGGCCAGCCCGGCCCAGGCCAGCACCCGTTCCCACGCTGGGCCGCGCTGCGGTGCCCAGTGCCACAGCACCAGGGCAGCGCCACACGCAAGGCACAGCAGCAAGCCATACACCCCGGCGTGCCACAACGCCGCCTGCTGCAGCTGCAAGGCCGCCCCCAGCACCGTGCCCAGCAAGACCGCAGTGCCCCCATGGCCGCGCCCCACAGCGGCCTGCGGTGCGGCGAAGTCTGGCGATGGCAGGACGTCGGAGGGTGGCGGCATGCACGCATGCTACGGCAGGCGCATCGTGCTGAAAATGGTCCGCAGCGCCCCCTGCCGCGCACAGCGGGCGCACGCCTGTGTAACATGCCAAGGCTTGGCCCGGCCCTGCACGCAAAATCCGCCTGCGTGGTGGAGCACCGCGCTCCCGCAGCGCCGGAATCTATTTTTTTCAAGGAACACCATGAGCGTTTACGACCAGCTTTCCGCCCTCAACATCACCCTGCCCCCGGTCAGCGTGCCGGCAGCGGCCTATGTGCCCTATGTGCAGACCGGCAAGCTCGTCTTCCTGAGCGGCCATATCGCCCGCAAGGACGGCAAACCCTGGGCTGCGCAGTTTGGCAAGAACATCACGACCGAAGAAGGCAAGGCCGCCGCACGCGCCGTCGCCATCGACCTGATGGGCACGCTGCAGGCTGCAGCAGGCGGGGACCTGAACCGCGTCAAGCGCATCGTCAAGGTCATGAGCCTGGTGAACTCCACCGGTGATTTCACCGAGCAGCACCTGGTGACCAATGGCGCCAGCGAACTGCTGGGCCAGGTGTTTGGCGAGGCGGGTGTGCACGCGCGCAGCGCCTTCGGCGTGGCACAGATTCCCATGGGCGCCTGCGTGGAGATCGAACTGATCGCCGAACTGGCCTGATCGTCAGAGCCGGTCAGGCTCAGGGGCGGCATCCACCGCTGCCCTCTCACGTTCAAAAGGACTCCCAGTCGTCCTCGCTCCCGGTCGCCTTGGCCCGGGGTGCCGCCGGGGGCGGTGCCGACGGCTTCTTGGCCGTGGGTATCGCCGCCGCTGCAGCAGTCAGCCGTGCGGTCGGCGCCTTGGCCGCGGCAGCACGCACAGGCGTCGGCTGGACGGGAGCGGGGGCAGCACGGGCCGGGGCCGGGGCCGGGGCCGGGACCGGGACCGGGGCTGGCGCAGGCACCGGCGTGCCGCGCTGCACCGGCACTGCGGGCGGCATGCCCGAGGCGTTGACCTTGAACATGGACACCACCTGCGCCAACTGCTCGGCCTGCTCGCGCAGGCTTTGGGCCGCAGCAGCGCTTTCTTCCACCAGCGCGGCGTTCTGCTGCGTCATCTGGTCGAGGTTGCCCACAGCCTGATTCACCTGGGCCACTCCTGCGCTTTGCTCGGTGGAGGCCGCCGTGATCTCACCAATCATGTCGTTCACACGCTGCACCGACTGCACAATGTCCTGCATGGTGGTGCCCGCTTCCTGCACCAGGCGCGAACCGGCCTCCACCTTTTCGACCGAGGTGCCGATCAGCTGCTTGATCTCCTTGGCGGCTTCGGCACTGCGTCCGGCCAGGCTGCGCACCTCACTGGCCACCACGGCAAAGCCGCGGCCCTGCTCACCGGCCCGCGCTGCTTCAACCGCAGCGTTCAGCGCCAGGATATTGGTCTGGAAGGCGATACCGTCAATCACGCCAATGATGTCGGCGATCTTCTGGCTGCTGTGCTGGATGGCGTCCATGGTCGAGACGACCTGCGCCACCACCTCGCCGCCACGCCGCGCCACCCCGCTGGCCCCGGCTGCCAGGCTGCTGGCCTGCTGCGCGCTGCCGGCGCTTTGCTGGATGGTGCTGGTGAACTGCTCCATGGCGGCCGCGGTTTCCTGCAGGTTGCTTGACGTTTGCTCGGTCCGTGCCGACAAGTCGTGGTTGCCCGCGGCAATCTCGGCGCTGGCCGTGGCAATGCTGTCGGTGCTCTGGCGCACCTGGTGGACCATGCGCCCGAGAGAGTCGCTCATGGCGTAGAGCGAATGCAGCAGTTCGCCAAACTCGTCGCCGCGCGTGATGGTCTCACGCTGGCTCAGGTCGCCCTCGGCAATGCGCCCGGCCAGGGTGTTGGCTTGCTGCAGCGGCCGCACGATGCTGCGGATCAGGTAGTACGCCCCGAAGATGATGGCGAGCAACACCGAACCCACCGCCACGGCTGCGATCTTGACCGTGGTCATACCGTCGCGGCCCAGCTGTTCGCGGGTTTCCAGCATGATCTGCTTCTCCAGCTGGACGAAGTCATGCAGGGTTTGCAGGTAGGCGGTCGATGCCGGGTTGTAGGACTGGCGGACAAAGGCCACCGCCTGCTCTCCCTGGCCCTCGGCCTTGAGTTTGCGCGCCTGGTCACGCTGCGCAGCCATGTTCTTGCGGGCTGCAGCGATCTTGTCCATCTGCGCTTTTTCCCGGTCAGACAGCGGCATCGCTTCCAGGGATTTCTGCACCTCGCTGATCTTCGCCGAGGTCGCGGCGATGGCGTCCTTGAACTCTGCCTGCACCGCAGGCTCATCGCTGAGCACCAGTGCCAGGGTACGGATGGCGTTCGTGTCCGTCAGGCCTGTCCATTGCACCACGGCATCGTGCCGCTGGCTCACCTCCTGGATCACGGCCTCGCTCTGCGCCCGTGTCGAAGCGGACCGGTACCCCGAAAACCCGACGACGGCCACCAGAAGTACCACGATGGCGGACACCGCCAGCCACAGCTTGTGGCTCATTTTCAGTTGCCGAAACATCGGACGCCTCCTTCTTGTATTGAAACAATTTGTGCTTATCGCGTGAATCTTGCTCTTTTTTCTGTTTCAACACAAAACCGACAGAGGCGCTCAGGATTAATCGCGCGCCTGCATGGCGTGAGCACTATTCGATACGCGTCACGCTGGCGGGCTTGAAACCAAGGTCTGCCGCCTTGCCCTTGCGCGCCCGGGCAGCGCGCGCGTTGTTCAGCGAACGGATCTCCAGCGTTTCATCGCGCAGCTTGCCGCCCCGGCCGATGCCGTCGAGCCGGATGCTGCGGGTGTAGGCGGCTGCACCGGCCAGGGTGTCCTTGGGTTCGAGGTCGATCAGCATCAGGCCACGCCCCCCATTGGCCAGGGTCTTCAATTCGGTGATCTCGAACGTGAGAATGCGCCCTCCCGTGGACGCACAGGCCACGTGCGTCGCGGGCAGCACCGGCTTGCTGCCCGTGGTGCCTGCAGCGTGCGACGGCACGCACACGGTTTCGCCCTCGCCCAGCGTGAGGAAGGACTTGCCGCCTTTCTGGCGCGAGACCATGTTCTCGACCGCTGCCAGGAAGCCATAGCCGCCCGAACTGGACAGCAGCAGCGTGGCGTTGGCGGGTCCTGCAAAGTAGTGCAGCACCTGCGTGCCCGATTCCAGCTCGATGAGCGTGGTCACGGGCTGGCCGTCACCGCGCGCGCCGGGCAGCAGCGAGACGGCCACGGAGTACACGCGGCCGTTGCTGCCAAAGGCCAGCAGGGTATCGACCGTGCGGCACTCAAAGGTGCCGTACAAGCCATCGCCCGCCTTGAAGGCAAAGCTGGCCGCCTCATGTCCATGGCCGTTGCGGGCGCGCACCCAGCCCTTCTGCGAGACGACGACCGTCACCGGCTCATCCACCACCTTGACCTCGGCCACGGCCTTCTTCTCGGCCTGGATCAGCGTGCGGCGCGGGTCGGCGAAGGTCTTGGCGTCCGCCTCGATCTCTTTCACCATGGTGCGGCGCAGGGCGCTGGGGTTGTTCAGGATCTCTTCGAGCCTGCCCTGGCTCTCGCGCAGCTCCTTCAGTTCCTGCTCGATCTTGATCGCCTCCAGCCGCGCCAGCTGGCGCAGGCGGATTTCGAGGATGTCCTCGGCCTGCCGGTCGCTCAGGTGGAAGCGCGCGATCAGCGCCGCCTTGGGCTCGTCGCTGGCGCGGATGATGGCGATCACCTCGTCGATATTGAGCAGCACGAGTTGCCGCCCTTCCAGGATGTGGATGCGGTCCAGCACCTTGTCCAGCCGGTGCCGCGAGCGCCGCGTGATCGTGGTCTGGCGGAAGGCAATCCACTCCTCCAGCATCTGCCGCAGCGACTTCTGCACGGGCTTGCCGTCCAGCCCCACCATGGTCAGGTTGATGGGCGCGGACGTTTCCAGGCTGGTGTGCGCGAGCAGCGCGGTAATCAAATCCTGCTGCGGCGTCTTGCCCGTCTTGGGCTCGAAGACGATGCGCACGGGCGCGTCCTTGCTGGACTCGTCGCGCACCACGTCCAGCACCGCCAGCATGCTGGCCTTGAGCTGCGTCTGCTCCTGGCTCAGCGCCTTCTTGCCGGTCTTGACCTTGGGGTTGGTGATTTCCTCGATCTCTTCCAGCACCTTCTGCGTGGAAACGCCTGGCGGCAGCTCGTTGACCACCAGCTGCCACTGGCCGCGCGCGAGTTCCTCGATCTTCCAGCGCGCGCGCACTTTCAGCGAGCCGCGTCCCGTGCGGTAGGCGTCGGCAATGTCCGATGCGCTGCTGATGATCTGCCCGCCGCCGGGGTAGTCCGGCCCCGGAATGATGGCCAGCAGTTCGTCTTGCGAAAGCGACGGCGTCTTGATGAGCGCAATGCAGGCATCGGCCACTTCACGCAGGTTGTGGCTGGGAATCTCGGTCGCCAGCCCCACGGCAATGCCGCTCGCGCCATTGAGCAGCGCGAACGGCAGGCGCGCGGGCAGCTGGCGCGGCTCCTGCGTGGAGCCGTCGTAGTTGGGCATGAAATCCACCGTGCCCTCGTCGATCTCGTCGAGCAGCAGGCTGGTGATGCGCGACAGCCGCGCCTCGGTGTAGCGCATGGCAGCCGCGCCGTCGCCGTCGCGGCTGCCGAAGTTGCCCTGGCCGTCGATCAGCGGGTAGCGCTGCGCGAAGTCCTGCGCCATGCGCACCAGCGCGTCGTAGGCCGACTGGTCGCCGTGCGGGTGGAAGCGCCCCAGCACGTCGCCCACCACGCGCGCGCTCTTGACCGGCTTGGCGGCGGTGTTGCGCGTGGGGCCGCTGTAGCCCAGGCCCATCTGGTCCATGGCGTACAGAATGCGCCGCTGCACGGGCTTGAGGCCGTCGCACACGTCGGGCAGCGCGCGGCCCTTGACGACGCTGAGGGCGTATTCGAGGTAGGCGCGCTGGGCGTAGCCTGCGAGGTCGAGGGAGTCGCCGCCGCCGTCGCCTGCGGTCGTGAAATCAAGAGTGGGTTGGTCGCTCATTCGTCGAAGGGGGAAGCACTTGCTTCAAAAAAAGTAGCTGCCAGCGCTTGCTGCATAAGCGCTAGAGGCCAAAAACATCAAATATCTATTTCCACGGCATCCCCGTGCAGCTCCATCAGCTCGCGGCGCGCAGCGGCCTCCCCCTTGCCCATGAGCTTGGTGATGAGGCCCTCCGTGGCCGCAAAGTCCAGGTCGCCCAGCTGCACGGGCAGCAGGCGCCGCGTGTCGGGGTTGAGCGTGGTTTCCCACAGCTGCTCGGCGTTCATCTCGCCCAGGCCCTTGAAGCGGCTGATCTGGCATTTTTCGCGCGGCACGCCGTCGGAGGCAGCTTTGTCCAGGATGGCGGTCAGCTCGCCGTCGTCCAGCGCGTACATCTTGGCGGCGGGCTTCTTGCCGCGCGCGGGCACGTCCACGCGGAACAGCGGCGGGCGGGCCACGTAGATGTGGCCTGCGTCGATGAGCTTGGGGAAGTGGCGGAAGAACAGCGTGAGCAGCAGCACCTGGATGTGCGAGCCGTCCACGTCGGCGTCAGACAGGATGCAGACCTTGCCGTAGCGCAGGCCGCTCAAGTCGGGCGTGTCGTTCGGCCCGTGCGGGTCCACGCCGATGGCCACGGAGATGTCGTGGATCTCGTTGTTGGCAAACAGCCGGTCGCGCTCCACTTCCCAGGTGTTGAGCACCTTGCCGCGCAGCGGCAGCACGGCCTGGCTTTCCTTGTCGCGGCCCATTTTGGCGCTGCCGCCGGCCGAGTCGCCCTCGACCAGGAAGACCTCGTTGTGGCTGGTGTCGCGGCTTTCGCAGTCGGTGAGCTTGCCGGGCAGCACGGCCACGCCGCTGCCCTTGCGCTTCTCGACCTTCTGGCCCGCCTTCTGGCGCGTCTGCGCGGCCTTGATGGCGAGTTCGGCCAGCTTCTTGCCGTAGTCCACGTGCTGGTTCAGCCAGAGTTCGAGCGCCGGGCGCACGAAGCTGCTGACCAGCCGCACGGCGTCGCGGGAGTTCAGGCGCTCCTTGATCTGGCCCTGGAATTGCGGGTCGAGCACCTTGGCTGAGAGGACGTAGCTGGCGCGGGCGAACACATCCTCGGGCAGGAGCTTGACGCCCTTGGGCAGCAGGCTGTGCAGTTCGATGAAACCCTTGACGGCCTGGAACAGGCCATCGCGCAGGCCGCTTTCGTGCGTGCCGCCCGCGCTGGTGGGGATGAGGTTGACGTAGCTCTCGCGCACGGGCTGGCCCTCCTCGGTGAAGGCCACGGCCCAGGCCGCGCCCTCGCCCTCGGCAAAGCTGTCGTGGCCCGCGTCGGCGAAACCCTCGCCCTCGAACAACGGAATCACCGGGTCGGCGCTCAGCGTCTGCATCAGGTAGTCGCGCAGGCCGCCCTTGTATTGCCAGGTCTGGGTGTCACGCGCCTTCTCGTTGACCAGGGTCACGGATACGCCGGGCATCAGCACGGCCTTGCTGCGCAGCAGATGCGTGAGCTCGCCCATGGGCAGGCTGCTGGACTCGAAGTACTTGGCATCGGGCCACACGCGCACCGTGGTGCCTTGCTTGCGGTCGCCTTCGCCCTTGGGCTGGGTGACAAGCGGCTCGACCACGTCACCGGCCGAGAACACCAGGCGGGCCACCTGGCCCTCGCGGTAGCTGGTGGCCTCCAGGCGCGTGGCCAAGGCATTGGTGACGCTGACACCGACGCCATGCAGGCCGCCCGAGAAACTGTAGGCGCCGCCCTTGCCCTTGTCGAACTTGCCGCCGGCGTGCAGGCGGGTAAACACGAGTTCAATCACCGGCGCCTTTTCTTCAGGGTGCAGTCCGAACGGAATACCGCGTCCATCGTCCTCCACGCTGACCGAGCCATCGGCGTGCAAGGTGACCTTGATCTTCTTTCCGTATCCGGCCAGCGCCTCGTCGGCGGCGTTGTCCAGCACCTCCTGGATGACATGCAGAGGGTTGTCGGTGCGCGTGTACATGCCCGGGCGCTGCTTGACGGGCTCCAGGCCCTTGAGCACGCGGATCGAGCCTTCGGAATATTCGCTTGCGGAAACAGAGGGGGGTTTGACTGCCATGGGGGCGGATTGTAGTGCGCCTGCATGCACAACGCTGGATGAATACACAGGCACGAGCGCGCAAACCCAGGGTGGGGGCGATGTACCGGTCGCCTGTGTACCGGCGGAATGCAGCCAGAATCGCTACATTACTGCGTATGCATACGAACCCCCAGAAACTGTCCATGTTCCAGGTGCTGGCCTGCGGCGCGGCCATCGTCACCCTGTCCATGGGCATTCGCCACGGCTTCGGCCTGTGGCTGCAACCCATCACGCAGGAGATGGGCTGGACGCGCCAGTCCTTCGCGCTGGCCATCGCCATCCAGAACCTTTCCTGGGGGCTGATCGGCATCTTTGTCGGCATGGTGGCCGACCGTTTCGGTGCCTTTCGCGTCCTCGTCGGCGGTGCCGTGCTGTATGCCCTGGGCCTGGCGGGGATGGCCCTGTCGCCCACCCAGACGCTGTTTGCCCTGACCACGGGTGTGCTGATCGGTGCAGCGCAGGCGGGCACGACCTATGCCGTGATCTATGGCGTGCTGGGACGGCAGATTGCACCCGAGAAACGCTCCTGGGCCATGGGCGTGGCAGCGGCCGCAGGCTCGTTCGGCCAGTTCCTCATGGTGCCGGTGGAGGGCTTTCTGATTGCCAGCCTGGGCTGGCAGACCGCGCTGTTGGCCCTGGCGCTCATGGTTTTGCTGATCGCGCCGCTGGCCTATGGGCTGCGCGAACCCGGGTTTCAGGGCACGGCCCCTGCCCAGCGCGAGCAGAGCATTCGCCAGGCACTGGCCGAGGCCGTGCGCACACCCAGCTTTCTGCTGCTGACGGCGGGCTATTTCGTGTGCGGCTTTCAAGTAGTGTTCATTGGCGTGCACATGCCCAGCTACCTCAAGGACCAGGGCCTCTCGCCCCAGGTGGCCAGTTTCTCGCTGGCGCTGATCGGGTTGTTCAATGTGTTCGGCACCTACATCTCGGGCACGCTGGGCCAGCGCATGCCGCGCCGCCATATCCTGGCTTTCATCTACTTTGCCCGCGCGGTGGTCATCACCATCTTCCTGTGGGTGCCCCTGTCGCCCGCATCGGTGTATGTGTTCTCGGCGGTGATGGGCGCGCTGTGGCTGTCCACGGTGCCTCCGACGAATGCCACGATTGCGCAGATTTTTGGCGTGCAGCACCTGTCCATGCTGGGCGGGCTGGTGTTCTTCAGCCACCAGATCGGCAGCTTCATGGGCGTGTGGCTCGGCGGCTACCTGTACGACAGCACGGGCAGCTACGATATCGTCTGGTACATCGCCATTGCCCTGGGCGTGCTGGCCGGGCTGGTGAACCTGCCCATCCGCGAACAACCCCTGCAGCGCGGCGCGCCGCAACCGGCCTGACCATGTCCACACACCACACCCCCACACCGGCACAGCGCAAACGCCGCCGCTGGCTGGCCTGGGTGCTGGCCGTGCTGGCGCTGCTGGCGGTGTTTGCGCTCTACGGCCAGCCCGGCTTCATGGTGATGCTGGCCGACCAGGTGTGGGCCTGTTTTTGAGGAAAAACAGGCTCAAGCGCTGATGCAGCAAGCGCAACCAGCTATGAATATGGAAGCAACAGATTCCCTGCCCACAGCGGTGGAAAGCGCCTCTGAATGGGTGCGGCGCTGGTCGCACCTGGTACCGCCCCAGGCGCCGGTGCTCGATGTGGCCTGCGGCCAGGGGCGCCATCTGCACTGGTTCCAGCGCCTGGGCCATCCGGTGACCGGCATCGACCGCAACCCCGAGGCCGTACAGGCAGCGGCCGCCCTGGGCGAGGCGATTGCCGCCGACCTCGAAAACGCCCCCTGGCCCCTGCCCGGGCGCCTGTTTGGCGCGGTCGTGGTCACCAACTACCTCTGGCGTCCGCTGCTGCCCACGCTGGTGCAAAGCCTGGCCCCGGGTGGCGTGCTGCTGTACGAGACCTTTGCCCGCGGCAACGAAACCGTGGGCCGCCCCGCGCGGGCGGACTTTTTGCTGCAGCCTGGGGAACTGCTCGCCGCCTGCGCCAGTCTGCAGGTGGTAGCCTACGAAAACGGGTTTCTCGACACCCCCGCACGCTTCGTGCAGCGCATTGCCGCTGTGCATGTGCCTTCGAGGGGCGTTTCACCGGCGCGCCATCCGCTGCGCGCGCACTCCTAGTTAGAATGCTCTTTTACCGTTTACCACTGCGGACATGACCTCTTCCACCGTCCCCCTCACCGGCAGCATCGTCGCCCTTGTCACCCCCATGCACGAGGACGGTAGCGTGGACTACCCTGCCCTGCGCAAATTGATCGACTGGCATATCCAGGAAGGCACCGACTGCATCGGCGTGGTGGGCACCACGGGCGAGTCGCCCACGGTCAACGTCGAAGAGCATTGCGAGATCATCCGCGTGGCCGTGGAGCAGGCTGCCAAGCGCGTGCCCATCATGGCCGGCTGCGGCGCCAACTCCACGGCAGAAGCCATCGAGCTGGCCAAGTTTGCCAAGAAGGTCGGCGCCGACAGCCAGCTCCAGGTCGTGCCCTACTACAACAAGCCCACGCAAGAGGGCCAGTACCAGCACTTCAAGGCCATCGCCGAAGCCACGGGCGACCTGCCCATCGTGCTCTACAACGTGCCCGGCCGCTCGGTGGCAGACATGCTGCACGACACCGTTCTGCGCCTGGCCCAGGTGCCCGGCATCGTCGGCATCAAGGAGGCCACGGGCAACATCGAGCGCGCACAGTGGCTGATCCGCGATCTGCCCAGGAACTTCGCTCTCTACTCCGGCGACGATCCGACCGCTGTGGCGCTCATGCTCTGCGGCGGCCACGGCAACATCAGCGTCACGGCCAACGTGGCGCCGCGCCTGATGCACGAATTGTGCGTGGCGGCCACGGCAGGCAATGCCCGCCGCGCCATGGAAATCCAGCTTCAGCTGATGCCCGTGCACAAGCAACTGTTTGTCGAAGCCAATCCCATTCCCGTGAAGTGGGCCCTGGCCCGCATGGGCCTGTGCGGTGGCACCATGCGCCTGCCCATGACGCCGCTGAGCCAGGGCAACGAGGCGGTGGTGGAGGGCGCCCTGCGCTCCGCAGGATTGCTGTAACAACCGCTCCCCCGAGTTTCAAGAGGATTCCCGCGTGAACCAAACTGCACGACTGGGCCTGCTGGGCCTGACCATTGCCTTGTCCGCCTGCTCCGTGCTGGAAGGCGAGAAGATCGACTACAAGAGCGCGACCAAAGGCTCCACGCTGGAGGTGCCGCCCGACCTCAGCCAGCTCTCGCGCGAGACGCGCTATGCCGTGCCCGGGGGCGTGGTGTCGGCCAATGCCCTGCAAGCCGGCCAGGCCGCCCAGCCTGCAGGCCCGCAGACGGCGCTGGCCAAAATGGGCGATGTGCGGATCGAACGCAACGGCAACCAGCGCTGGCTGGTCGTCAGCCGCCCGGCAGACAAACTCTGGGAACCCGTCCGTGAGTTCTGGCTGGAAAACGGTTTCACGCTGGCGCTGGACCAGTCCAACATCGGCATCATGGAAACCGACTGGGCCGAAAACCGCGCCAAGATTCCCCAGGACATCATCCGCAGCACCCTGGGCAAGGTGCTCGACTCGCTGTATTCCACCGGCGAACGCGACAAATTTCGCACGCGCATGGAACGTGCATCGGACGGAAGCACCGAAATTTACGTCAGCCACCGCGGCATGATCGAAGTCTTCAACAGTTCCACCAAGGACTCGACCGTATGGCAGCCGCGCCCGGCCGATCCCGAGCTGGAAACCGAATTCCTGCGCCGCATGATGGTCAAGCTGGGCGTGAGCCAGGAGCAGGCCAAGGCCGTGGCGTCGGCCTCGGCACAGCGCCCCCCCGCAGCGCGCGTGGCCACAGTGGGCAACGTGCCCGTGGTGCAGATCGACGAGGGCTTTGACCGCGCCTGGCGCCGTGTGGGCCTGGCGCTGGACCGCACAGGATTCACGGTCGAAGACCGGGATCGCAGCCAGGGCATGTATTTCGTGCGCTACGTCGCGCCCAAGGACGACAAGAAAGAACCGGGCTTCCTGGGCAAGCTGTTTGGCAGCTCCGAGAAGGCCGTGCCGCCGCTCAAGTACCGCATCGTCGTGCGCAGCCAGGGCGAAGCGACCACGGTGTCGGTTCTGAACGCCGCCGGGGCGCCCGAGACCTCGGCCAACGCCTCGAGCATCGTGCGCGTGTTGGCGGAAGACCTGAAGTAATTCAGGGCCGGGGGGCCTACGCCCAGCAGTCTCTTTCTCGGCCCGGTCCCGTCCCACCGCACGCGGTAGACGGGGCCGGTCCTCCCGATAGAAACAAAAACCCGCCGGGCACCATGCCGGGCGGGTTGTTCGCGAACGCGGCGCACGGGGCGCCGCAGCCGGTCGATCAGAGCTTGCGGGTCGACATGAACGAGTCGAAGCGCGACTCGGCAAAACGGAACCACAGCACCTGATCGCGCTGGAAGTTGCGCATGTCGGCGTAGATCTTCTTCCACTCGGGGCTCTTGGCATCGTTTTCGGCGAAGACTTCCATCGAGGCCTTGAACGAAGCATCCAGCACGGACTGCGGGAAGGGCAGGACCTTGGTCTTGGCCGCCACCAGCTGCTTGAGCGCATTGGGGTTCAGGGCATCGTACTTGGCCAGCATGTCCGAGTTGGCCATGGCCGATGCGGCTTCAATAATGGCTTTGTTTTCTGCCGACAGACCAGCCAAGGCCTTGTCGTTGATGAAGAAGTCCACCTCGGGGCCGCCTTCCCACCAGCCGGGGTAGTAGTAGTAGGGAGCAACCTTGTTGAAGCCGAGCTTCTGATCGTCGTAGGGTCCCACCCATTCGGCCGCATCCAGCGTGCCTTTTTCGAGCGATTGGTACACCTCGCCGCCGGGAATGCTTTGCGGCACGGCGCCCAGCTTCTGCATGACTTCACCGACCAGACCGCCACCCAGACGCATCTTCAGGCCCTTGAAGTCGGCAGGGCTCTTGATTTCCTTGCGGTACCAGCCACCCATCTGGGTGCCGGTGTTGCCGCCGGCGAAACTGACTGCATTGAAGTTCGCGTAGAACTCGTTCATCAGCTTGCGGCCATTGCCATGCATCATCCAGGCATTCATCTGGCGCGCATTGAAACCGAAGGGAACCGCCGAACCCAGGGCAAACGCGGGGTTCTTGCCGTAGAAGTAGTAAGGCACCGTATGGCACATCTCGACCGTACCGGCCTGCACGCCATCGAGCACGCCGAAGGGAGGCATCAACTCGCCACCCGCATGCACGGAAATTTCAAACTTGCCGCCCGACATGGCCTTGACGGCCTTGGCAAAGACCTCGGCGCCACCGTAGATGGTGTCGAGCGACTTGGGGAAGCTCGAAGCCAGGCGCCAGCGAATGGCGGCCTGTGCGTGCACGGCAGGTGCCACGCCTGCAGCGAGCACACCGGCCATACCGGCGCGCTTGATGATTGAACGACGATCCATGTGGTTCTCTCCGAAATAGTGATTGCACAACTCGGCGCACGGGCCAGGGGCCTGGGTACGCAAAGGACTTGTTTGAGCCGGGTTCATTGTAGGAACATGCCCCCCCAGGCTTTTGCGGGTTTTCCCGCGAAAATGCGCTGTCGGGCGCGCGGCTTCAGGGTTCTGCAAGCATCGCTGCCGGATCAGGTGGCTGCGCCGAACCGTGCCACCACAGCGCGTTCGATGCCGGCCGCATCCAGCCCCTGCAAGGCCAGCAGACGCGCCGGATCACCATGTTCGATGAAGACATCGGGCAAGCCCAGCGACAACACCGGGCACACAACACCCGCTGCGGCCAGCGCTTCCAGGACGGCGCTCCCCGCGCCGCCCATCAGGGCGCCCTCTTCCACCGTCACGAGCGCATCGTGGCTGGCCGCCACGTCCAGCAGCAGATCGACGTCCAGCGGCTTGGCCCAGCGCATGTTGACCACGGTGGCATCGAGGGCCTGCGCGGCCTGCAGCGCCGGATACAGCAGCGTGCCAAAGGCCAGGATGGCGATGCGCGCGCCAGAACCCTCCGCACGGCCTTCACGTGTGCGACGGATCTCGCCCTTGCCATAGGGCAAGGCGTCCAGCCCGGGCAAGGGCTCCACACCCGTGCCAGCGCCGCGCGGATAGCGTACCGCCACGGGATGGTTCTGCGCAAAGGCCGTGCTGAGCAGCTGGCGGCACTCGCGCTCGTCCGCGGGGCAGGCCATGGCCATGTTGGGGATGCAGCGCACAAACGGAATGTCGTAGGCCCCGGCGTGCGTGGCGCCGTCAGCGCCTACCAGGCCCGCACGGTCGAGCGCAAACACCACGGGCAGGTTCTGCAGCGCCACGTCGTGGATCATCTGGTCGTAGCCGCGCTGCAGAAAGGTGGAGTAAATGGCCACCACGGGTTTGGCGCCTTCGCAGGCCATGCCGGCCGCAAAGGTAACGGCGTGCTGCTCGGCAATACCGACGTCGTAGTAGCGGTCGGGAAAGCGCTTGTGGAACTCGACCATGCCCGAGCCCTCGCGCATGGCGGGCGTGATGCCCACCAGGCGTTCGTCCTGGTCGGCCATGTCACACAGCCACTGGCCAAACACCTGGGTGAAGGTCTGTTTGGGGGGCGTCGTCGGCGCGGTGAGGCCCACGCTGGGATCGAACTTGCCGGGGCCGTGGTACGCCACAGGGTCGGCCTCGGCCAGCTTGTAGCCCTGGCCTTTCTTGGTCACCACATGCAGGAACTGGGGGCCCTGCAGGCCCTTGATGTTTTCCAGCGTGGGAATGAGCGAATCAAGGTCATGCCCGTCGATCGGGCCAATGTAGTTGAAGCCAAACTTTTCGAACAGCGTGGCCGGCACCACCATGCCCTTGGCCTGCTGTTCCAGGCGCTTGGCCAGTTCCAGCAGCGGGGGAGCATTCTTGAGCACGCTTTTTCCCACGTTCTTGGCCGCCGCGTAGAACTGGCCGCTCATGAGCTGGGCCAGGTAGCGGTTGAGCGCGCCCACGGGCGGGCTGATGCTCATGTCGTTGTCGTTCAGGATGACCAGCAGGTTGCAGTCGGCCACGCCCGCGTTGTTCAGCGCTTCGAAAGCCATGCCGGCCGTCATGGCGCCATCGCCAATGATGGCCACCGCGCGCCGGTCTTCACCCTTGTGCCGGGCGGCCAGGGCCATGCCCAGCGCAGCTGAAATACTGGTGCTCGAATGGGCGGTGCCGAAGGTGTCGTAGGCGCTTTCGGCGCGCTGCGGAAAACCCGAAATCCCACCCAACTGACGCAAGGTATGCATGCGGTCACGTCGGCCCGTCAGTATCTTGTGCGGGTAGGTCTGGTGGCCCACATCCCACACCAGCCGGTCGTACGGGGTGTTGAACACATGGTGCAGCGCTACGGTCAGTTCCACCGTGCCCAGGTTGGAGCTGAGATGCCCGCCCGTCTTGGCGACGCTTTCGAGCACAAAGGCCCGCAACTCCGTGGACAGCACCTTGAGTTCGGCGCGCGAGAGGCGGCGCAGGTCCGCCGGGTCGTTCACGCTCGTGAGCAGGGGATAGGAGGTCGTTGGCATTGCTATTAATTTGCTAGCTATCAGCGCTTGTCAGAAAAGCGCTGAAGGCCTGTTTTTCTTGAAAACCGACATCAGTGCGAACGGCTCACGACCATGTCGGCCAAAGCAGCCAGCGCGCGCGTGTCGGGCAAAGCCGTCTGTCCGAGCGCCGCATGGGCCTGATCGAGCAAATCCCTGGCCTGCGCCTGGGCGCGGTCCAACCCCAGCAGCGACACATAGGTGGGCTTGTCCTGCGCAGCATCCTTGCCCGCCGTCTTGCCCAGCGTAGCCGAATCCTGCGTGACATCCAGAATGTCGTCCACCACCTGGAACGCCAGCCCCAGGGCGGCGCCATAGGCAGACAACCCCGCCCAGGCGGCCACACTGGCTTCACCACAGGCTGCGCCCATCATCACACTCGATTGCAGCAAGGCACCGGTCTTGAGGCGGTGCATCTCGCGCAGACGCGCTTCGTCCAAAGCCACACCCACACTGGCGAGATCAATGGCCTGGCCGCCCGCCATGCCGGAAGACCCCGCCGCATGGGCCAGCAGGCGGCACAGCCGCGCCTGCACGGCGGCAGGCACCCCGGCGTCTTCGGGGGTGAGCAACTCAAAGGCCAGGGCCTGCAAGGCATCGCCCGCCAGCAGCGCCTGCGCCTGGCCAAACTGCACATGCACCGTGGGCTTGCCACGGCGCAGCACATCGTTGTCCATGCAGGGCATGTCATCGTGCACCAGCGAATAAGCATGGATCAACTCCACGGCGCACGCTGCGCGCAGCGCAGCTTCGTCAAACCCGGTACGCAGTGCGGGTTCCTGGCGGCCTGGAGCAGGCTGCGCATCGCCGTCGCCTGCGGCGATGGCTTCGCGCGCCGCCATCACCAGCAAGGGGCGCAAGCGCTTGCCCCCATCGAGCACGGCATAGCGCATCGCCTGCCCCAGACCGGCAGGGGCATCCCCCCCCACCCAGCGCTCCAGCGCCTGCTCCACCTGGGCGAGGTGCGCGCTGCTCCAGACCTGCAAGGCATGCTGATCCATGCGGTTCATTCCTGTGTCCAGGGTTGGAGCGCACCGCCATCGAGAACGCGCACCTGTTCCTGCACGGCCTCCAGCCGGTCGCGGCAAAACGCCAGCAGCATGGCGCCGCGCTGGTAACCTGCCAGCAACTGTTCGAGCGGCATCTGTCCCGACTCGATGCGCCCCACCAGCTGCTCCAGTTCTTCCAGCGCAGCTTCGTAGCTGGCCGGGTCGGCATTTTTGGGTTTGGGCATGGGAAGGAGGGAACGGAAAGCAAAACGGGCGATTTTAGGCCGATACCGCGGCTCCCATGCCTGCGCCCAGCCCTTCGTGTCCTGCCGGGGCTGCGCATCAGGCCCAATACACGCATGGCGGCTGCGGGAATGGGGCAACGCAATAACCCCACGGCCTATAATCCCATTCCCCGCAAACCGGCACCTTGCCGGTTTATTTTTTCCTGCGCCACGGCGCCCTCCTTCTCCCTGTGGGGAGTCTTTAGGTCAGGTCTGTCATGTCTGATTTAAGTCTTCGGCTACAGCAGGCTTCAAGCCAATTACCCGTTTCAAGTTATTTTGACGCGGCGCTGTTCCAGCGCGAAATGGAAGTCCTCTTCCAGCGCGGCCCCCGTTATGTGGGGCATAGCCTGAGTGTGCCCAACGTGGGCGACTACCACGCACTGCCCCAGGAATTCGGTGGCCGCGCCCTGGTGCGCAATGCCCAGGGCGAGGTGGAACTCATCTCCAACGTCTGCCGCCACCGCCAGGCCGTCATGCTGCAGGGGCGCGGCTCGCTGCAGCAGCACCAAAAAGGCAGTGCGGGTGGCAATATCGTCTGCCCGGTGCACCGCTGGACCTACAGCCCCAGCGGCGAATTGCTGGGTGCGCCCCATTTCGCCAGCGACCCTTGCCTGAACCTGCGCAACTACCCGCTGCGCGAGTGGAACGGCCTTCTTTTCGAGGACAACGGCCGCGACATCGAGGCCGACCTGGCCGACATGGGGCCGCGCAACGAGCTGTCTTTCGAGGGCTACACGCTCGACCGCATCGAACTGCACGAGTGCAACTACAACTGGAAGACCTTCATCGAGGTCTATCTGGAGGACTACCACGTCGGCCCGTTCCACCCCGGCCTGGGCAACTTTGTCACCTGCGACGATCTGCGCTGGGAATTCCAGAAGGAATATTCCGTGCAGACCGTGGGAGTCGCGGCCACGTTTGGCCAGCCTGGCTCCGACGTGTACCGGAAGTGGCATGAAGTACTGCTCAAGTACCGCGAAGGCAAGCTGCCCGAGCGCGGGGCCATCTGGCTGACCTACTACCCGCACATCATGGTCGAGTGGTATCCGCATGTGCTCACCGTCTCCACGCTGCACCCCCTCAGTGCGGGCAAGACGCTGAACATGGTGGAGTTCTATTACCCTGAGGAAATCACCGCTTTCGAGCGCGAATTCGTCGAGGCGCAGCAGGCTGCCTACATGGAAACCTGCATCGAAGACGACGAGATCGGTGAGCGCATGGATGCAGGCCGCAAGGCCCTGTTCGAGCGCGGCGACAACGAAGTGGGGCCCTACCAGAGCCCCATGG
Source organism: Burkholderiaceae bacterium (assembly GCA_023954095.1). Classification (GTDB taxonomy): domain Bacteria; phylum Pseudomonadota; class Gammaproteobacteria; order Burkholderiales; family Burkholderiaceae_C; genus Simplicispira. The sequence continues at coordinate 26,511 of JAMLIQ010000004.1, read as the reverse complement.
AAGATGGCATGCAGCACTTCCACGAGTGGTACCGCCGCGCCCTGGGCGACGCCGTGCCGCAGCGCTGAAGCTGCACTCTCATTACAATAGCTGCCAGCGCTTTCCCGCCAAGCGCTGGCAGCTATTTTTCCTGGTAAACATCCCTTTTATGCAAGCCCTCTGGATGGTCCTGGCTGCCTTCATGTTTGCCAGCATGGGGGTGTGCGTCAAGCTGGCATCGGCGTATTTCAATCCTGCCGAACTGGTGTGCTATCGGGGCTTCATCGGCATGGCGATCCTGGCCCTGCTGGCGCGCTCGCAAGACACGGCCCTGACCACCCGCTTCCCAGGCATGCACGCCTGGCGCAGCCTGGTGGGTGTGACGTCGCTGGGCGCCTGGTTTTATGCCATTGCCCACCTGCCGCTGGCTACCGCCATCACCCTGAACTACATGAGCAGCGTGTGGATCGCCGCCTTTCTGGTGGGCGGCACCCTGCTGGCCTGGCGCCCCACAGCCACCACGCCCCGACCGGCACTGCAGGGGCCGCTGATCCTCACGGTGCTGGTTGGCTTTGCCGGGGTGGTGATGATGCTGCGGCCCAGCATCGGCCAAAGCCAGGAGCAGGTTTTTGGCGGCCTGGTGGGCCTGCTGTCAGGCCTGTCTGCGGCCTTTGCCTATATGCAGGTGGTAGCGCTCTCCCGGCTGGGAGAGCCCGAGACACGCACCGTTTTCTATTTTGCCGTGGGCTCGGCCGTGGCCGGCGGCGCGGCCCTGCTGGTGACAGGCACCTCACCCTGGCCGGGATGGCCCGGACTGTGGCTGCTGCCCATCGGGGTGCTGGCCGCAGGCGGGCAGCTGTGCATGACGCGCGCCTACGCCAGTGCGCACACCCAGCGCGCCACGCTCGTGGTGGCCAACCTGCAGTATTCAGGGATCGTCTTCGCATCCATTTTCGGTGTGCTGCTGTTTGACGATGCCATTACCCCGCTGGGCTGGGTGGGCATGGCACTGATCGTGGGCAGCGGGATTGTCGCTACCGTGCTGCGCGCACGCGCGGCGCCCGGCGCACCGGCCGAGGAACATTGAACCGGCGGAAGGCTCCATCAGCGAGAACACAATGTCGCCTGCACCATCCTTCACACGTTCATGCCCATGCACTACACCACGCTGATTTCCGCTCCTGAACTACAAGCGCTGACCGCCAGCGGCGCGCCCCTGATGGTGTTCGACTGCAGTTTTGACCTGACCGCCCCTGCAACGGGCGAGCAGCAGTACCTGGCCGAGCACATCCCTGGCGCCGTCTATGCCCACCTCGACAACGCCCTCTCGGCCCGCCATGGCGCGCCGGGCGCCACCGGCACCATCGTTGCCACGGAGGCCGACACGCCCGCCTCGGGCGGTCGCCACCCCTTGCCCAGCCGCGAGAAGTTTGCCGCGTGGCTCTGCAGCGTCGGGTTTTCCAACGACATGCAGGCCGTGGTGTATGACCGCAACGGCAGCAGTTATTGCGGCCGCCTGTGGTGGATGCTGCAATGGCTGGGCCACGCCAACGTGGCCGTGCTCGATGGCGGGCTGCAGGCCTGGGTAGCCGCGGGCGGACCGCTGGCGCATGGCAGTGAACCCGCGCATTTCCAGTCGCTCTTTCGCGTGGGGGCATCCCTTCGCCGGCTGGCCACCGTGAGCGACGTGCTGCACAGCCTGGGACAACCCCGTCAGACCATCATTGATGCCCGCGCCACCCCGCGCTACCGGGGAGAAGTGGAACCCCTGGACCCCGTGGCAGGCCACATTCCGGGGGCACTCAACCGTCCTTTCAGCGACAACTTTGGTCCGGACGGCCGCTTCAAGAGCCCCGAGGCCCTGCGCGCTGAATTTCTGGCCCTGCTGGCGGGGCGCGACCCCGCCAGCGTGGTGCACCACTGCGGCAGCGGCGTCACCGCCAACCCGAATGTGCTGGCCATGGAACGGGCAGGCCTTGGAAAAACCACGCTTTTTGCCGGCAGCTGGAGCGAATGGTGCAGCGACCCCGCCCGCCCGGTCGAGCGCGGATAAGCTGCGGTCAGCATGCCCAGACAGCAGGCCACCGCACGGGTGTGGTGGCGTTGACCGGCCCGCTGCTTGTAAGGCAAATTCCTACAAGACCGACCGCAAAACCAGACACACTGCGCAGCCAAACCCCGACTTAATTTTTGATTGGGGCGAATTCACAATCCATTTCAACGGATCGCGAAAACCTGCACGAGGCAGGCAGCCAGCGAACCGGGACTGGAAAGGATGCCGCCATGACCAACGAACAACTGCTCGCAGAAATCCGCGAAGCCAACCTCACCTACCTGATGCTGGCGCAGACCCTGATCCGCCAGGACAAGGCGGAAGCAGTGTTCCGCCTGGGCCTGAACGAAGACGCAGCCGACATTCTGTCATCCCTGTCTGCCGCGCAAGTGATGAAACTGGCTTCCAGAAACACCCTTCTTTGCAGCTTCCGGGTCGATGACAACCTGGTGTGGAGCCTGCTGACCAACCATGCGCCATCCAAGGTTGGCAACGATGCCACGAACACGCTGCACGCCAATATTCTGATGGCCAGCCGTGTCTCTGAAGTGCTCTGACATCCCCGCACTCGCATCACCCGTAAGCCACCAGGAGCACCGCCATGACCGCCACCGCCGACACCCCACAGAAATCCACCAAGCCCGCAGTCAAGAGCGTGCTCAACGAATCCCGGCAGATCGAACGCGCAGCGATGCTGATTGAAATGGGCGCACGCATGCAGGTGCTGGAATCAGAGACCACGCTGTCGTACGAGCGCCTGATCCGCCTGTACAAGGAAATCGCAGGCAAGTCCCCCTCCAAGGGCCAGTTGCCCTTCTCTACCGACTGGTTTCTCACCTGGCAGGAAAACATCCACAGCTCGCTGTTCCTCAACATTTACGAGTACCTCTCCAAAGGCGTGGATCTGGACGCGGTGGAACTGCTGACCAAGGCCTACCGCCTGTACAACGAACAGATCGTTGCCGCACAGGTCGAGCCCCTGCTGTCGTTCACGCGCGCATGGCGTCTGGTGAAGTTTGTCGATGCCGGCATGCTGACCCGCACCAAATGCTCGCAGTGCAGCGGACAGTTTGTGACCGAACTCTACGAGAACCGCCACTACACCTGCGGCCTGTGCAACCCGCCAGCGCGCGCTGGCAAGAGCAAGAGTGCCGGTGCGCTGATGCTGCACTGAGATGAGAGCGCACCAAAATTCTTAACAAAATACGCTTCCAGCGCTTATAGAACGGGCGCTGGAAGCTATCTTATTTGAAGCAACAATCAACGTCCCTGCAGCAATCCACGGATGTTGTCATCCACCGGCAGAGCGTAGTCACTCGCCGCCACCACCTGGTTGCCCTGCGGATTGACGATCTTCAGGCTCACGTACACCATCGCGCCGGACACCGCATAGGTACCCACCACCACGGCCTGGGCGTCATGCGCCTGGCTGACCTCACGCAACTCACGCGAGAGCAGCAACTCCCCTTGGGAAGGCTGCAATGCCAGTTGCTCACGCAGGCGCACCTCGGTCACCGGCACGCCGCGCTGCACCAGGCGACCGGCAATCTGCTCCGAGAAAAGCCGCCCCAGACGGGATGATTCGTTGAGCCGATCCACACTCACAATCGTGGAAACAAGCACGCTGCGCCGTGGATCGAGCGGTGCTGCTTGCAGCAGGCGGTCCGCAGCTTCGTAGTTGGTCTGAAGCACATCGGTGCGCACCTGTACGCCTCCGCGCTCGCCGTAGTAATACTGCGCACAGCCTGACGCTGCCAATACTGCAATGCACAGGGAGACACGACGTACCCGGCGCATCATGGCGTCACCACCTTCCACGTTTTGACCGGTGACGGTGGCGCCACAGGAGCGGCAGGCTGGTACAGCGCAGCATCGGCGCGTTCGATGTAGTACATATCCGCCGAGCCGGCGAGGTAGCGGTCATGGGACTTCAGCGTGGTGGTGATGAGCACCTCGGTGCGCGTGGGCCCTCCCGCCGCATCGCCTTGCGTATGGCGCTGCGCCAGATCCATGGCCAAACCCACACCGACACCAATGGCTGTCGCCACACCGGGCAGCAAAGTCCGATCGGAGTAATGCACCTCCCAATCACGCCACACACCGACACCGGTAGCAAGCATGGTCCATGGCAAGGGAATGGGCAGATTGCTCGGCACGGTCGCCTCGTGCTGGACTAGCTGGGTCTGCACCTCCAGTTCCACATCCGTCGGCACGACCGACAAGACGACGCCCCGATCCAGCAAGCGCACGCGCAATAGACTCAAAAAACCTTGGTTGAAGCTGGAGTTGTCGGCGACCTTGACGTGAATGGGGTATTCCCCCGCAGGCCAGGCAACGATCTTTTCCGCCACGCGTGCAGCCACGTCATCGGCAAGAACATCCCAGTGGTGCACCGCACGGGCCTTTTTTTGACCAGTGGCAGGATAGTTGTCTGCGCGCGGCACATCCAGATTGCTGCAGCCGACCAACAGCACCGCGACAAGCAACGCAGGTACGAGAGAAAAGGATGATGGCATGCGCACCATCGTAGCGGCTCGATCGTGCCGCGATCGGTGCAACAGAACACCATTTCCGGCCCAGAACCAAGGCTTGATGCCTCCATCGTTTGCCAACAACCCGGCACAATAACCCCTGAAAATTCCTTGGAGACTGTATGTACCTCAACGCTCGCCCTCCCTACCGTCTTGCAGCATCCTTGTTGGCGCTCACCGCCGTACTGGTCGGCTGCGGAGGTGGCACCGAGAAGACGCCGTCAACCCCCCCTCCCTCTGGGCAGATTTCTGTCAGTTTTGTAAGTCCCGCGGAAACGAACAATGTGCACGACCTGGACGCACCGGTCCCACTACTGGTCAATGTGAACATCAACAGCAATTTCGCACCCAACGGCACGCCCGTCACGCTGACGCTGGACCCCTCTTCGTCTGCCAGCGTGGCGCCCACAGCGCCCACCACGGTAAACGGGATTGCCGCAGCAGAGCTGCGCAGCAGAACTCTGGGTCGCCTGACGGCCCGAGCCATGGCAATGAGCAGTTCCTATACGGCCAGCGACGAACTCACGCTCTACATCCGCCCGACACCCAAAGACCTCGGCGTACTGGTCCCCGCCTATTTCAGCGCAGGCACGAAATCGCCCTGGGTCGATCTCATCTACGCGTCCAAGGTCAGCCACCCGGATGTTGCCGTCACCGCGATCGTGAAACCGGCTACCGGTGTGGACACCAACGGCATCGTTACCGCAGCAGACGCTGATCTTTCCACGAACATCACTGATTTCACGGCATCCGCAAACCACAAAGTCATTGCCTATGTGTCTACGATTTCTGGCAGCGGTACGCGCTCGGTCGCCGACATCAAAGCCATCATCGACAGCTACATCAGCTACTACCCCAGTCTCAACGGTTTCTTCCTTGATGAAATGGGGACCGGGACCAGTCAGCGTCCGTTCTACAGTGATATTTACACGTATATCAAAGGTCTTGCGCCCACGATGGAAGTCATAGGCAACCCTGGAACATTCCCCGATTCGTCCTACGCAGAGCTAGCGACCATGGCCGCCGATGTCTTGGTCACGTTTGAGGGCAACGCGGCCAGTTACCAGAACATTGATCCTCAACCCTCCAGTACTTGGGTCTATAGCAAGCCCAACAGCGCACAGGCCATGCTGGTGCACAGCGCCAGTACGTGCACCGCGATGCAAGAGGCGCTGAAGACTGCAGCCGCAGCACGCACCAACACGGGCTGGGTCTACGTCACCGACCAGCCGGTCGGATCACCCTGGTCTGCATTACCCTCCTACTGGACGAAACTGCTGGGCACAGTGGATGCTCGCAACAAGAATCGGACATTACCCGCATGCTGATGTTCAGGGAGTGGGTCACCGCTCCGGTACAACGCGCGAAAATACAGAGCAAAGCCACAGCCCTTGCCCTGGGGTATTTTTCGACTACTCCCGTTTGTGCTTTTTCAGCATGGGCAAGCGCAAATGAAAACTGCTCAATCTGACCAGGCCGCTCAGCGCCAGCAGGGCTGCTTGGTCAACAAGCTGTCCGCGCCGTGTCGCACGAACTGATAGGTCAGCCGGTATTGCGCAACCCCGCCGCAATCCCGTTGATGGAGATGTGAATCCCGGTCTGCACCCGCTCATCCCCCTGCCCCGCGCGCCAGCGGCGCACCAGTTCGACCTGCAGGTGGTGCAGCGGATCGATGTACGGGAAGCGGTGCTTGATGGAGCGTGCCAGGGCCGTGTTGTGCGCCAGGCGTTGCTTGTCACCGGTAATGCGCGTCAGGACGTCCGCGGTGCGGTGCCACTCCTGCTCGATGGCGCCGAACACCCTCTTGCGCAGGCGGGCGTCCTGCACCAGTTCGCTGTAGCGCGAGGCCAGGGCCAGGTCGCTCTTGGCCAGCACCATGTCCATGTTGGACAACAGGGTGCTGAAAAACGGCCACTGCCGGTACATCTTGCGCAGCAGCGCCAGCTGGGCCTTGGGGTCCTGTCCTTCGGCATTCAGGAAAGCCTCGATCGCCGTGCCAAAGCCATACCAGCCCGGCAAGGTCAGGCGGCATTGCCCCCAGCTGAAACCCCAGGGGATGGCGCGCAAATCCTCAATCTTCTGGCTGGGTTTGCGTGAGGCGGGGCGTGAGCCGATGTTCAGCTCGGCGATCTCGCGGATCGGCGTGGAATTGAAAAAATAATCGGTAAACCCCGGTGTTTCGTACACCAGGGCACGGTAGGCCGCCATGCTGGCCTGCGAGAGTTGCGCTGCCGCCTGCAGAAACGCGGGCGTGGCCGGTTTGGTGGGCTGCAGGAGCGTCGCCTCCAGCGTGGCGGCCACCAGGGTTTCGAGGTTGCGTCGGCCAATCTCGGGGTTGGCGTACTTGGATGCGATCACCTCGCCCTGCTCGGTCAGCCGGATCTGGCCGCGCACCGTGCCCGGTGGCTGCGCCAGGATGGCCTGGTAGCTGGGGCCGCCGCCGCGCCCCACGGTGCCGCCGCGCCCGTGGAACATGCGCAGGCGGATGTGGGGCAGCTCGTCAAAAAGCTCCACCAGCGCAATCTCGGCACGGTACAGCTCCCAGTTGCTGGTGAAGATGCCGCCATCCTTGTTGCTGTCGGAGTAGCCCAGCATGATGTCCTGCTCGGCGCCCGACCGTTGGACCAACGCGGCCACACCGGGCAGCCGGTAAAACGCCTGCATGATGGGCGCGGCATTGCGCAGGTCTTCAATGGTTTCGAACAGCGGCACCACGATCAGGTCGGCCGTGGCGTCTCCATCGAGAGTGCCGCGCATCAGGCCCACTTCTTTTTGCAACAGCAGCACTTCCAGCAGGTCGCTCACGGTCTCGGTGTGGCTGATGATGTAGTGGCGGATGGCCTCGGCGCCGTAGCGCTGGCGCATGCGCAGGGCCGTCTCGAAAATGGCCAGCTCGCCCCGCGTGTGTTCGGAGTATTGCGTGCCCATGACACGCAGTGGGCGGGCATCCTGCAGCAGGCGCAGCAGCACGGCGCGGCGCTGGTCCTCCTGCAGCCCGCTGTAGTTGGGCTCGATGCGCGCCACGGCCAGCAGTTCAGCCACGACGCGCTCGTGCTGGTCCGAACTTTGGCGCAAGTCCACGGTCGCCAGATGAAAACCAAATACTTCCACCGCACGGATCAACGGATGCAGGCGCTGCGCCGCCAGCGGCGCGCCGTGGTGGTCGCGCAGCGACGCCTCGATGGTGCGCAGCTCGGCCAGAAAACCGGCCGCGTCCTGGTAAGGGTTCTGTGGCGCTACGGCGTGGCGTGCCGCCACGCCGCCACTCAGCTCCTGCAAAGTGGCGGCCAGACGGGCGTAAATGCCGGTCAGCGCCCTGCGGTAGGGCTCGTCCTGGCGGTGTTCGCTGGTGTCGGGCGAACTACCCGCCAAGGCCTGCATCGCGGGAGAAACCTCGACCAGCCTGGCCGACAGCGACAACTCGCCCCCCAGCAGGTGGACCTCCGTCAGGTAGTGGCGCAAGGCCACTTCGCTCTGGCGGCGCAAGGCCTGCACCAGCGTACCGGCACTGACATTGGGGTTGCCATCACGGTCACCGCCGATCCACTGGCCCATGCGCAGAAAGCTGTGCACCGTCTGCTCGCCCAGTTCGCGCTCCAGGTCGGCATAGATGCGCGGAATTTCGCGCAGGAACGTGGCCTCGTAATAGCTCAGCGCGTTCTCGATCTCGTCGGCCACGGTGAGCTTGCTGTAGCGCAGCAGGCGTGTCTGCCACAGCTGCGCCACGCGGGCGCGCAGCTGCGCCTCGTTGGCGGCCAGGGCGCGCGGCGTCAGTGCATCGCGGGCCGCGTTGTAGATCTGGGCGCGCTCGGCGATGTCGTCGCGCGCGGTGAGCAGCTGGGCGATGTCACGCTCGGCATCCAGAATGCTCTTGCGCTGCACCTCGGTCGGGTGGGCTGTGAGCACCGGCGCCACATAGCTGCCGGCCAGGGTCTGCGCCACCTGCTGCGACGAAATCCCGGCCCAGCGCAAGCGGGCCAGCGCGACCTCGATGCTGCCTTCCTGCGTGTCGCCTGCACGTTCGCGGATGGTGCGACGGCGGATGTGGTGCCGGTCTTCGGCCAGGTTGGCCAGGTGACTGAAATAGGTAAAGGCACGGATCACACTCACCGTCTGGTCGGCGGACAGGCCCTTGAGCAGCTTTTTCAGTGCCTTGTCGGCCTCGTGGTCGGCGTCGCGCCGGAAAGCCACGGAGAGCTGGCGCACCTGCTCGATCAGCTCGAACGCGGCCACGCCCTCCTGTTCGCGGATCACATCGCCCAGGATGCGGCCCAGCAGGCGAATGTCCTGGATCAAGGGGCGGTCTTTGTCGGTCTTTTTGGTGTTCACGGTGTTGTCTCCTGGTCGCATCCCCGCACCGGCAAGGCTGCTGCAGCGCAGCATGCTAGCATCCCGCGCTGGACCTTTCCCTGCAAAAGCATGACGCCCCAAAGCCCCCCTCTTTCCCCCATCGTGATCGCCACGCGCGAGAGCCGCCTGGCCCTGTGGCAGGCCGAACATGTGCAGGCCCTGCTGCGTGCGCGCGGCCACGACGTCTCACTGCTGGGCATGACCACGCTGGGCGACCAGATCCTGGACCGCTCGCTGAGCAAGGTGGGCGGCAAGGGCCTGTTCGTCAAGGAACTCGAAACCGCGTTGGCCGACGGCCGCGCCCACATTGCCGTGCACTCGCTCAAGGACGTGCCCATGGTGCTGCCGGACGGGTTTGCCCTGGCCTGCGTGATGGAACGCGAAGACCCGCGCGACGCCTTTGTCTCGCCGCGCTACGCCCGCCTGCAGGATCTGCCCCAGGGCGCCGTCGTCGGCACCTCCAGCCTGCGCCGCCAGGTGCTGCTGCAGGCGCTGCGCCCCGACCTGAAGATCGAGCCGCTGCGCGGCAATCTCGACACCCGCCTGCGCAAACTCGACGAAGGCCAATATGAGGCGATTGTGCTGGCGGCGGCCGGCCTCAAACGCCTGGGACTGCAGGAGCGCATCCGCACCGAATTCGACCGCACCGAGATGCTGCCCGCCGCCGGACAGGGCGCTTTGGGCATCGAGGTGCGCAGCGACCGCCAGGACCTGGTGGCCGCACTGGCCCCGCTGGCGCACATGCCCACCTGGCTCACCGTCACGGCCGAGCGCGCCGTCAGCCGCTGCATGGGCGGCAGCTGCTCCATGCCGCTGGCGGCGCATGCACGCCTCGAGGGGGATCAACTCCACATCGACGCCGCCTGGGGCGACCCCGAGGGCCGCATGGCCCTGGTACGTGCCAGCGCCCAAGGCCAGGCCACCACGCTGGAGCAGGCCAACGCCCTGGGCGAAGGCGTGGCAGCGCAATTGCGTGCGGGCGGCGCCACAGGCTGACACCCCCATGCCCCGCGTGATCGTCACCCGGCCCGAGCGCGAGGCCCTGCAGTGGGTGGCCGCACTGCAGGCGCGCGGCATTGCGGCGCAGGCGCTGCCGCTGATTGCCATTTCCCCGCCGACCGACGCGCATGCGCTGCAGGCTGCCCGCGACCACATCACGGACTACCGCGCCGTGATGGTCGTCAGCAGCAATGCTGCACAGCACTTTTTTGATAGAAATACGGCTCTTTCGCTTACTGGTCAAGCGCAAGCAGCTATCAAAACAAGAGTATGGTCGCCCGGCCCCGGAACGGCCCGCGCGCTGCAGGCCCTGGGACTGGACGCCGCCTGCATTGACCAGCCCGCAGCCGATGCAGCGCAGTTCGACTCTGAATCGCTGTGGGCGCAGGTGCACCACCAGATCGGCCCGGGGGGGCATGTGCTCATCGTGCGCGGCAGCGAAGCGGGTGCCCACCAGCAAGGCACGGGACGCGACTGGCTCGCGCAGCAGATCACCGCCGCAGGGGGGCGCGTGGATTTTGTGGTTGCCTATACCCGTGGCGCTCCCGACTGGACCGAGGCGCAGCGCATGCAGGCCCGCCAGGCTGCCAGCGACGGCACCTTGTGGCTGCTGAGCAGTTCCCAGGCCCTGGACAACCTGCGCACCGCTCTGCCCGGCCAGACCTGGGAGCAGGCGCGCGCGCTGGCGACCCACCCGCGCATTGCGCAAGCAGCCCGCGCCCTGGGCTTTGCCAGCGTGCGCGAATGCCGCCCAGCGCTTGCCGATGTCGCGGCCTCGATAGAATCCATGCCATGAGTGCAGCCTCCCCCCCACCTACAGCCCGTCACCCCGACACGGTGCCTGCGCACCGTGGTTCCCAGGGCGGCAAGGCGCTGCTCTACGGGGTGGGCACCATTGCCGTCGTCGCCCTGGCGGCCAGCGGCCTGTTATGGCAAAAGCTCAGCACCATCCAGGAAACCCTGGCGCGCCAGAGCCAGGATGCCAGCGCCCAGGCCATCGAGGCACGCGCCATTGCGCGTCAGGCGCAGGAGCAAGTGACCGAAGCCAGCGCCCGCCTGACGGTGCAGGAAACCCGTGTGAGCGAGGTGGCCCTGCAGCGCAGCCAGCTCGAAGAACTGATGCAGAGCCTGTCGCGCTCGCGCGATGAGAACCTGGTGGTGGACATCGAATCCAGCCTGCGCCTGGCGCAGCAGCAGGCCCAGCTCACCGGCAGCCTGGAGCCGCTGATCGCCGCACTCAAAAGCGCCCAGCAACGCATCGAACGCGCTGCCCAGCCCCGGCTGGCTCCCGTGCAGCGCGCCATTACCCGTGATCTGGAGCGTATCGCCAGCACCAGCGTGGCCGACACCGCAGGCCTGCTGGGGCGCCTGGACGACCTGGTCCGCCAGGTGGACGACCTGCCCCTGCAAAACGCCGTGGCCCAGGCAGCGGCCACCCGCCGCATGAACGCCCGTGGTGCCATGCCCTCCCCCTCCGAAGCCCCCGCACCGGCAGACCGGACCTGGTGGCAGGCCTTGCTGCAGCGCAGTTGGGAAGTGGTGCGCGACGAAGCGCGCGATCTGGTGCGCGTGAGCCGCATCGACCAGCCCGAAGCCATCCTGGTCTCGCCCGACCAGGCCTTCTTCCTGCGCGAGAACCTCAAGCTCAAGCTGCTCAATGCCCGCCTGGGCCTGCTGGCTCGCCAGTCCGAGTCGGCCCGCGCCGATCTGGCGGCCGCCAGCGCCGCACTCAACAAGTATTTCGACCCCGCTTCGCGGCGCACGCAAGGCGCAGCCACCGTGCTGCAGCAGGCCCAGGCACACATGAAAACCGCCGAACAGCCGCGCCTGGACGAAACCCTGTCCGCCCTGGCCACCGCGGCCGCCGGACGCTGAAGGCGGGTCAGGAAACCCCATGCGCGCAGCTCTCTGGCTCCTGGCCCTGTTTGGCGTAGCGGTCGCGGCAGCCCTGTTTGCCGGCAACAACCAGGGCACGGTCACGCTGTTCTGGCCTCCCTACCGGATCGACCTCTCCCTGAACATGGTGGTGCTCTCGCTCACCGTGGTTTTTGCCACGCTGTACGCCGCGCTGCGCGGCCTGGCAGCCCTGCTGGAACTGCCCCGCCAGGCCCTGCGTTGGCGTCTGCAGCAAAAAGAACGCGCCATGCACGGCGCGCTGCTCGATGCCCTGGCCCAGTTGCTGGCCGGTCGGTTTTTGCGCTCACGCAAGGCCGCACTGGCCGCGCTGGAACAGGAAAGCGCACTGCAGCACGCCAACGCCGCCGTACCCCACGGCAGCCAACTGCGCACCCTGGCGCACATGGTGGCGGCCGAGACGTCGCATGCCCTGCAAGACCGCACCCAACGCGAACACCACCTGAACCAGGCGCTGGGCCACGCTGCCGAGCGCCGCAGCACGCAGGCCCAGGAGCTGCGCGAGGGCGCACACATGCGCGCAGCACGCTGGTCCCTGGACGACCGCGACGCCGACGCGGCGCTGGAACGCCTGGCCAGCCTGCCCCAGGGCGCAGCCCGGCGCACGCTGGCGCTGCGCATCAAACTCAAGGCTGCGCGCCTCTCGGGCCACACCCAGGAGGCGCTGGACACCGCCCGTCTGCTCGGCAAGCACCGCGCGTTCTCGGCGGCTGCGGCGCAAAGCATCGTGCGCGGCCTGGCGACCGAACTCATCCACAACGCCCACGACCCCGCCCAGCTGCAATCGACCTGGCAATCGCTCGAAACGAGCGAGCGCGCCATGCCGGAACTGGCCATCCAGGCCGCCCAGCGGCTGGCGCAGCTCGGCGGCAGCGCCGAACAAGTGCGCCAATGGCTGCTGCCCGTCTGGCAGCACATGGTGGATCTGCCCAATACTCTGGCCGACCACCACGCGCTCAAACTCGTCCAGGCGCTGGAGGCGGGCCTGCACGACCTGGACGCTGCCTGGCTGGCCCGTATCGAATCGGCGCAGCAGGCCAACCCGCGCGATACCCGCCTGCAGTACCTGGCCGGCATGGCCTGCGCCCAGCGCCAGCTCTGGGGCAAGGCCCAGCAGCTGCTGGCCCAGGCCGCCCCCCAGCTGCGCGACGACCGTCTGCGACGCAATGCCTGGCGCAAGCTGGCCACCCTGGCCGAGCAGCGCGGCGATGCCCAGGCCGCCTCCCAGGCCTGGAAGAACGCCGCCCTGGCCGATTGAGAGGTGGGCTAGACGGCAGGGACAAACAATTCCTGCCGAGCCCTCCGGGCCACATATTCACTACACTGGCACACGGGCCAGGGTGGGGGCTGGCCAAGTCCACCGCCTGGGAACAGCACGTTCACAGTCCGCCCCACCCGCCACCCGGCGCGGCGGCAGGGCCAAGCCCAACCGCATCTGAAACAAGAAAAACAACGGAGATACACCATGGAGTTGGCACTGAACAACGACAATATCCAGATCATCATCCACCTGATCAGCGCGCTCACGGCAGGCGGCATCATCGGCCTGGAACGCAGCTTCCATGGCAGGCCCGCCGGGTTTCGCACCCACGCCCTGGTGTGCCTGGCCTCCAGCCTGCTGATGCTGGTCACCATGTACCAGTCACGCTGGATACCGGGCATTGCGCTGGAAACCATCCGCACCGACCCCACCCGTATGGCCCAGGGCATCATGACCGGCATCGGCTTTCTCGGTGCCGGGGTCATCTTCAAGGAAGGGTTGTCCGTGCGCGGCCTGACGACCGCCGCCTCCATCTGGATCACGGCCGCCATCGGCATCCTGATGGGCATCGGTTTCTACATGCCGGCCATTCTGGCCACGGCGCTCACACTGGCCACCCTGTCCATTTTTCGCTGGATCGAAGCACACATGCCGGCGCATTTCTATGCCCACCATTTTGTGCGTTTCGCCCGCAACGAGGCCATGCCCGAGCCGCAATTCAAAACCTTTCTGGCCGAGCATGGTTTCACAGTCGCCAACATGAGCCAGCGCCTGACCGATGATGGTCTGTTCTACGAATACCGCATGGTCATACGCACCCACCACACCGAGAACCTGTCGAAGATCGCTGTCACCCTGCGCCAGATGCCGAGCGTACGGGCGTTTGGCATCTCTCCCACAGGAGATTGAACCCTCCTCGCCACACCATTCAAACGATTCGAATGGGAGCGTCAATCGGGTTGAAGTGCGGGAGACCTCGGTCTGCCTACACTGGATACCGTACATGTCCCCGTGGCCCCTGCATTCCCTTCTTCGCCGAACCGCCATGAACCGTTCCTCGCCCGCTCCCGATACAGGCCGCTACAGCACCACGGCCATCCTCCTGCACTGGGTGCTGGGCCTGGTATTGATCGGCCTGTTCGGCCTGGGCGCCTACATGAGTGACCTGCCCTTCTCGCCCCAGCGCCTGAAACTCTACAACTGGCACAAATGGACGGGCGTGGCGGTGCTGGCCCTGTCCCTGATCCGCCTGCTGTGGCGCTTGTCGCACCGCCCGCCGGCCCTGCCCGCCGCCGTGGAACAGGCCATGCCCGGCTGGCAAAAATGGGCGCACCACGGTACGCACGCCGCGCTGTATGCACTGTTCTTTGCCGTGCCCCTGGCGGGCTGGGCCTACAGCTCTGCAGCGGGCTTTCCAGTAGTGTTTCTGGGGCTTGTCCCACTGCCTGATTTCGTTCCGGTGAGCAAATCCCTGGCCGACATCCTCAAACCCATCCACGCCGCCCTGGCCTTTGCGCTGGCGGGCCTGGTGCTGGTCCATGTGGCTGCGGCCCTCAAGCACCAGTGGATCGACAACGATGGCCTGCTGCAACGCATGCTGCCGGGCCGCCGCTGATTTTCGATAGAACCTCCCATGCGACCGACCTACCGTTCCCTCTCCGGCCTGTCCCTTGCCAGCGCCATGCTGCTGGCTGCTGCGCCCGCCCAGGCGCAGCAGCAACTGCTGCCCGCACAAAGCCGTGTCGAGTTCAGTGCACGCCAGATGGGGGTGCCGCTGCAAGGACATTTCAAAAAATTCGACGCGCAGCTTGCCTTCGATCCGGCCAGGCTGGCCAGCAGCCGCATACGCTTCACGGTGGACACGGGCAGCGCCACCATGGGCGCCCGTGAAACCGATGCCGAGCTGCCCAAGCCGGTCTGGTTCAATGTGCCCCAGTTCCCGCAGGCCCTTTTTGAGTCCTCCAGCATCAAGGCCCAGGGCGGCGGCAAGTTCGACGTTGCCGGCAAGCTGACCATCAAGGGCACGTCCGTCGATGTGACCGTGCCGGTCGTGCTGACGCAATCGGGCGGCACCACCACCGCCACGGGCAGCCTGCCTCTCAAGCGCCTGGCCTTCAAGATCGGCGACGGCGAGTGGGCCGACACCTCCATGGTGGCCGACGAGGTGCAGGTGACATTCAAGCTCGCGCTGACCGGCGTGGGCAAGCTCTGAGCACCGCCGCCGCCCACCCCCCTTTTTTTCCGCGTTTCAACCCCCCTCCACAGGAGCTCTCCCATGCGCACTTCCTTCATCGCCCTGGCCGCAGCCGCTGCCCTCGTCACCGGACTGGCCCAGGCCGAATCGGCCAGCTACGCCATCGACCCGACACACACCTTCGTCACCTTCGAGATCAACCACTTTGGCGCCTCCGTCAACCGGGGCCGCTTTGACAAGAAGGAAGGTACGGTGCAGTTCGACCGCGCGGGCAAGACGGGCAAGGTGGAGATCAGCTTTGACGCCACGTCCATCAACAGCGGCACCCCGGCGTTCGACAAGCACCTGCAAAGCGCCGACCTGTTCAATGCCGCACAGCACCCGAAAATCACCTTCGTGTCCGACAAGTTCAGCTTCAACGGCGACAAGGTCAGCGAAGTCAGCGGCCAGCTCACGCTGCTGGGCAAAACCGCCCCAGTGACGCTCAAGGCCAACCAGTTCAACTGCTACCAGAGCCCCATGCTCAAGCGCGAAGTCTGCGGCGGCGACTTCGAGGCCACCATCGACCGCACGCAGTGGGGCATGAACTACGGCGTGGATTGGGGCTTTGCCAAGAACGTGCGCCTGGTGGTGCAGGTGGAGGCCGTCAAGCAATAAGCCACGCCGCTCTGAAAACCACCCGCCACCCGCGCGCAGCGGCTGGCGGGTTTTTTATGCATTGCTCAAATAGCTCACTTATTAATAGCTGCCAGCGCTTACCAGATAAGCGTCAAATGCTATTTTCTTACTGATTTTGCATACTGTGCCGGTGTCAAGCCGGTCCAGCGGCGGAACGCCCGCGAGAACGCGTTTTCATCGGAAAAGCCCAGCGCTTCGCTGACCGCAGCAATACCCTGCCCCGCCCGCAGCGCCTGTAGCGCCATATCGTGCAGCAGGGCCTCGCGCAGGCCCTTGAAGGAAATGGCCTCGGCCGCCAGCTTGCGGTTGAGGTGGCGGCCGCTCATGCCCAGCTGCTCGCCAATGCGCTCCTTGCCCCAACGGGGATGTGCACGTATCAGCTTCTGCACACGCGCGGACACACCGTCCTGCGCCAGCGATGCCAGCATACCGTCGGCCAGTGCACGCAAATGCTGGTGCAGGCTGTTGCCCGCCTGTACCAGCGCATGGTTCAGTTCCGAGGCATCCATGCACACGGCATTCATCCCCTGGTCGAAACGCACGGGGCACCCCAGCAAGGCCTCGTAGGCCGCCGGATCGGTGCGCGGCGTATGCGCCAGCAGCACGGCACGCGAGCGGAAACGCCCATTGGTCATCCAGCGTGCCAGGCTCACCACGCAACCCATCACGGCCTCCACCCGTTCCGGCAGGCACAGCACATAGTCGGGCAGATAACGCAACCGCACTTCGGCACCTTCCTGCACGATCTCGAAGCGCGCGTTATCCCCGATGATGGGGGCGTATTCGGTCAGCACCTCCAGGCCATCGCCCAGAGTGTCGCAACTGAGCAGCAGCATGCCCACAATGTCCAGGTGCCCCGCCTGCAGGTCTGTTCCCAGGCGCAGTGCGGCCAGGGGGTCGGCAGGGCAGGCGTCGATGAACAGCGCCCACAGAGCCTCCTGGCGGGCCATGTCCACCCGGCCTTCCTGCGCCGCAATCTCGCGCAGCGCCTCAGGCACCTGCCCCCCCTGCCGCGCAATGGCCGCGACCAGGGCCTGTGTAAAACGCGCCGTGACACTGAAATGCTCGCGCTGCATGCTCTCCATGGTCTCCCCGTCCTGAATTGACGTCCAAGTGTCCCGCATGGCCAGGGACGGCGTCCAGTGTTTCCCCTACATTGGCGACAGAACCTGAAAGGATGGGCGGTTGCGTGCGCCCCGCTTTCCCTACAACAACGAGGAGACAAACCATGGCGCCCATCGACCAGGTGCAGTTGCACTTCAATCCGCAGACCCTGCAGTTTCTCAACGCCGTGCTGGGGCTGGTGATGTTCGGCGTGGCACTGGACCTCAAGGTCGAGGACTTTCGCTGCGCCCTGAAAACCCCCAAGGCCCTGGCACTGGGCCTGTTCGGCCACCATGTGCTGTTCCCGGCCATGACCTACGTACTGGTCTGGATTCTGCAGCCGCAGCCGAGCATCGCGCTGGGCATGATCCTGGTGTCCTCCTGCCCGGCGGGACATATCTCCAACTTTCTGGTGCATTTCTCGCGGGGCAACACAGCGCTGTCGGTCAGCGTGAGCGCCTTGTCCACCCTGACCGCTCTGGTCATGACGCCGCTGAACTTTGCGTTCTGGGGCAACCTCAGCCCAGTCACCAGCGGCCTGATGAAACAGGTGGCGATGAGCCCCTGGGACATGCTCGAAATCGTCGTGCTGCTGCTGGGTGTGCCCCTGGTGCTGGGTATGGTGGTGGCACGCCGCCACCCCCGGTTGGCCGAGCGCATCCGCAAGCCCATGAAATGGCTCTCCCTCTTGGTGCTGGCAGGTTTTATCGTTGGTGCGCTGGCAGCCAATTTCCAGCATTTCGTGGCCTATGTGCAGTTTGTTGTGCTGGTGGTGTTCGTCCACAACCTGCTGGCGCTGGCCACCGGTTATGGCCTGTCCGCAGCCCTGGGGCTGCCCGAGCGCGACCGCCGCGCCATCACCTTCGAGATGGGCATCCAGAACTCGGGCCTGGGCCTGATCCTGATCTTCAACTTTTTCAACGGCCTGGGCGGCATGGCCATCGTCACGGCGTGGTGGGGCATCTGGCACATCGTGGCCGGCATGACGCTGGCCTTGTACTGGAAGCGCCGCAACCCAGGCGGCGCCCCGGCAGGCCAGGCCGAAGGAGCCGCGCCATGACGGCCCACCGCGTACTCGTCACGGGGGCCTGCGGCTACCTTGGCCGCCAGGTGGTTGCCCGCCTGGCCGACCCGGCCCTGGAGAATCGCCCGGACCTGGTGGTGGCACACGACATCCGCGCACCCGCCGAGCGCCTGCCCGGCGTGGTGTACGAAGCGGCCGACATCCGCGACCCGCGCATTGCAGACGCCTTGGCGCAGCATCGCATCGACACCGTGGTGCACTTGGCTTCCATCGTGACGCCCGGCAAGGACAGCCGCCGCGACTTTGAGTACGACGTGGACGTGAACGGCACCCGCAACCTGCTGCAGGCCTGCGTGCAGCAGGGCGTGCAGCGCATCGTGGTGTCGTCCAGCGGCGCCGCCTATGGCTACCACGCCGACAGCCCGGCCTGGCTGACCGAAAGCATGCCCGTGCGCGGCAACGAGGTGTTTGCCTATGCCTGCCACAAGCGCCTCGTGGAAGAAATGCTGGCCGAGTACCGCCACAGCCACCCGGCGCTGGAACAGGTGGTGCTGCGCATCGGCACCATCCTGGGCGCCACGGTGCGCAACCAGATCACCGACCTGTTTGAAAAACCCCGCCTGCTGGCCATCCGGGGCAGCGACAGCCCCTTCGTCTTCATCTGGGACCAGGACGTGGTGGACATCATCCTGCGCGCCGTCTCGGGCGGCCCGCCGGGCATCTACAACGTGGCGGGCGATGGCGCCCTCACCATCCACGAGATCGCCCAGCGCCTGGGCAAGCCCACGCTGCAGCTGCCCGCCGGGCTGCTGCAGGGCGCGCTGGCCCTGCTCAAACCGCTGGGGCTGACCCAGTATGGCCCCGAGCAGCTGGACTTTTTGCGCTACCGGCCGGTGCTGCTGAACACCAAGCTCAAGACTACCTTTGGCTACACGCCCACCTACACCTCGGCCGAGGTGTTCGAGCTGTACCGCCAGGCGCGCATGCAAACCCGCAAGGAGAGTGTCTGAACATGCGCAGCTTTGAAAAACGCTGCGTTGTCATCACCGGTGCCGCCGGTGGCCTGGGGCAGGCGCTGGTAGCGGCTTTTTTGCAGGCAGGTGCACGCGTGCTGGCACTCGACTGCAACACACAGGCACTGGCCTCGTTGCGGCAAACGACAGCCCTGCACAGCACGGACACGGCCCCGGCGCTGATGACGATGGTGTGCGACATCACCCAGCCTCAGGATTGCACTGCCGCCATCGCCCAGGCTGTCACCCTGTGGGGTGGGGTGGATGTGCTGGTCAACAATGCCGGCATTTCCCACCGCAGCCTGTTTGAAGACACCGACCCGGCCGTTCTGCGCAAGGTGATGGAGGTGAACTTCTTTGGCACCATGCACATGACCCATGCGGCCCTGCCCCAGCTGCTGGCCCGGCGCGGGGTGGTGGCGGCCCTCTCCAGCGTGGCGGGCTACGCCCCTTTGCTGGGCCGCACCGGCTATTGCGCCAGCAAGCATGCGCTGCATGGCTTCTTTGACACCCTGCGCACCGAGGTGCAGGAGCGCGGCGTGCAGGTCACGCTCATCTGCCCGTCCTTCATTGCCACCGGCATCGGCGCGGCGGCGCTGGGCGCCTCGGGCGCAGCGGCCACGTCACCGCGCACCACGACCGGGGGCGAGTCTTCGCCGCACGACATTGCCCGGCGCATTCTGGCTGCGCTGGCGCAAGGCAAGACGCAGCTTTTGCCCGACCGCACCTCGCGCCTGGCCTGGTGGGTCAGTCGGCTGGCTCCCGGCTTTTACGCCCGCGCCATGCGGCGGCGCGTTCGCGCCGAGTTTGAAAAATGAACACCCCAGGAGACAGCGCCATGCGCACACGCATTCAACACACTGTGGCAACAATGGCTGCGGCTGGCATGGCCTGCGCGGCACTGCTGACCACACCGGCGGGCGCCGTCCCGATCACCGTCCAGGACCCGGACGGCAAGCCCTTGCAAACCGTGATGGTCAGTCGCCAGCCCGTCAGGGCCGCAGTGATCGACACATCGGACAACGGCTACCCGGCCAGCGGCAAACGGCAACAGGCCTACGTGGAGTTGGCCCGCTTTACGGATGCCCGGGGGCAAACCGATATACCAGCGGCCCAACATCCCTGGAAGATTCGCCTGCGCAAGCCTGGCTACCAGGACCGGAGCATCGAGGCGGCCGAACTGGGCCGCAATGCCATCGTCATGGAACCCGAACGCGACCCCGCCGCGCTGGCCGAGCAGCAGCCAGCCAACGCCTGGTCGTCCACCATCGACTTTGCGAATGCCGCCCTGAAAAAGGAGTTCATGCTGCAGTGCAACTTCTGCCACCAGCAAGGAGGCGCCCTGCTGCGCCGGGAGCGCTCTGCGCAAGAGTGGGATACGGCCATTCAGCGCATGGTGCGCTATGGCGCCCGGCTTTCCAGCGAGGGCCAAAAGACGATTCCCGCCCTGCTGGAAGCGCACTGGAAGAAGATCCACGCCAACCCATCGTTGGTGCCAGCCGGTACGCCCTGGAATGCATCCCTGACCAATGCAACCATCCGTGAGCTGCCCATTGGCGACAGCATGTCGCAAATGCACGACCTGCTGCTGCACACCAACGGCATGGTGTACGTGGGCGACAACCTGCAGGACCGCGTCTATGAAGTGGACCCTGCCACAGGCCAATACACCGTCTACAAGATCCCCCCGCAGCCGGGCGAGAAACTTGGCGGCCTGCTGGCCGGACGCCTGCACGATTTTCCCAAGCATGAAACCTACCAGGGCATCCACTCGCTGGCCGAATCCCCCAAGGACGGACACATTTTCATCACGCCGTCGTACCAGCGGCGCCTGATCGAGTTCGACCCCAAAACCAAGGCGTTCACATACCACGACATGGACGGCGGCTTCTACCCGCACACCGTGCGCTTCGACGCCAAGGACCGCGTGTGGTTCACCCTGGCCCTGAGCAACCAGGTCGGCATGTACGACCGTGCGGCGCGCAAATACACCCTCTACGACCTGCCGTTTCGCAGCCTGATGGAACGCATCACGGTCAAGCTCACGCCATTCATCTTCAAGCTGCTCGAATGGGGCATTCCCGTGGCCAATTACGTCAAGGTAGACCATGTTTCCACGGGGGTCCCCCTACCGTACGGCATTGACATCACACCCGACGGCAAGGCCTGGATTGCACGCCTGCACACCGACGAGATCGCCTCGGTCGACCCGGATACAGGCACGGTGACCATGGTCAAAACGCCGTTCCAGGCGCCCCGGCGCCTGCGCAGCGACAAGGACGGCAATCTCTGGATCGCAGCCTTCAACGAGTCGCAGATCGTGCGCTACACGCCCGGCACCGGTGCGTTCATGCGCCTGGACCTGCCCGTCGTCCCCCAGGGCAGCGACACACCGTACTCGCTCAATGTCGATCGGGCACGCCACCAGGTGTGGGTCAACGGCACCAACTCCGACGCGGTCTATCGCTATGACATTGCCACCCAGGCCTGGAGCATGTTCCCCATGCAGCGCCACGTCACCTTTACCCGGGACGTGGAGATTTCGCCCAAGGGACAGGTCTATGTGACCAGTGCCTCCTTCCCCAGCTGGCACATCGAGGACGCGCAGCCCACCCTCATCGAGATCACGCCGCAGTGATCCACCGCCGAGCCACCATGCTGCGCTTCTATCTCTCCTGCCTGCTGGCGTTCACCGGTGGGCACATGGTCAACTACACCGTCATCCTGTACCTGCAGGAGAAGGTGGGGTCAGACTGGCTGTCCGGCGTAGGCTTCGGCCTGTCGTTCGGCAGCTCCATCGTGTTCGGCTGGTTTGCCGGGGTCTTGTGCGACCGCATTGCACCGTCGCGTGTGATCCATGGTGCCCAGGCCTTGTTTCTGCTGTGCCTGGCCGGTCTGTGGTGGACCGATGCCGGGGCCACCGACCAGAGCCGTGTGGCGTGGATCCTTTTTTCAGCCTTTCTGGGCGGGCTGGCCTGGTCTTTTGTCGGCCCGGCCCGGCTGGCCACCCTGGGGCAGATCGCTCCGGCAGGCAAGCTCAAGCCTGCGACCATCATCTTCAATCTGCAAGTATTGCTGGGCTTTGGCCTGGCGCCCGTCATCATTGGCGTGGTGCGCAGCCACGCGGGCTGGCCCACGGTGTTTGCCACCGGCATGGGCTTGTTTGTCGTCTCGTCCCTGTTGCTGCTGGGCACCCAGACGCACGGCAGCGACAGGCCCCGCCTGGGTGTGGCGCAAGAACTGCGCGAGGGCTTTGCCGCCGTGGGCGCCAACCCCTTGCTGGCACAGCTCATCGTGGCCGCCATCGTGGCCTATGCCATGACCGGCCCCATGCAGATTCTGTTGCCCAAACTGGCACGAGAGGTCCTGGGCCTGTCCGAGCTGCAGCGCGGCGGTTACCTGGGCCTGATGGCGCTGGCGCTGATTGCCGGGGGCATTGCTGCCCTGCTGCTGGGCAAGCACCTGCACCATGGTGCTGCCATCTTTATAGGCACCATCTCGGCCAGCCTGCTGTTTGCATCGCTCAGCCATTGGAGCAGCGCAGCCGCATCGACCACGGCGCTGGGCGGCATGGGCCTGCTGGGCGGCATGGTCATCAGCTTTGTCATCGCAGGCATCCAGGGCCAGGCCCCCGACGCCCTGCGCGGGCGCATCATGGGCATGTACTCCATCATTTCGCAGGTGGTTCCAGCCGTCTCGGGTGTGGCGGCCGGTGCGCTGGTGCGCAGCACCAGTGTCACCAGTGCCATCGCCCTGGCCGGGACAGGCCTGGCGTGTGCGGCACTGCTGGCTGCGCTGGCCATGGCGCAGCTGCGCCGGATGCGCACCTGAGCCCGATCCCAACACAGGAGACATACCATGATGATCACCATCCTTCTACTGCACGGCCTGTGCTCCCTGTTCCTGGTCGGGGCACTCAGCCACCAGGCTGCAGCCACCTGGCGCCGCGCCCCGTTGGCCGGGCGACCGGCAGGCGTGGTCTCCGGCTTTGCCGCCGTGCGCGCACCGCTGTATGCACAATCCATTGCCATCAGCTATGTGCTCACCATGGTGCTGGGCGACGTGGTGTATGGCCCCTATCGGGTGGACGTCAAGACCATGCTGTTCGACCTGCAGCTGTGGCCCTGGAACGGCTTGTTCGAGATCAAGGAACACCTGGTGGCGCTGGGTTTTTTCCTGCTGGCGCCCTATCTTTCGCTGTGGAGAAGGCCGCAGGAGGCTGCGCAGCTGCGCAGTCGGCGCCTGCTCACCACCGTGCTGGCCGCCATCGTGTGGTACGCCCTGCTGGCGGGCCATCTGCTCAACAACCTCAAAGGAGTGGGATTCTGATGGAACACACCCACGCTGCATTGGGCCGCTGGACGCTGGCCGCGCTGGTGGCTGGCACAGCCTACATCCTGGCTTATTCCAACAATGTCACGCTGTTTTACTACTTCCCCATGGTGGACGAGTGGCACTGGCAGCCCCAGGGCGAGGCGCTGGGGCCGGGCATTACCTACTTTGGCTGGAAAACCATCGGCCTGCTGGCGGGCGGCGCGACCCTGCTGCTGCCCCGGCGCTGGACGGATCGCCTGCCGGCCGATACCGTGTGGGTGGGCGCGCTGCTGCTGGCCGCCGCCGTCTGCATCCACGAGAGCCACTGGTTCCTGAAATGAGCTCTATTTCCCACAACCTGCGCCGCGCAGCCATCGGCCTGCTGTGCGCCACCGCCCTGGGCGCCTGGGCCAACGGCACACCCTTCTTTTTCCCCCAGGGCCGCAGCGATGGCAACAACCCCAACGCCCTCGTGTATGCCGGCAACATCAAGGACACCCAGGGCCGCTATGTCGATGACGTGCAAATCCTGGTGATTGCGCAGGACCTGGGCATGACCATTCCGGTCAAGAACGACCGGCCGGGCCACTACCGCACGCCCGATGTGCATGGCTGGATCGAGAACCTGGGCGGCAAGGTCAACCCCGAAAAGATCCGCATCGACATTCGCAAGCGCGGCTACGTGCTAGCCCGCCCGGTGGCCATTCCGCGGCGCACCAGCGGAGTCCATTCCGTGGACATCCTGCTCAAGTCCACCACGCCTCAGTGAAGCAGGAGCGGCACCATCAGCCCACCCTCCCGCCACAAGCGGTTGGGGCCGCGCGGCAGCGGTTGCTGCGCCCCGGGGCCCAGGTTGCGTTCGTAGATTTCAGCGTAGTTGCCCACCTGCGCAACCATGCGGCGGGCCCAGTCGGGCGGCAGCCCCAGGGCCATGCCCGTGTCATCGGCAGGCCACGACAAAGGCATGTCCGCACGCCCCGCATCGGAACGGCTGATGGCATGCCATTCCGCCTCCAGCAGCGCATGGACCACCCAGCGCACGATGCGGGAAAAATCGGCATCGTCACTGCGCAACAAGGGTGCCAGCGGCTCCAGCCGCCCCTGCTTGCCGGCCTCGAAGAAATACACGGGGCCAAACTCCAGCTGCCCTGGCGCCTCCCGCGTCAAGGCCCAGCTCAGGCGGTGGAAAACCAGGTCGATGCGGGGATCGTCCAGAAACTCATGCACCGTATCCAGCGCCACGAACCGCACCTGCGTGGACGAACCGAGCACGGCTGCAGCCACGGCGCGGCACAGATCAATCTCCAGCCCCTGGTAACTGCCGTCGGGTTGGCGCTGCGCAAATCCTGGGTCCTGGGCCGCCACGCCGCACACCAGCATCTCGTGCTGGCGGATGGCGTCCAGCCGCGTCCCCGCCTGCGTACCCGGCACCAGCAGGCACAGGAAGAAAACCAGCGCCACAAGACGGCGTACAGGGCGTAATGGCATGCGCAAATTATGGCGGCAAACCCCCTCCCCACCATGCACCGCAGGCGCCTGATTCTGGGTACCCTGTCCTGTGGCGGCATCGCTGCCACGGCCCGCGCCCAGGGGCTTGCACCCACGCACCAGGTCATCGTCGTGGGTGCGGGCATGGCGGGCCTCTCGGCGGCTTGGGCGCTGGAGCAAGCGGGCCTGCAGGTCACCGTGCTGGAGGCCAGCGACCGCATCGGCGGACGCAACTGGACGGTGCGCACCGGCGACGCCGTGCCCGACTTGGCGGGACAAGCCCAGCGCTGCGCCTTCTCGCCAGGCCAGTACCTCAATGCGGGCGCCTGGCGCATCCTGCCCTGGCACCACCGCGTGCTGCAGTGCGCGCAGCAGCACGGCATTGCACTGGAACCCCTTTGCGCAAGCGATGGCTCCGCTGTGCAGGGGGCCATGCAACCCGCAGGCGGCATGGATGCGCTGCCCCATGCCCTGGCGCAGGCATTGCAAACGCCCGTGCACACCCACACTGCGGTGCTGCGCGTCGAGCGCACCGGCACGGCAGACCACGCGGGCGTGGCCGTCTGGGTACGCCACCGCGAGGGCATCGAGCGGCTGCGGGCCGACTACGCCGTGCTGGCCCTGCCGCTGGGTGCAATGGCACAGCTCGATCCCCACCTGCCACCCGCTCTGCGCCAGGATCTGCAGGCGGTGCAGACCGCCGATGCCATCAAGATCGCATTGGAAACCGACGGCACCTGGGCGCAGGGCGTCCCTACAGACGCGCAGCCGCTCATTCTTCCGCCCAGCGGCAGGGCACCGGTCGTACAGCGCATTGCCTGCGTGTATGGCAATGCCCTGTCCATCGCGCAGTCCTTTTCGGGCCCGCGCACCGCACAAATTGCACAGGCCCAGGCCCTGCTGCGCCCTGCAGCCCGACAGGCCGCACAGGCCTGGCGCCACCCGCTGGTGGTGCAGTGGTCACGCGTGCCCTGGGCCCGTGGCGCCGCAGCGCGCCTGCCGCCAGGTGCGGCACCCACCCTGGCGGCGCTGCAACGGGGTCTGCCCCCCATTTTTTGGGCAAGCGATGCCTTGACGCCCCTCAATGGCTGGCAGGAAGGGGCATTGGCATCTGCCGAGCAGGCCGTGCAGGCGCTGCTCCGCCACGCACGCCATGGGCGTCCCGGGCGCTGACAAGCCCGCATCAGGCCATGGGACCTGATCGCATAAAATGGCCGGTTCCCGACCTCTTATCCAGCCACGCCCGGTGGCCCAGCGGCATCCCCAGGGGTGCCGCTGTTATTTCAAGAAGACCCAGCGTACCCATGAACGATCCTGTCCAGCAACCCGGTCTGCAATCCCTGTCCAAATCCTTCGAACCCGCTGCGCTGGAAGCCCAGTGGGGCCCCGAATGGGAAGCCCGCAGCTATGGCAATGCAGGTTTCCGGGGCACCGGCATGCCCCAGGCGGGCCAACCCGCGTTCTGCATCCAGCTGCCGCCGCCCAACGTGACCGGCAC
This sequence comes from Burkholderiaceae bacterium, assembly GCA_023954095.1. Classification (GTDB taxonomy): domain Bacteria; phylum Pseudomonadota; class Gammaproteobacteria; order Burkholderiales; family Burkholderiaceae_C; genus Simplicispira. The sequence goes on along the minus strand of JAMLIQ010000004.1, from coordinate 111 downwards.
GCTGCACATGGGCCATGCGTTCAACCAGACCATCATGGACAGCCTCACGCGCTACCACCGCATGAAGGGGTTCAACACCACCTGGGTGCCGGGCACCGACCACGCGGGCAT
>JAMLIQ010000039.1 GCA_023954095.1 Burkholderiaceae bacterium | reverse complement strand
CGGCGCATCACCCCTGCCGCGTCAGCCAGCCCACCGCCTTGCGCGTGAGCGGCGCCACCACCAGCACCACCGGAAAGGCGATAAGCCACGCCGTGAGCCAGGCCGTGGCCCACAGGACGGGGAAGTGGGCCGCCAGCCCCACGGCGCGGGCGGTGGAGATGCCGGAGACCAGCAGCGACATCAGGCCGGAGAGGATGAAGCCGAACAGTGCGGGGGCGTATTTTTGGGGGAACATGGTGAACTCTTTGAGGCGGATGAAGGTGAAAGGGAAACAACGGCCCAGGTCAGCGGCCGATCTGCTGCACGGCTACCGCCGCCAGGTACAGGCCCGCGCCAAACACGGCATGGTTGGTCAGGCTGCGCGCGCAGTTCTGGAGCGGCGCGGGCGTCTTGCGGGCGGCAATGCCCAGCCCCATGGCGGGCTGCATGACGAACAGCGGCACGGCCACGGTGCCCACGCCGAAGGCCAGCGCGGGCCACAGCGTGGGGGCCTGCAGCCAGCCGCCCGGCAAGGCCGCCAGCAGCGCGGCGAAGGCGATGCCCACGAGGTAGTGCACCAGCCAGCCCAGGCCGCGCTCGCCCGCCACGGGCGCAACCTGCGCGATGGCGGCGTGCCGCCAGCGCCCGCGCAGGCCGTGCCCGACCCAGCGGCCGAGCAGCACGAAGTTCATGGTGGGCAGGCCCAGGCGCTGCAACAGCAGCAGCCAGGCGTCCAGCACGGCCGTGGCGCCCATGCCCACGAGGGCGATGGTGGCAAGGTCTTGAAGTGAAGGCATGCGAAAACTCCTTTTGCAATGGACCGCCGGAGCGGTTGCTGGTTAATATAGAAGTTCAAGTCAACTTCAAGTCAAGAGGTTTTTGATGGACATTTCCGAGGTCGCCAGGCTGTCGGGCGTGCCGGCCTCGGCGCTGCGCTATTACGAGAGCAAGGGGCTTATCCACGCGCTGGCGCGCGACGGCGGGCGGCGCCGCTTCGCGCCCGAGGTGCTGGACCAGCTTGCGCTCATCGCGCTGGGGCAGGCGGCGGGGTTCTCGCTGGACGAAATCCGCAGCATGTTCACGCCCGGCGGGGAACCGAACATCGACCGCGCGCTGCTGTCCGCCCAGGCCGACGCGCTGGACCGCACGGTCAAGCGCCTGCAGGCCATGAGCGAGGGCCTGCGCCACGCCGCCGTGTGCCCGGCGCCCAGCCATGCGGCGTGCCCGTCGTTCCAGCGGCTGCTCAAGGCGGCGGCTGCGGGCATGATGGAGGCGCCGCCCCGGCCGCTGGCGCCGCGCAGAAAGTAATTTGTTTGCTATATTTTTAGTAGCTTATAGCGCTTTATCCATGAGCTTTACAGGCCAATTTGATTCAAAGCCATGACCCATTCAACCCCCATCGACCCCACGGCCGTCCTGCATTTCTGGTTTGACGCGCTGAGCGCCGCGCAGCATTTCGCCAAGGACGCCGCGCTCGACGCCGCCATCGCCCAGCGCTTCGGCCCCGTGCTGGAAGCCGCCGCGCGCGGCGAGCTGTCGGGCTGGCGCGCCAGCACGCCGGGGCGGCTGGCCGAGATCGTGGTGCTGGACCAGTTCTCGCGCAACGTGTGGCGCGACACGCCGCGCGCCTTCGCGCAGGACGGCATGGCCCTGGTGCTGGCGCAGGAGCTGGTGGCCAGCGGCCAGGACCGCGCCCTGCCCCCGGCGCAGCGGGCCTTTGCCTACATGCCCTACATGCACAGCGAGTCGGCCGCCATCCACGCGCAGTCGGTGCGGCTCTTTGCGCAGCCGGGGCTGGAGGGCAACCTGCGCTTCGCGCTGCAGCACCAGGCCATCATCGAGCGCTTTGGCCGCTACCCGCACCGCAATGCCGTGCTGGGGCGGGCGTCCACGGCGCAGGAGCTGGCGTTCCTGAGCGAGCCGGGATCAGCGTTCTAGCTGGAAGCGGTTTTCAAACCACATCGGTTACCCTCGCCCGATTCACCAAGGAACACAGCATGAAGAAACTCAAAGTCACCATTGAACTGGAAATGGCCGTACCGGACGACTGGGAACTGGTTGGCACCTCGGAGGATACGCCCGTGCTCAAGCTGCCCAATGGCGTGTTCATGGACATTGCCATCGAACCGCTGTTTGCCAGCAACCCGGAAGAGGTGTGGAGCAGCACCGAGGACGAGGATGTGCTCAACGACATCCTGGACATGGTGGAGAGCGAAGCCGTGACCTACGAGTTCGTCACGCACTGAGCGGCGCAGGGGCGCGGCACCTCACTCCACGGCCAGGTCGCTGGCAGAGAGGTAGCGGCGCACCAGATCGAAAAAGCTGTCGTAGAAGCGGCCGGCCGCGATGGTCTCGCTGCCGATTTTGACCATGGCCTCGCTGCCGGCCATGAAAGGCAGCGACACCGAACCAATGGCCCCCACACCCAGGCTGGCCGAATTGTTGGCTTTTTTGAGCGTGTAGCGGTCCTGCACGGCCGTGACAAAGCCCAGGCTGATCTGCCCATCCGCCGCATCGGGCACGCACACCACGCGAATCAGGATCTGCAGGTGCGACTCGGCGTCGGGCTGGAAATTCTTCTTGCCCTCCACCTGCTCGGCCGAAGCCGAATTGATGAGGTAGCCCTGGCTCAGCAGCGCACGGCGTGCCGCCTCGCAGGTGTGCGCAGGGGTGGCATCAAACAGGCGTGAATAGGTCGCCACCGAGCCAAAGTTTTCCTGGGGCCCGTACTGTTGCACCGGCGGCACGCTGTTGCAGCCCGCCAGCACCAGCAGCGCCGCCACGCCCGCGGCCTGGCGGGCGTGGCGGCGCATGCGGGTCCACTGCAGGGCCACTGGCAGGCCCATGGGGGTTGAAACAGGGGTGGAATTCAAGGGCAGATTTCTCAACAGATCGGGATAGACGCGCACAAGTCCGCGCAGTTCCCGCCATTCTATGATTTGCATAGCTGCCAGTGCCCGCACAATGTGCGCTGCGCCCTGTTGCGGCCAACACCCAAACGGATACTGCCCATGCCCACCCTGCACACCGCGCCCTCCTGCCCTGGCCTGCGCCGCCGCACTGCCCTGCTGGGCGCCGTGGGCCTGCTGGTGCTGCCTGCCGCACCGCTGCGGGCAGCCGCGCCCCCGCAGGCCTGGCCGCGCGCCCTGGCGGTGCCCGGCGGCGTGGCGTGGCTGCCGCTGGGGCCGGGTACAGTGCGGCCTGCGGCACACCTGCGGCAGGGCGAGCACGATGTGCCCTTGCTCGTGGTGGGCGACGCACAGGAGTGGACAGCGCTGGTGGGCCTTGCCCTGGCGACGGCGCCGGGCCCGGCGCACATCACCGTGCGGGCAGCCGATGGCAGCCCGCACACCGTGGCTTTCACCGTGGCCCCCAAGCGCTACAGCGAGCAGCGCCTGCGGGTGGCGCCCGGCACGGTGGATTTGTCGCCCGAAGACCAGGCGCGCTTTGAGCACGAGCGCGCGCACCAGGCGCAGGTCATGGCCACGTTCAGCACGCCCCTGCCAGAGGCCCTGGCCATGCAGGTGCCGGTGCCGGGGCGGCGATCGAGTTCGTTCGGGCTGCGGCGCGTGTTCAATGGCCAGGCGCGCAATCCGCACAGCGGCATGGACATTGCCGCCCCCACGGGCACCCCGGTGGCCGCACCGCTGCCGGGGCGGGTGATCGATGTGGGCGACTATTTTTTCAACGGCAACACCGTGTGGCTGGACCACGGCGGCGGCCTGCTCACCATGTATTGCCACCTGAGCGCCACCGACGTGCAGCCCGGCGATGTGCTGCAAACCGGCCAGCGCCTGGGCGCCGTGGGCGCCACGGGCCGCGTGACGGGGCCGCACCTGCACTGGGGCGTGATGCTCAACCGCACCATGGTGGACCCGGCGCTGTTTCTGGCAGCGCAGTGATTTGCCTTTTCTAGCTATCGTCTTGATAGCTATCAGCGCTTATCCATCAAGCGCTGCATGCCATTTTCGCATTGATTTTTCAGGCAGTCTTCAGGCAGTCCTGGCCACCTGGAGCTTGAGGTCGGCAATCATCTGGTCGCGCATGACGAACTTCTGCACCTTGCCGGTGATGGTCATGGGCATGTCTTCGACGAAGCGGATGTAGCGCGGCACCTTGTAGTGCGCGATCTGGTCGCGGCAGAAGTCGCGGATGTCGTCTTCGGTGCAGGTCTGGCCGGGCTTGGGCACGATCCAGGCGCAGATTTCCTCGCCGTACTTGGCGTCGGGCACGCCGAACACCTGCACCGACTGCACCTTGGGGTGGCGGAACAAAAACTCTTCGATCTCGCGCGGGTAGACGTTCTCGCCGCCCCGGATCAGCATGTCCTTGGCGCGGCCGACGATGTTGCAGTAGCCCTCGGCGTCGATGGTGGCCAGGTCGCCGGTGTGCATCCAGCCGTCCTGCACCGCCTCGCGCGTGCGTTCCTCGTCGCCCCAATAGCCTTGCATCACCGAATAGCCGCGCACCAGCAGTTCGCCCTTCTCGCCCACGGGCAGCACCTGGCCGTCGGCATCGACCACCTTGGCCTCCAGCAGGGGCTGGATGCGGCCCACGGTGGAGACGCGGCGCTCCAGGGGGTCGGTGGTGGAGCTCTGGAACGACACCGGCGAGGTTTCGGTCATGCCGTAGGCGATGGTGATCTCGGAGAGGTGCATCTCGGCGATCACGCGCTTCATGGTCTCGATGGGGCACGGCGAGCCGGCCATGATGCCGGTGCGCAGGCGCGAGAGGTCGAACTCGGCAAAGCGCGGATGGTCCAGCTCGGCGATGAACATGGTGGGCACGCCGTGCAGCGCGGTGCAGCGCTCCTCGCTCACGGCCTGCAGCGTGGCCACGGGCTCGAACGATTCACCCGGGAACACCATGGTGGCACCCGTGGACACGCAGGCCAGCACCGCCAGCACCATGCCGAAGCAGTGGTACAGCGGCACGGGGATGCACAGGCTGTCGTTCTCCGAAAAGTTCATGGCCTGCGCGATGAAGCGCGCGTTGTTCACCACGTTGTGGTGCGTGAGCGTGGCGCCCTTGGGGTTGCCCGTGGTGCCGCTGGTGAACTGGATGTTGATGGCGTCGTGGCACGACAGGCTTGCGCCCAAGGCGTCGAGCGCAGCCGCATCCACCGCATTGCGGCCTTGCGCCAGCACATCGCCGTAATTGAGCATGCCGGGCGTGCGCGCGTCGCCCAGACGGACCACCATCTCCAGTGCCGGCATGCGCGCGGCCTTGAGCGCCCCCGGCGCGCAGCTGGCCAGCTCGGGCGCCAGGCGCTGCAGCATTTCCAGGTACTTCGAGGTCTTGAGCTGCTCGGCCGTGACGAGGGCACGGCAGCCCGAGAGGTTGAGCGCGTATTCCAGCTCGGCGATGCGGTAGGCCGGGTTGATGTTGACCAGCACCAGCCCGGCGCGCGCCGTGGCGAACTGCGTCACCAGCCATTCAGCGCGGTTGGGCGACCAGATGCCCACCCGGTCACCCACGCGCAGGCCCAGCGCGATGAAGCCTGCGGCCAGCGCATCGACCTCGGCCTGGAACTGCGCCCAGGTCCAGCGCACGCCCTGCTCGCGGAAGACCACCGCAGGCCGGTCGGCAAAGCGCTGCACGGCTTCGAGCAGAAAGCGGTGGATGGGGGCGTTCGACAGCGCAGCGTCGGTGCGGCCCTTGACCTGCGAGAGGCCGTTCAGGGGGGCGATGTTCCAGTCCGAAGCAAGGGATGCGGGCATGCTGCAAATCTCCAGGGGTCGCGCGGGCGCGCAAAAAAGGCTATTGTGCAGACATGCCTCCCACCAAACGGGCCAAAATGGTTGCAAAACCGACCAACCGGGCCCACGGCTTGCAGACAGCAACATCCATGAAGCTGTCGTAAAGGCGCCGCCACCGGGTCAACCAACCCGGCGAGTGGTGCGTCAAGCACAGTGGGCTCTTCCACGCCAACCGCCAAGCACACCATGAAAACCATCCGCACGACACGCATCCTGGCCCTGGGTGCGCTGGCCCTTCTGGCCAGCGGCTGTGCCACCACCGACAGCCCGTACTACGAAGCCCGCCCTTACCCCCGCCAGGAACCCGGCATCATCTACACGCCGGGCGCCTACCCCGTGTACCCGGTGGCACCGCCGCCGGCCGAATGGCGCCGCACCGACCGCGATCGGTGGGAGCGCGAAAACCGGATCTATGAACGTGACCGCGAACGCTGGGAAAAGGAACGGGACCGCGCCCGCTGGGAACGGGAGCGTGACCGCGAACAGAACGCACGCCGCGAGCGCGACCAACGCGAACAGAATGCCCGGCGCGACCGTGAAGCGCGTGAACGCGAGATGCGCGACCGCGAAGAAGCCCGCCGCCAGCAGGCCGAGCGTGACCGCCGCAACCGTACCGCACCCGACGGCGGCCCGCGCCGCGACTATGACCGCTACAACCCCAAGACCGGCCAGTGGCTGCCCCGCCAGGAAGACATGCCCTGACAGAACGGGGTAACACCATGGTTCGGGGTATGCGCTGGCCTCTGCTTACGCTGTGCACTGCCGCAGCGCTGTGCCTGCCCGCCCAGGCCCAAGTGGTGCGCTGCACCGACGCCCGCACCGGCGCGGTGGTCTACACCGACGGCGGCTGCGCCAGCGGCACGGCGGCACGCGAGGTGGAACCCCGCAAGACCGAGGAAGAGATCCGCCAGGAGCGCATCCAGGCGGCCGAGGCCCTGGAGCGCAAACAACAACGCCTGGACGCCGAGGCCACGGCCGCCCGCCAGCAAGCCGAACGCGATGCGCTGCGCCCACGGGCTGCACCGCCCCCACCCCAGTACGCCCACACCCAGGAGTGCGTGCGCTCGCGTCGCCTGGTGCAGGAAGCCGCCGATGCGCAGGCGCGCGAACCCCTGGTGCACAACCCGCGCCTGGAGGCCGCCCAGCGCCAGATGGACCTGGACTGCCTGGGCCCCGAGGGCTATGCCGAACTGGAAAAAGCCCGCGCCCAGCGCCCGCAGGTCGTGGTGGTACCCCTGGGCCGCCCGGTACACACAGCACCGCCGCAGCGGCCCCGACTCACCCATTGCACCGATTTCACCTGCTTCGACACCCAGGGCAAGGCCTACCCGCGTGCCGGACCGGGACGCCTGCCGGGACCAGAAGGCACCTGCCGCTCGGCCGGTGGCAGGGCACCTTGTTGATCAGGAGCGCAGCCCCTGCGCCACCGTGGGGAAGCGCAGGCGCAGGCGCAGTTCGCGCCGCAGGCGGGTGTTGTCCAGGCGGCGCGACTCGCCCATGAAGCTCAGCAGCGTCAGCGGCAAGGCGGCCTGGGCGGTGCTGCGCGGCAGGCGCGGCGGGCGCGGCAGGCCGTAGAGGTCGGCCGCCAGGTCAAAGTAGTCGCCCATCTTCATGTCGCTGTCGTCGCTGGCGTGGTACACGCGCTGCGCTGCACCGCGCCACAGTGCCGCCACGCAGGCGCGTGCCAGGTCATCGGCATGGATGTGGTTGGTGTACACGTCGTCCTCGGCCGTCAGCACGGGCGTGCCCTTGCGCAGCCGCCCCTCGGGCGTGCCGTTCTCGCGGTCGGGGGCATAGATGCCGGGCACCCGCAGGATGCTGGTGCGCACGCCTGCGCGGCCCAGGTGGCGCACGGCCCGTTCGGCATCCACCCGGCGCTGGGCACGCGGCGTGCCTGGCGCCACGGGGCGCGCCTCGGTCACCCAGGCGCCTGCGCAGTCGCCATACACGCCGCTGGTCGAGGCATACACCAGCGCATCGGGCAGGCTGCGCTGGCGCAGGCTGCGCACCAGGGCCAGGGTGCGCGGGTCGCGCCACCAGTCGGCGCCGCCCTCGCCCTGGCCTGGCGGCGGCGCCAGGTGCACCACGCGCGTGGCCAGCCCGGCCAGGCGCCGCAGACTGGCGCCCTGGTCGAGGTTGCCGCGCAAGGGCTGAATGCCCCGCGCGCGCAGCGGCGCCACACGCTCGGTGCTGGAGGTGAGCGCCAGCACGCGCACCCGCGGATGGCGGGCACTGGGCCCTTGCAGCAGGCGCGCAACGCGCAGGCCCACGTCGCCACACCCCACGATGAGCACACGCTGGCGGCGAAAACGGGCGGGCAGTGCGCCCAGGGCAGAGGATGCGGACACGGAACTCATGGCGGCGTAGCAGATGGTGCGGAACACAGGGCGCGCAGGTGCCCGAAAGCCCGCTGGCGACAGGGACAAGGCAGGGGCTGGCTCAAGGAGCGGTCAGAATCCAGGGGCAAAATCGACCAGTTTGCAATCAAAGACCACGCAAGGATAACCAAAGCATGAGCCCCGCCACGCCGCCCACCGCCTCCACCCAGATCACCGTGCTGCCCAGCGGCCGCAGTTTTGAGGCGCTGCCCGGCGAAACCATGCTGGCCGCGGCCATCCGTGCGGGCGTGGGCCTGCCCTATGGCTGCAAGGACGGCGCCTGCGGCTCGTGCAAATGCAGAAAAATCGAGGGCAGCGTGGTGCACGGCGAACACCAGGAGAAAGCCCTGAGCGCCGCCGAGGAGGCCGCAGGCTGGGTGCTGACCTGCTGCGGCACGGCGCAGGGCCCTGTGGTGCTTGAATCGCGCCAGGTCACGGACGAAAGCGCCTACCCCATCAAGAAACTGCCGGTGCGCGTGGCCGCACTGGAGAAGATGTCGCACGATGTGATGCGCGTGCGCCTGCAACTCCCGGCGGCCGATGCCTTCCGCTACCACGCGGGGCAGTATGTGGAGTTCATCCTCAAGGATGGCGTGCGCCGCGCCTATTCGATGGCCAATGCGCCCCACACCCAGGAGGCCGCCCCCGGCGTGGAACTGCACATCCGGCACATGCCGGGCGGCCGGTTTACCGACCATGTGTTTGGCGCCCTGAAAGAGAAAGAAATCCTGCGCATCGAGGGCCCTTTTGGCAGCTTCTTCCTGCGTGAAGACACAGACAAGCCCATCGTCATGGTGGCCTCGGGCACCGGTTTTGCGCCCATCAAGGCGCTGATCGAGCACCTGCGGCACTTGGGGCTAGCCCGCCCGGCCACGCTGTACTGGGGCGGGCGGCGCCCCGGCGACCTGTACATGGACGCCTGGATGCGCGAACAAGTGGCCGCCATGCCCAACCTGGCGTACGTGCCCGTGGTGTCGGACGCTCTGCCCGAGGACGCATGGCGCGGCCGCACGGGCTTTGTGCACCAGGCGGTGCTAGAGGATTTTGCCGACCTCTCGGGCCACCAGGTGTACGCCTGCGGCGCCCCCATCGTGGTCGATTCCGCACGCACCGCCTACACCGCGCAGCGCGGGCTGCCGCCGGAGGAGTTCTATGCCGATGCGTTTACGTCAGAGGCGGACAAGCATCCGAAGTGACTCAGGACAGGGCCTGTTCCACAAAGTGCAGCCGGTCCTGCCCCCAGAACATTTCGTCGCCCACGAAAAAGGTCGGCGCACCAAAAACTCCTCTGGCAACCGCTTGGGCGGTGTTTTCCTTGAGACGGTCTTTCACGGCTTGGTCGGCAATCTGCGCCATGAACTGCGCCGCATCAAAACCCGCATCCCCCAGAACCGCACCGATTTCGGCGGGTTGATTCAGGTTCCGCGGGTGTTCGAACATGGCGCTGAAGATGGCTCGCAGGTAGCGCTGGAACTCTTCCTCACCGCGCATTTGCATGGCGACGGCGCCGCGCATCAGCGCCAGGGTGTTGATGGGAAAGTGCGGGTTCCACTGGAATGGCACACCATAGGCCTGCGCCCAGCGCTGCAGGTCGTCATTGGAGTAGCGCCCTTTGGCCGGCACCTCCGCCGGGCTGCTGTTGCCCGTGGCCTGGAAGATGCCGCCCAGCAGCACCGGTGTCCAGACGATCGTCGCGCCATGTGCCTGCACGATACGGGGCAGGTGGTGGTAGGCCAGATAGGTGTAGGGGCTACCGACATCAAACAAAAATTCAACGGTCTTGCTCATAGGGTTCTCCGGGAATATCAAGGGGCTGGAAGCCGCATTACCAGCGCTCGATCCAGGGGCGCAGGTCCAGTTCATGTGTCCAGGCGTCGCGCGGCTGGGTGTGCAGGTGCCAGTAGTTGTCGGCGATATGGTCCGGGTTGAGGATGCCGTCCTTCTCTTTTAGCGCATAGCGCTCTGGCGCGTTCTCGCGGATGAAGTCGGTGTCAATGGCACCATCGACAACAACGTGGGCGACATGAATATTCATCGGCCCCAGTTCACGCGCCATGCTTTGTGCCAGCGCACGCAGCGCGTGTTTGGCCCCGGCAAACGCCGCAAACTGAGATGAGCCCCGCAACCCGGCTGTGGCCCCGGTAAAAAGAATCGTGCCGTGCCCACGCTGGACCATACGCCGCGCCACCTCGCGCCCGACCAGAAAGGCGCTGAAGCAGGCCATCTCCCAGATCTTGAAATACTTGCGCGCCGTTTCATCCAGGATGCTGCAGGGCACATTGGCGCCGATGTTGAACACCACCACTTCGATGGGTGCGATGTCGCGCTCGATGTCATCCACCAACTTCACTACCTCGTCCTCCTTGCGCGCATCCGAGGCAAATCCATGCGCGCGCCCGCCGCCGCGGATGATTTCCTCGACCAGGGGGGTGAGTTTGTCAGCCGTGCGGCGGGTGACGCAGGCGATCAACCCCTCTTTGGCGAAGCGCTTGGCAATGGCGCCGCCTGTAGCATCGCCCGCCCCAACGATCAGTGCTGCGCGGTCTTTTCGGGCGTCCAAATGTACTGTCATTGCATCCTCCGCTTTTAAATAACGATCGTTATCGTAACGATCGTTATGTAACAATGCAAGCTCTTTCAATACCACTTCAACAGACAAAACCATGCGCTATGCACCTGAGCACAAGGAAGGTACGCGGGCACGCCTGGTCAAAGCCACGGGGGCGCTGGCCAAGCGCCAAGGCTTTTCAGGCACCGGCATTGACGGCCTGATGGCGGCGGCGGGGCTGACCTCGGGCGCGTTTTATGCCCACTTTCGCTCCAAGAACGAGTTGCTCGAAGCCATCGTCGACAACGAGCTACAGCGCTCGGTGGCGCTGTTTGCGCAGCAGTCGCCCGCCAAAGCGATGAAAGTCATTGAAGGCTACCTGAGCCCCGCCCATGTGGCACACCCTGAATCGGGCTGCGCCGTGCCCGCCCTGGCGCCCGAAATCGCCCGGGCCGACGCTGCGACACAACAGGCCTTTGAGCGCGGCGTGCTGGCCCTCAAGGAGCAGTTGCGCACACTGACGGGGGACGACGCCCGGGCCTGGTCCCTGATGGCCCAGTTGGTCGGAGCCGTAATGCTGGCACGGGGACTACCGTCGGAGTCCACGCAACAGGCGCTGCTCGATGGTGTGCTCCAGCAGGTACGGCAGCTTGTGGACGATGCGCCGGACGAGGCAGGCCGCGCTGAAAATACAGAATAAAACCGACTCCAGAGCCCACCCAACAAGCGTCAATAGCTATTATTTAAGCAGCATCCAACCAGGCTGGACCGTGGTGTAAAGCGATAGTCTGGCCAGACACCACCTGCAATGCCGCGGGCGATACCTGTTCGGGGGCCAGTTCAGCGAGCGGCAGCAGCACAAAGGCGCGCTCGAACATGCGAGGGTGCGGTACGGTGAGCTGCGCTGTGGCGATGCGCTGGCCACCATACAGCAGCAGGTCCAGGTCCAGCGTGCGCGGGGCGTTGCGGTAGGGGCGTTCGCGCCCGGCGGCCTGTTCCAGGGCCTGCAGGGCGGCGAGCAGTTCGTGGGGGCCGAGGGTGGTGGCGATCTCGGCCACGGCGTTGAGGTAGTCGGGCCCACCCGCATCCACCGGCGCGCTGCGGTACAGCGACGAGGTGCGCAGCACGCAGGTGCCCGGCAGCGCGGCCAGGGCCTGCACGGCCTGGCGCAATGCGGCCGTGCGCTCGCCCAGGTTGGCGCCCAGGCCGATCCAGGCATGGGTGGCGCCTGGGGTCGGCGCAGAAGCCGTCATGCCATCCAGGGGCATGCTGGCCGGGTTATTCAGCCGCCGCCGATGCGCCTCCGCCACCGGGCTTGCGGCGACGGCGGCGGCGCTTTTTGGGGGCACTGCCTTCAGGAGGATTTTCGGCGCCGGGAGGTGCGTCCAGTCCTTCTTCGAGCAATCGCCCACGCGGGTCGGCCGGTGCGGCGCGCGGCACGCGGCGCACCACGGGCTGGGCACTGCGTGAACGCGACTTCTGTTCTTCACGCACCTGCTCCATCAGGTCATAGCGCTCGGCTTCATCGGCGGTGCTGAACTGCTGCCACCAGTCGGCCAGGGCCTCGTCCACTTCGCCCACATCGGCGCGCAGGCGCATGAAGTCAAACCCGGCGCGGAAGCGCAGCTGCGCCACCATGCTCTCGGGCACACGGCCGGCGCGCTTCTCGAAGCGCGGCTGCATGACCCAGATCTCGCGCATGTCGGCAGCCAGCTTGCCCCGGCCTGAAACGTCGCCGATGCGCTGGTTGAACACGTCGTCAATGGCGTCCTGCAGCGCCGGGAAGGAGTGCTCGCGGCGGTTCATGCGCTCGGCCCAGCCGTTGCGCACGTCTTCCCACAGCACGCAGGCCAGCAGAAAGCTGGGCGCCACGGGCTTGCCTTCGCCCACGCGGCGGTCGGTATCGGTAAGGGCTGCGCGCACAAAAGCGGTGTCGGCGCGCTGCACCACCACGTCGAGCAGCGGATAGATGCCGCTGGCCATGCCCAGCTTCTTGAGCTGCTCGATGGTGGCGATGGCGTGGCCCGTCTGCAGGAGCTTGAGCATTTCGTCGAACATGCGGCTTTGCGGCACGTCCTGCAGCAACTGCTGCGACTGCACCAGGGGCGCGGCGGTCTTGGGTTCGAGCGTGAAGCCCAGGCTGCTGAGCTTGGCCACAAAGCGCACGGCGCGGATGATGCGCACCGGGTCTTCGCGGTAGCGCGTGGCAGGGTCGCCAATCATGCGCAGCAGCTTTTTCTTCGCGTCCTGGATGCCCTTGTGGTAGTCCACCACGATCTGGCGTTCCGGGTCGTAGTACATGGCGTTCAGGGTGAAGTCGCGCCGCGTGGCGTCTTCGTCCTGCGGGCCCCAGACGTTGTCGCGCAGCACCCGGCCCGAGGCGTCCACGGCGTGCTGCATGCTGGCAAGCTGCTGCTTGCTCGTTTTCTCGTTGCCGGTGACCTGCCCTGCCGTGGCGTTGTCCACATGGGCGCGGAAGGTGGACACCTCGATCACCTCGTGCTCGCGTCCGCGCCCATGCACCACGTGCACGATGCGAAAGCGCTTGCCGATGATGAAGGCGCGCCGGAACAGCCCCTTGACCTGCTCGGGCGTGGCGTTGGTGGCCACGTCGAAGTCCTTGGGACGCAGGCCCAGCAGCAGGTCGCGCACGGCGCCGCCAACGATGTAGGCCTCAAATCCCGCCTGCTTGAGCGTGTGCACCACGTCCACGGCACGGCGGTCCACCAGTTCGGGGTTGATGCCGTGCACCGAGGCGGGCACTTCCTCGCGCTTGCCGAAATGCGGCTTGCCGCGCGCGGTGCCGGGGGTGGACTTGCCCAGCAGTTTGTCGATGAACTTCTTGATCATGGGTGTGGAGTGAACAGGTCGAGTATGCGCCAGCCGCATTCTTGCGCCAGGGCGCGCAGGCGGGCATCGGGGTTGGTGGCGACAGGGTGGTCCACTTTTTCGAGCAGCGGCACGTCGTTCATGGAGTCGCTGTAGAAGGTGCTTTCCACATCTCCCCAGGCCAGCTGCCGCGCGGCCAGCCATTGCTCCATGCGCCGCACCTTGCCTTCGCGCATGGTGGGCGTGCCGTCGATCTCACCGGTGTACCAGCCGCTGGCATCGCGCGCCAATGGCATGGCCAGCAGTTCGGACACGCCCAGCGCCTGGGCGATGGGCCGGGTAACAAACTCGTTGGTGGCCGTAACGATGAGCACGGTGTCGCCCGCCTGCTGGTGCTGGCGCAGCAAGGCCAGTGCCTCGGGCCGGATGGCCGGTGCAATCACCTCGCGCATGAACTGCGCATGGGCGGCGGCAGCCGCCTCGGGCCCGCGCTGGCGCACGGATTCGGTGGCAAAGCGCACATAGTCGTGCACGTCGAGCGTGCCGGCCTGGTAGTCGGCATAGAACGCGTCGTTGCGGCGGGCAAACTCCACCGGGTCGTTCCAGCCAATGCGGATGGTGAACGCACCCCACTCGTAGTCGGAGTCGATCGGCAGCAGGGTGTGGTCCAGGTCAAACAGGGTCAGCCGGGGGCGATTTGCCGGTATATCAGTCATTTATTGAGGGTGAAATGCGTTGCGATGGGCCGATGCGGCCGGCGCTGCCGAAGCCAGGGCTCCTGCGCAAGGGAAGGCGCGCAGCGCCACAGGGGGTCGTGCCTCATTCAGATTCCAGCATGGCCTTGAGCAACGGGATGGTGATGGCGCGCTGCTTTTGCAGCGCATAGGCGTCGAGCTGGCCCAGCAGCTGCATGAGGCTGCCCAGGTCGCGCGAGAAGCGGCTGAGCATGTAGTCCATCACCTCATCACCGAGGAAGATGCCACGGGCATCGGCCTCCTGGCGCAGCACGGCGCGGCGGGCCGCTTCGTCCAGCGACAGGAGCTGGAACACATGGCCCCAGCCCAGGCGGCTGCGCAGATCGTCACGCAGCGGCAGGTCGGCAGGGGGCAGGCTGCCCGCAGCCAGCACCCAGCGCTGCGCACCGCTGCCCGGGCTGATGGCATTGACAAACCAGTTGAAGGCGACGGCCTGCTGCGCGGTGGAATACAGGTGCACATCGTCCAGCAGCACGGCGGACCAGCGTTCGTCGAACTCGGGCCGGTCATGCACCCCAGGATCGAACCAGCCCACATTCGCCCCCTGCTCGCGCAGCGCCGCGCGCACGGCCTTGAGCAGGTGCGACTTGCCACTGCCCTCCTCGCCCCACAGGTAGGTGGGCACGGGGGCACGGGTGGCCGGGCTGCTGCCCGCCCCCGCCCACAGGCGCAGGTGCTGCAACGCAGCCTCGTTGGGACCGGCGAAATAGTTGGCCAGCGAGGGGCCGGTCACCAGGCCGATGTCCAGCGCCAGCTGCTTCATGGCTGCAGCCCGCTGTCAGGCTGGCTGGCGCAGGAAGAAAGGACGTGACATGGCATGGGCGAGAGAGACAAAACAGGCAGCAACAAATGAGGGGCCGGGCAGCACAGGGTGCGCTGCCCGTAAAATCTGCGCAAATTTTAGTCTGCCGCGCACGCTGCCCCGTGCCCCTTCCTGCCATGAGCACTCCTGTCCCCTCTTCCACCCCCCTGTCCTACAAGGACGCCGGCGTTGACATCGTCGCAGGCGATGCCTTGGTCGAACGCATCAAACCCCTGGCAAAAAAGACCATGCGCGAAGGCGTGCTGGCCGGGATCGGCGGTTTTGGCGCCCTGTTCGAGGTGCCCAAGCGCTACCAGGAACCCGTGCTGGTCTCCGGCACCGACGGCGTGGGCACCAAGCTCAAGCTGGCGTTTGAATGGAACATGCACGATACCGTGGGCATCGACCTGGTGGCCATGAGCGTGAACGACGTGCTGGTGCAGGGCGCCGAGCCGCTGTTCTTCCTCGACTACTTCGCCTGCGGCAAGCTGGACGTGGACACCGCCGCCGCCGTGGTGGGCGGCATCGCCAAGGGCTGCGAGCTGTCGGGCTGCGCGCTGATCGGCGGTGAAACCGCCGAGATGCCCGGGATGTACCCGGCCGGCGAATACGATCTGGCCGGTTTTGCCGTGGGTGCAGTCGAAAAATCCAAGATTCTTACCGGCCAGAGCGTCAAGCCCGGCGACGTCGTGCTGGGCCTGGCGTCCAGCGGCGTGCACTCCAACGGTTTTTCGCTGGTGCGCAAGTGCCTCGAGCGCGCAGGCGCCAACCTGCCCGCCACGCTGGACGGCAAGCCGTTCAAGCAGGCCATCATGGAACCGACCCGCCTGTACGTGAAGAACGTGCTGGCCGCGCTGGCTGCCCACCCGCACTCGGCAGATGCCCCCTCGCCCGGCGGCATCAAGGCCCTGGCCCACATCACCGGCGGCGGCCTGCTGGAGAACATTCCACGCGTGCTGCCCGACGGCACCGCCGCCCATCTGACAAAGGGCAGCTGGCCGCAAACCGAGCTGTTTGCCTGGCTGCAG
The DNA here is from genome assembly GCA_023954095.1 of Burkholderiaceae bacterium. GTDB lineage: Bacteria > Pseudomonadota > Gammaproteobacteria > Burkholderiales > Burkholderiaceae_C > Simplicispira. The sequence goes on along the minus strand of JAMLIQ010000039.1, from coordinate 11,517 downwards.
AAGACCGCCGGCATCGACGACATCGAGATGAACCGCACCTTCAACAACGGCATCGGCATGGTCGTGGTGGTGGAGGCAGCGCACGCCGAAGCCGCTGCAGCCACGCTGCGCGCGGCCGGCGAACAGGTCTACACCATCGGCGCCATCGCGGCGCGCGGCGACGGCGCCGCCGTGGTGGTGGCCTGACGCTGCGGCGCACCATGGCGCAAACCCCTGGGTCCGCCCTCGTCACCACCAGTGCCCCGCCTGCCTCCCGCGCATCGCGGGGCGTGGTGGTGGCCAGCTATGGCCTGATGGCGGCCACGCTGCTGCTGGTCATGTGGCGGGGCCTGCTGCCGGGGCTGCTGTGCGTTTGCCTGGGCTTTTTGCTGACCCGCGCTTTCGCGCGCGGGCTGGCCCGCCTGCGGCGCGGCCCGGCCCCCGCCACGCTGCCGCGCGAGGCGCAGGTAGCGGCCGCCGCCCTGGTCATGCTGGCCCCGCTGGGATTGCTGGTGCTGGGCCTGACGCATTCGCGCGGTTACCTCGTCGAAGCCCCGCAGCAATACCGCGAACTACTCGAATACATGGCCGTCACCGTGCGCGAGCTGCGCCTGAAACTGCCAACCGACTTCCCGATCCCGTGGCCCGAAGGCGCGGCCGACATCCAGCGCACCATCGCCAACTACCTGGGCGCCAAGGCGGGCGCGCTGGCCGTGGCGGGGCGCGCCTGGCTGGGCGCTGTCCTGTACGCCTATGTCGGCCTGCTGATCGGCACCCTGGCCGCAGTGCGCGTCCCAGGCGCCCCGCGTGGCCCGCTGGCGCAGGCGCTGGTGCTGCGCGTGCGCCTGTTCGGCGAGGCCTTCCGCCAGATCGTGGCAGCCCAGTTCTGGATCGCGGCGTTCAACACCTTTCTGACGGCGCTGTTCCTGCTGCTGGTCCTGCCGTACTGGGGCCTCAAGCTGCCCTACACCCCGGCGCTCATCACCCTGACCTTTGTCGCCGGGCTGGTGCCCATCGTGGGCAACCTGCTGTGCAACACGGTCATCACCATCGTGGGGCTGTCGGTGTCACCCCTGGCTGCGGCGGCCTGCCTGGGTTTTCTGATCCTGATCCACAAGGCCGAATACGTGATCAACGCCAAGGTGGTGGGCAGCCGCACACAGATGGGCGTGTGGGAACTGCTCGCCGTGATGTTCGTGGCCGAGGCCGTCTTCGGCCCGGCGGGGCTGGTGGCGGCGCCGCTGTTCTATGCCTATCTGAAGAAGGAATTGGTGTCCGCCCAGCTGATCTGACACCTCAATATTGTCCTGATTTGATCGATACGTGTCCGCTTGCGAACGGCAAAACCCGGCCAGCGCAGCAAAGATAAGCGCTATCAGAAACCCTCATCTGGAGCCCTATCGTGAAAACATGTCTTTTAGTGATCGATGTCCAGGAATCCTTCCGCCACCGTCCGTATTTCACCGGGCAGGACCTGCCCGCCTACCTGGCCGCACAGAACGCGCTGATCGCGGGCTGCCAGGCGCGTGGCGTGCCGGTACTGCGCATCCTGCACAGCGACGGCCCGGAAACACCGGACAACCCGTTTTCGCAGGCCTCGGGCCATGTGCGTCCGCTCGACGGTCTGGCGGAGTTTGACGCCGCAGCCACCTTGACCAAATCGCGCCACAGCGCCCTGGTGGGCACGGGGCTGGACGTCTGGCTCACCCGCCACGGCATCACGCACCTGATCGTCAGCGGCATCCGCACCGAGCAATGCGTGGAGACCACCACACGCCACGCCAGCGACCTGGGATGGACCGTGGACTTTGTGCCCGATGCCACCCTGACCTGGGACATGGCGCAGCCCGATGGAACGCTGCTGACCGCCGCCCACATCAAGGCGCGCACCGCCACCGTGCTGCAGGGCCGCTTCGCCACGCTATGCTCGGTCGAGGAAGCCCTCGCCCGCTGCGGCGGCACCACAGGCGCATGACACTACCGTGACATCGAACGCGGCGCCCGCTCCCATCCATGTGGTCTTTGCCCTGCTGCCCGGCAGCCTGGCCCTCGACTGGGCGGGCCCGGCCGAGGCGCTGCGCATGGCCAACCAGGTACTGCAGGCGCAGGGCCAGCCCGCGCGCTTCGTGCTGCACTTTGTCAGCCCCACCCCCGAGGCGGCGACCTCGGTGGGTATCACGCTGACCGGGCTGGCGCCGCTGCCTGCCCAGCTTCCCGCACCTGCCTGGGTGGTGCTGGTGGGCATGCCGGGACCAACCATCGGCGTAGAAAACAATGAGACCCGCACCTTGCTGCACTGGCTGCGCAGCCTGCGGCTGGCCAACGGACGGCTGGAACTGGTAACCGTGTGTGCAGGCGCCCTGCTGGCAGCCCACGCCGGGCTGCTGGCCGGGCGGCGTGCCACCACGCACCACCAGCACCTGGATGAACTGGCCCAGGTGGAGCCACGCTGCGACGTGGTAGCCAACCGCGTGTTCGTGGCCGATGGCCCCTTGCACAGCAGCGCTGGCGTGACGACAGGCATCGACCTGCTGCTCTACCGCATTGCCGGCACCTGCGGGCCGGCCGTGGCGGCCCAGGTGGCGCAGACCATGGTGGTCGCCTTGCGCCGGGGTCCCGACGACCCGGAGCTTTCCCCCTTTCTGCACCACCGCAACCACCTGCACGCCGCGCTGCACCGCGTGCAGGACGCCGTGGCCCAACAGCCCCAGGCCGACTGGAACGTTCCAGCCATGGCCGCCGTGGCGCACACCTCGCCCCGGCACCTGACACGCCTGTTTCTGGAGCATGCAGGCATTGCCCCTCTGCAGTACCTGCGCCGCATCCGGCTGGCCACGGCCGAGGCCGCCCTGCACACGGGCAGCAGCGTCACCCAGGCGGCAGCGCTGGCAGGCTTTGGCTCCGATACTCAGTTGCGCCGGGCCTGGCATCAGTTCGGACGCAGCGGTACGCCATCCCGGGGCGTACGGCAATCCCGGTGACAACCTGCGCTACCATCCGGAGCGCGGCCCAACCCGGGCTGTTTCGGATTCGGTGTGCGCCACAAGCCACGCTGGTCCGCCATTCAAACCCATCAAGGAGACACTGCACATGACCATCCTCGTCGCATACGTGCCCCGCCCCGAAGGCCGGGCCGCACTGGACAAGGGCATTGAAATCGCCAAGCGCCGCCAGGAACCGATGCTGATCGTGAACGCCAGCCCCGGCGGCCAACAGGAAGACGCCTCGCTGGCACCCGGGTTCGAAGTCGAACAAATTGAATCGCAGCTCGCAGCACAAGGCATCCAGGGCGAATTCAAGCAGTTTGTCCGTGGCAAGAGCGCCGTGGAGGAAATCAACGACCTGGTCGAGACGCGCGATATCTCTGTTCTCATCATCGGCCTGCGCAAGCGCACCGCCGTGGGCAAACTGATTCTGGGCAGCGTGGCCCAGGAACTGCTGATGACCGTGCCCTGCCCGGTACTGTGCGTGAAGGCGGCGAACGCCTGATCTCCAAGAGCTACAAAAAATAAAGCATCTGGCGCCCTTGCAACGGGCGCCAGATGCTTTTTTCATGCGTTTTTTCGCAAAGCCCTCACCCGCTCGGCAATGGCGGCAATGTCCGGCCGCCCGCGGGCGTGCGCCAGGTAATGTTCCAGATCGTCCAGTGCCTGTGCCGTGTGCCCGCGCTCGGCATGGGCCAGGCCCCGGTCGCGCCGCTCATCGCAGGCATCGGGCAGCAGCACGATCAGGCGGTTGAGTACCGCGATCTGGCGTGGTGCATCCTGCTGGGCACGGTACACCTCCTTGAGGTTGCGCAGCATGCGCGCCACGATTTCGCGGGGTGGGGCCGCCTGCAGGTACAGGCCCAGCGGCGGGTTTTCGGCCGACGCTGCCCCGGAACCTGACTGGAAGGGCACAAGGCGCTCGGACAGTTCCTCGCGTGAGAGCGACTGCCCGGTAAACGGATCGATCAGCACCTGTCCCCCGGGCAGCAAGGCCTTCACCATGAAATGCCCCGGAAAAGCCACACCCCGCACATGCAGGCCAATGCCCTGGGCCAGTTCCATCCACAGCACGCCCAGGCTGATCGGGATTCCACGGCGCGTGCGCAGCACCTGGTGCAGGTAGCTGTTGTCCGGAGCATAGTAGTCGTTGACATTGCCGCCAAAATCCAGATCCACGAAGAAAAACTGGTTCAGTGTCCGCAGGCGCTCCAGAGCCGGGGCATCGGTCGGCAGGCGGCGCTGCAGGCGCGCCAGCAAACCATCCATCTCGTCCAGTACCTGCTGCACGTCACAGCCGGGGTACTCGTCCTGCGCAATGCTGGCAGCCGCTTCGAGCAGCGGAAACCCCTTGTCCCCCTGCACCAGGGCGGCAAAATACTCAAGCGGCGTTGGAATGCGAAATGAAAGCTGCATGGCAAAACCCTTCAGCGCCGCAGCAGCGCCCGGAACTTCAGCCCCGCCACCCACAGCACACCAAAGTACAGCGCGGCGGCGGCGGCCACCATCACCCCAAGCAATCCGGCCCGCTGCAGGCTGTGTGCCCGCATCTGCACCCAGCCAAAGTGTTCTGACGCCCACAACAAGAATACGGCCATCAAGGCGCTGGCGGCCAGCACCTGCAACCCATACAGCAACCAGCCTGGCCCCGGGCGAAAACTTCCACGGCGCAGCAAGCCGATCAGCAACCACAGGGCGTTGATCAGCGCGCCCAGGCCGATCGACAATGCCAGCCCGGCATGCGCCATCCGCGGCACCAGCGCCAGGTTGAGCAACTGCGTGATGACCAGCACCGCCACAGCGATCTTCACCGGGGTACGCACATCCTGGCTGGCGTAGTAGCCAGGCGCCAGCACCTTGATGGCCACCAGCCCCAGCAGCCCTGCACCATAGCCGGCCAGCGCCGCGGCAATCTGCCCCACATCGCCATCGGTCAGCTTGCCGTGGTGGAACAGTGTGGCCACGAGCGGACCGGCAAACGTGAGCAACGCCACCGCGCAGGGCACAGCCAGCAGCACCACGATGCGCAGACCCCAGTCGAGCATGGCCGAATACTGCTGCGCATCCCCTGCCGCCTTGGCGGCCGTGAGCTGCGGCGTAAGCACCACGCCCAGCGCCACACCCAGCAGCGCGGTGGGAAATTCCATCAGGCGGTCCGCATAGAAGAGCCAGGTCACGCTGCCCGGTTCAAGGTGCGAGGCAATCTGTGTATTGATCAGCAGCGAGATCTGCGCCACCCCCACGCCCAGCAGGATGGGCGCCATCAACTGCAGCACACGGCGTACGCCCGGTTCGGCCCAGGCACTGCGGATCGCCTCCCGGGTCAGGCCGATGCGTGGCAGCAGCCCCAGGCGCCGCAGCACAGGCACTTGCGCGGCCAATTGCAGCCCCCCCCCCAGCATGACCCCGGCGGCCATGGCAAAAATGGGCTCGATCCCCCAGGCCTCGAACCGGGGCGCCAGAAGCCAGGCCGCGCCGATCATGCACAGGTTGAGCAAAACAGGTGAAGCGGCGGGCACGGCAAAGTGCTTCCAGGTGTTCAAAACGCCTGCAGACAAAGCCACCATCGACATGAAACCGATGTAGGGGAACATCCAGCGGGTCATCAGCACCGCTGCGTCGTATGCCTCTGCGCTTTGCCGCAGGCCGCTGGCCAGGGCCCACACCAGCAAGGGCGCGCCCAGCACCCCCATCAAACAGGTCAGCACCAGCACCCAGACGAGCACGGTGGCCACGCTGGCGATCAGGCGCTCCGTGGCCTCGTCACCGCTTTGCGCCTTGGTGGTGGCCAGCACCGGCACAAAAGCCTGGCTGAAAGCGCCTTCTGCGAAAAGGCGGCGAAACAGGTTGGGAATCCGGAAGGCCACGTTGAATGCATCGGTCAGGGCATTGGCCCCGAACACCGAGGCCATGAGCAGGTCGCGCACCAGGCCCGTCACGCGGGAGGCCAGGGTCAGCAGGGAAACGGTGGAGGCAGATTTGAGCAAGGTCACGACGCAAAGTGTATGCGCTGCGCCTCCCAGGCTGTCACTGCGGTGTAACCATCCCCCAGGGATGGCATCGCAGGACGACACATGCGCTGGGCTATAATCTTCGGCTTTGCTGGCATCATCCTCAGACACAAGGAAACACAATCATGGCATCTACCAAGCCGAAGAAGAAGAACCCGCGCCTGGCGTCGGGCCGCAAGCGCGTCCGCCAGGACACGAAACTCAATGCCGCGAACACCTCGCTGCGCTCCAAATACCGTACCGCCGTGAAGAATGTCGAAAAGGCCGTTCTGGCCGGCGACAAGACCAAGGCGGTTGAACTGTTCGCCAAGATGCAATCCGTGGTGGACAACGTTGCCGACAAGGGCATCTTCCACAAGAACAAGGCTGCCCGCGACAAGAGCCGCCTGTCCGCCAAGGTGAAAGCCCTGGCCCTGGCCGCCTGACCTTTCAGGCAAACAGCCCGGACGGCATTGCTGTCCGCCGTTTGTAACGGGTGCGCTGCCAGCAAAATGAACAAACCGCCTTCGGGCGGTTTTTTCATTTCCGCTTGAAGCCTCGCTTTACCGCTGAAAGACAGGCGTCCCCGCGTAGCGCTGGATCTCTTGCAGCGTGGTTGACTCGCCCGGCCACAGCACCAGCACGGGCCCAGGAAGGTTCAACTGGCGCTCCAGGCTGCGGCACAGGTGAAAACTGTCGTTTTCGTCCAGGCCGGGCAGTTCCACGCACAACAAGTAGGCGCGGCGCAGAGGGGCCTCCCGCAGGTTTTTGCTCACCAGCCAGGCCTGCGCCACCGGAAGGCACTGCATCAGGCCCGCCTTGAGTTCCGCGAGCTCGAAAGCACTGAGATCATGGGGCTTGGTGCGGCCGAAGAACGGCTCGCTACTCAGCTCATCCCAGACACGGTCCTCGATCTCCTGGGCGCGGTCCAGGCGCCGGCGCCACTGCTTGTAGGCGGCGGCATCGTGCTCCATGCCAGGCCGCGAGGTTTCCAGTTCGGCCAGTGCGGTGCGGGCCGTCCACCAACGGTCATCCCCCGCACAGTTCCACAGGCGCTGCAGGCCATCGAGCTTGGCCTGGCGATCGGCATCGGGCAGATTCTGCACCAGGCCGCGCAGCGCCCCCGCGTGCTGCGGGTCATGCGCCAGGGCCTGTTCGTACAGCGGGCGCACAACGGCGCGCGGATCGAGCAGGCGCATCAGCCGTGCCAGTTCAACCAGATCCTGGGCCTGGTTTTGCGCCATGTTTGCGGTCAGCACCTGCGCGCGTGCGCGTACCTGCACCAGCCAGGCGTGGTGCAGTTTCCATTCGCTGGCGTGGTCGCGGCACCATTGCCTGTCGAAGTGGGCCACCCAACGCTTGGCGTCCGAGCCCAGGAGCCCGATCGCATTGCCGTGCGACCAGTCGGGCAGGATGGGGGGCGTGTCCAGTGCCTCGATGCGATCACGCAGGACGGGGTGCGTATCGTCCACACCGCTGATACGCTGCAGCGCCTGGCGCAGCGCATCGTTGGCGAACGCGGGGTCCGGCATGCGGGCCAGGCGGCGGCGCAGCGAACGGTAGGGACCGACCGGCAAGGGGTTGTCGGCGGCCTTGCTCCAGTGGCGCGCCCAGAACTCGGATTGCATCCACGCGCCGCGCACCTCCATCTCGGTCAGTGCAGCCGCCGCCACGTCACGCCCCATCAGCCGCCCGGCGATGCGGTCGGCCTCGTATTCGTCCTGGCGGGCCAGGGCAAAGGTCTTGGCGGAAAAGCGCGGGAAGTACCAGCGCAAAAAGGCCTGCGTGGCCAGCGTGACGGGGCTGGTGTCGTCCTGCAGGCCGTGGTGCAGCTGCATCCAGGCCAGGCGCGAGCGATAGATCCACGCGGCAAACCGGCCGTGGTCGCCGCGCAGGTGGCCATATTCGTGTGCCAGCACCGCCAGGAAGCGCGGCCGGTTCAATGCCATCAGCAGCGGCAAGCCGATCGTGAGGTGGTTGACCGACCCGCCCAGCAGTCCATAACGCGGCACCTGCTGAATGCTGGCATTGAATTCATCATTCAGGCGCACATGGTGAATCATCGGCGCACGGATTTTGCGGCGGATGCGTTCCAGCGCTTCAAACAGGGCCGGTGCCTCCAGTGCCGTGATCTCCACCCCTTCGGGCGCATCCAGCCGAACCCACAGCGCACGCAGACTGACCCAGAACAGCCCGCCCGCCGCCAGCACCAGCAGCACCAGCCCCAGGCGGAAACGCCCCTGCAGCAGTTGTAACCCTGCCCAGCCCACCAGGCCCGCGCCCAGCGCCAGGCAACCCAGCACCCAGGCATAGCCCAGGGCGGCAAAAGCGCCCACGCTGAGCCGATAGGCGCGGCCGTTCTCGGCACTTGCGTGCTCACTCATGCGCACCATGTGCACGAAATCTGCCTGCTCCACGGGATTTTCCCTCGCCTTCTGGTTCTTGCTTCCCGCATCCTAACCATGAACGGCCCGCTGCAACGCCAATCCCTTCCCGGCCACAGGCGCACCGCAGGAGAACACGAACACCCACGCCGCAGGGGCGCGTCGGCATTACGCAACGTTGTGCTGCGGGCTGGCGGGCCCAGGACGCCTGGGCAACAGGATTTCGGCCAGCAGGCCACCGCCCAGGGCGTTGCTCAGCACGAGCCGGCCGCCGTGGCGGCGCACGATGTCCTGTGCAATGCTCAACCCCAGGCCCGCCCCCCCGCTTTCGCGGTTGCGCGAGGTTTCGACACGGTAGAACGGCGTGGTCACCCGTCCGAGCTCCTGCACGGGCAAACCCGGCCCGCGGTCCCGCACGGCAATGCGCAGATGGTCTTCGCCATCATGCAGGGTGACCTGGGCCAGGCCGCCATAGCGCACTGCATTTCCAACCAGGTTGTCCAGGCAGCGCCGCAGCGCACTGGGCTGGGCCAGCACAGGGCGCGCATGGCCGTGCACCGTAACGGCATGTCCCATGTCCTGGTGGTCATCCGCCAGGCTTTCTGCCAGTGCGGCCACATCCAGCACCACCAGGGGCTCACCCTGGGCCACGCCCCGCAAATGGTCCAGCGTGGCGGTGATCATGGCGTCCATCTCGACAATGTCACGCCCAAAGCGCTGCTGCTCGTCGGGGCTGGCCAGCCCCTCGACCCGCAAGCGCAGCCGGGTCAGGGGGGTGCGCAGGTCATGCGATACCGCGGCCACGAAACCGTCGCGCTCGGCCAGTTGCTGGCCGATACGGGAGCGCATCTGGTTGAATACCCGGCTGGCATCGCGGTATTCGGTAGGGCCCTCCTCGGGCAGCCCCGGGCCGTCGAAGTTCTGGCCCAGATCCTGTGCGGCGGCGGCAAGGCGGCGGATGGGCTGCGTCAGCCAGCGTGCCGCCCACCAGGCAGCGGCCAGCAGCACGGCCAGGCGCACCCCGATATCGAGCAGCAGGCCCAGTTGCAGATGCGGCGGCGCCTCCAGCATCCGGCGCAGACTCGGCGGGCCTGGGCGTGCCATGTCGGACGCACGCCCACCGCGCTGCCCATCCGCCCGTCCCGGCGCACCCCCCGCAGCAGCAGCGGAAGGCTCATGTCCTTGCAGCCATGCGGAGGGCGGCGGCGGCCTTCCTGGCGCACCGGGCAGCCCGCCGGGCCCGAGTTCCCACATCAGCGAAAGTGCCAGCACATGGCTGGCCAGCACCGCCACCAGCAGCAGCAGGGCCAGCCGCCCGAACAAGGTGGACGGCAGCAGCCAGGCGGCAGCCCGGTGCAGCCTGCGCATCAGCGCAGCCATCCTACCTGCCCCTGCAGAGACTGGACCTGGAACAGGTAGCCTGCCCCGCGCACGGTGCGGATCATGGACGGCGAGCGCGGGTCATCGGCCAGCTTGGTGCGCAGCCGCGATACCAGCAGGTCGATGCTGCGCTCAAACGCATCCATGGCCCGGCCACGTGCCTGCTCCATGAGCTGGTCACGGCTGAAAATGCGCCGCGGCATGCGCAAAAAGGTGCACAACAGGCGAAATTCGGCATTGGAGATGGGCACCACCACCCCCTGGGGCGACACCAGATGCCGCGCGATGCAGTGCAGCTCCCAGCCGTCAAACCGCACCACGTCATCGGACTCCGGCAGCGCCGGAGGATGTTCGTTGGCGAGGCGGCGCATGACGGTCTGGATACGGGCGACCAGCTCGCGGGGCTCAAAGGGTTTGGACATGTAGTCGTCCGCCCCCATCTCCAGCCCGAGCACGCGGTCATAAGGATCGGCGCGGGCCGTCAGCATGATGATGGGCACACGCGAGCGCTGGCGCAGTTCGCGCGCCAGGGTGATGCCGTCGGCGCCGGGCAGCATCACGTCCAGCACCACCAGGTCGATGGCGTGTTTTTCCAGCTGCGCGCGCATGGCGGCCGCGCCTCCCGCAGCGTGCGTGGCAAAGCCGAAGCGGGCAAGATATTCGGTCAAGAGGGTGGTGATCTCGACATCGTCATCCACCACCAGGATGGTGTGCATAAGAGCAGGCGGAGCAAGGGGACGCCACCAGTGTAGGCAGGCATACCGCCCGGCTGGCGCGGAAATGGGCGGTGTTCACACCCCAGTTCTGCCCATCGAAGGGGCGCTTGTACCGGTCTTGGTACAAACAGGACAAACGCCCTTGACACAAGGCTCCAACAATGGATCCGGGCTGTCACGGCACGCAATCCTGCTTTCGGGAATCACGGCTTGCAGCCCGTAAACCTTGGAACGAAAGGAACGACGATGACGACCATCAGTAGCGTCAGCAGTGCCTGGGCCAGTGCCGGTGTCCAGAGGGCCAGCCGCCCCGGACCCTCGCCACAGCAGCTGCTATCAAAGATAGATGCCGACGGCAACGGCGGCGTGGACAGCACCGAGCTGCAAGGCTTGCTGGACAAAGTGGCCAAAAAGACGGGCGTCTCCAGCGCTACCAGCGCTGCCGACCTGCTCACGAAGTTCGATGCCAACAGCGACGGCAACCTCGATGCCGACGAACTGGGCCAGACGATGCGCAGCGTCCTGCCCGCCCCGTCCACCATGGATTTTGCCCAGTCGCGCGGCAGCACGGACGGCACAGCGTCGTCCACTGCCCAGGCGGGCGACGACCTGTTTGACAAGGCGGACAGCGACGGCGATGGCGCGGTGAGCAAGACCGAGCTGCAGGCCCTGCTGGAAGCCATGTCCGGCGGTACCGCCAGCCAGACCGGGGTGCGCAGCGACGACGCCTTTGCCGCGCTGGACACCGACGGTGACGGCAGCCTGACCCAGGCCGAGTTCGATGCAGGCCGCCCGCCCGAGGGCAGCGCCCCACCGCCTGGCGCGATGCCCCCACCGCCCGGCGGGCCCAGGGGCGCAGGCGGCGCCCAGGACGCCAGCACGACCACCACCTACGACCCGCTCGACACCAACGAAGATGGCGTGGTATCGCTGACAGAGCGGCTGGCCGGTGCCGCGTCGACGCAGGAGCAGGAGGCTGTCAGCGCGCTGTTCAGCGCCATCGATACCGACGGCGACCAGACCATCAGCGAGAGCGAATCCAAAACGTTCATCGACCAGCTGACGAGCCAGTTCGCATCGGCAG
>JAMLIQ010000038.1 GCA_023954095.1 Burkholderiaceae bacterium | reverse complement strand
AAGAACGTGCACAGGGCGTGGTGGCCATGAGCGCGGGCAACCATGCGCAGGGCGTGGCCTACCACGCGCAGCGCCTGGGACTGCGCGCCGTGATCGTGATGCCGCGCTTCACGCCCGGCGTGAAGGTGGAGCGCACCCGCGGCTTCGGTGCCGAGGTGGTGCTGCATGGCGACACGCTGGAGGAAGCCCGCGCGCACGCCTACGCGCTGGCCGACAAGCAAGGCCTGACCTTCGTGCACCCCTACGACGACGAGGCCGTGGCCGCAGGCCAGGGCACGCTGGGACTGGAGATGCTGCAGGCCGTGCCCGGCCTGGACACGCTGGTGATCGCCGTGGGCGGCGGCGGGCTGATCGCGGGGGTGGCAACGGCCGCCAAGGCGTTCAAGCCGGGCATCGAGGTGATCGGTGTGCAGACCACCCGCTTCCCGGCCATGGTGAATGCGATCCAGGGCACGCACCACCCGCAGGGCACTTCCACCATTGCCGAGGGCATTGCCGTGGGCACGCCGGGCAAGATCACACAGGAAGTGGTGCGCCGCCTGGTAGACGACCTGGTCCTGGTGGACGAAGGTGACATCGAGCAGGCCGTACTGATGCTGCTGGAGATCGAGAAGACGCTGGTGGAAGGCGCGGGAGCCGTCGGGCTGGCCGCCATGCTGCGCCACCCGGAACGCTTTCGGGGCAAGAAGGTGGGGCTGGTGCTGTGCGGCGGCAATATCGACCCGCTGCTGCTGGCCGCGATCATTGAGCGGGGCATGGTGCGGTCCGGGCGGCTGGCGCGCATCCGCGTCAGCGCACGCGATGTACCCGGCGCCCTGGCCCGCATTACCGCAGCTCTGGCCGAAGTGGGCGCAAACATCGAAGAAGTGCACCACCAGCGTGCCTTTACCATGCTGGCGGCGCAGAATGTCGAGATTGAACTGGTGCTGCAGACACGCGGCCATGCCCACGTGGAGGAAGTGCTGGAGCACCTGCACGCCGTGGGCATGACCGCTACCAAAATGTAGGCGGCCAACACGTTTGCGGCCCAGCCGCTAGAATTTGGCCCCATATTGCCCCTTTCGGAGACCTGCACCATGTCGCATCCCAGCACCAGCCACACCCCCGCCACGCCGTCCGATGACCCGGTGGAGGCCGTTGTGCAATACATCCCCGTGGTATTGCCCGTGGTGGGCGGCATCATGATCTTTTTGCTGGCGATGATCGCTGTCACCATGGCCTGAGGTTTCGCTGGCGGCCCCACCGCCACGGCCACTGCAACCCCGCCAAAGCGGGGTTTTTCTTTTGCGCGGCGTGCAACGCCGCCTCTGTGAGGAGTGAACCATGCGTAACGGCCATGCCCTGGTGCTGTTTTCTGGCGGCCAGGATTCCACCACCTGCCTCGCCTGGGCGCTGCAGCACTTCGCCCATGTGGAGACCATTGGCTTTGACTACGGCCAGCGCCACCATGTCGAGCTGCAGGCACGCCAGGAAGTGCTGGCCGCGCTGCGCGCTGGTTTTCCGCCATGGAACGAGCGCCTGGGTGAGGATCACATGATCGACCTGGCCGTGCTGGGCCAGATCAGCGACACAGCGCTCACGCGCGCCACCGCCATCGAGATGGACGCCGCAGGCCTGCCCAACACCTTTGTGCCGGGGCGCAACCTGCTGTTCTTCCAGCTGGCCGCCGCCGTGGGCTACCGGCGCGCACTGCACACGCTGGTGGGCGGCATGTGCGAGACCGACTACTCGGGCTACCCCGACTGCCGCGACGACACCCTCAAGGCGCTGCAGGTAGCGGTATCGCTGGGTATGGGCCGACGCTTCACCATCGAGACGCCGCTGATGTGGCTGGACAAGGCGCAGACCTGGGAGCTCGCGCGCACGCTGGGCGGCACGGCGCTGGTGGACACCATCATCACCCTCTCGCACACCTGCTACCTGGGCGAGCGTGGCCCATTGCACGCCTGGGGCCACGGTTGCGGCCATTGCCCGGCCTGCGCGCTGCGGCGCACTGGCTTCGAGCGCTGGCAGGCCAAGGCCTGAGCGCAGCATGCAGATATGCATAACCCTATGCTTTTTTTGCATTGATCTTGCCCCTGTCTGACAGACAAGCGGGCAGGAGATTCATAAAATCGTCACCCCAGCCGACCCGCGGATACCGTGGACTAGCCTCCACCCCGTGGTGGATGTCCTTCGCACCCGCCCGCCGACTGAGCACACAAGCCGTTTTTTCAAAGGCAGCGCTCAGCATCTGCACCAGCGCAGGCCCCGCAGTGACATCGTTCGCCCGCTTCCTTTGAAAAAACTGTTTTCAACTTAAGGAAGCTCCCGATGAACGCACCCACCATGCAGGGCCTGAATCTCAATGCCCCCGCTTACGTCAAGAACGCCCGGCTCCTCGCCTGGGTAGCCGATATGGCTGCCCTGTGCAAACCCGACAGCATCGTCTGGTGCGACGGTTCCCAGGAAGAGTACGACCGCCTGTGCCAGCAACTGGTGGACGCCGGTACGTTCAAGAAGCTCAATCCCGCCAAGCGCCCGGACAGCTTCCTGGCCTGCTCCGACCCCTCCGATGTGGCCCGCGTGGAAGACCGCACCTACATCTGCTCGGCCAAGAAGGAAGATGCAGGCCCCACCAACAACTGGATGGAACCGGCCGCCATGCGCGCCACGCTGCAGCCGCTGTTTGACGGCGCCATGCGCGGCCGCACCATGTACGTGGTGCCGTTTTCCATGGGCCCGCTGGGCAGCCACATCGCCCATATCGGCGTGGAACTGACCGACAGCGCCTACGTGGCCGTGAACCAAAGGCTGATGACCCGCATGGGCAAGGCCGTGTATGACGTGCTGGGCATGGACGGCGAGTTCGTGCCCTGCATGCACACCGTGGGCGCACCACTGGCCGCAGGCCAGAAGGACAGCACCAGCTGGCCCTGCAACCCCACCACCAAGTACATCGTGCACTACCCCGAAACACGCGAGATCTGGTCCTACGGCTCGGGCTACGGCGGCAATGCCCTGCTGGGCAAGAAGTGCCTGGCCCTGCGCATCGCCTCCACCATGGGCCGCGACCAGGGCTGGCTGGCCGAGCACATGCTGATCCTGGGCGTGACCAGCCCCCAGGGCAAGAAGTACCACGTGGCTGCTGCTTTCCCCAGCGCCTGCGGCAAGACCAACTTCTCGATGCTGGTGCCGCCCGAGGCAGGCTTTGCCGGCTGGAAGGTCACCACCATCGGCGACGACATCGCCTGGATCAAGCCCCATGCCGACGGCAAGATGTACGCCATCAACCCCGAGGCCGGCTACTTTGGCGTGGCGCCCGGCACGAACACGCTGACCAACCCCAACTGCATGGCCAGCCTGGACAGGGATGTGATTTTCACCAACGTCGCGCTCACCGACGACGGCGATGTGTGGTGGGAAGGCATGGAAAAGGACCAGGGCAAGCTGCCCGACCACCTGATCGACTGGCAGGGCAAGGACTGGACGCCCCAGATTGCCAAGGAAACCGGTGCCAAGGCCGCCCACCCCAATGCCCGTTTCACGGTGGCCGCCACCAACAACCCGGCACTGGATCCGCAGTGGGACGACCCGAACGGCGTCGCCATCGATGCGTTTATCTTCGGTGGCCGCCGCTCCACCACCGTGCCATTGGTGACCGAGGCCCGTACCTGGATGGAAGGTGTGTACATGGCCGCCACCATGGGCTCTGAAACAACGGCTGCCGCCTTTGGCGCCCAGGGCGTGGTGCGCCGCGACCCCTTCGCCATGCTCCCGTTCTGCGGCTACAACATGAGCGACTACTTCCAGCATTGGCTGGACATGGAGCACAAGCTCGAGAGCATGGGCCACACCCTGCCCAGGATCTTCTGCGTGAACTGGTTCCGCAAGGGCGAGGATGGCAAGTTCGTCTGGCCCGGTTATGGCGAGAACATGCGCGTGCTCAAATGGATGATCGACCGCATCGAAGGCCAGGCCACCGGCCAGGAAACGATGTTCGGCGTGGCGCCCCAGTACGCCGAGATCAACTGGACGGGCCTGGACTTCAGCGCCGCCCAGTTCGACACGGTCACCGCCATCGACAAGGCCGCCTGGATGGAGGAGCTCAAGCTCCACGACGAGCATTTCGCCAAGCTGGCGTACCACCTGCCCAAGGAACTGCTGGAAACGCGCGCCGCCATCGAGGCCCGCCTCGGCGCCTGACGCCCCGGGCGCACAGCGCCTGTATGACGCGGTGCCCACAGCCAGCACAGCCACCCTTGGGGTGGCTGTTTTTGTTTCAGAACGCGCGCAGCAGATCGAGCGTGCGCACCCACAGCAGCGCAGGCAATGCTGCCGCACCGGCCAGCAGCACGGCGGCGGCCGCGGCACGCAAGCCCCGCACATCCATGCGCCGCAGTTGGCCCACGCCGAGCGCAATGCCCGCCAACCAGGCCAGCAGCAGCAGCGCCACTCGCGCCTGTGGCAGCCACCCAAACTCGATACCCTCGCTGCGCAACTGCGTCAGCGTGAGCATGGACAGGCCGAGAAACAGATTGGCTGCCGCCATGGGCACCAGACCCAGCGCCAGCACCTTCCAGTCGGCCCGCGCCAGCCGTGCGGCCAGCACCGTGGCAAGGTGCGCGCACCCGCCCACCAGCAAAGCACTTGCAACAAGCCATGCAACGATGCCCGCACCATCGAGCCAGCTGAAAACATCGGAAGCCTGGGGATAGTGGGTCAGCACCCACCAGGGAGCGTTGTCGGCCAACGGCCAGAGGATGTCGTGCTCCACCAACCAGGTGGCGACCCATTGCTTGGCCCGTACAAAGCCCGGCGCCATGGTCCACTGAAACGCACCCAAGGCAAAACCCAGCATGCCGTAGAACAGCAGCAACGCCTCGTACCGGCCTACATCACCGCTCTGGCTGCGCACGATCTCGCTCCCCGGCCAGCGCCAGCGCAACGCCACGGCGTCGCGGTGTCCACTGCAGCGGCCGCAGGCATGGCATTGTGAGGCGCTGGCAAGCGCACTGACATTGAGCAGCGGCGGGCAATCGACGGCGGGGGTGTTGGCGGGCTGCATGTCCCACGCTGTACGGTCTACCTTGAAATGCAGGGGCGCCAGCCGCGCCAGCAGCGCAAAAACCCCGGTCACCGGGCACAGGTAGCGGCACCACACCCGCTTGCCCCGACCATAGACAATGCCGACCGCGACCGCCGCAACCGTGGAGCCCCCCAGGATGACGAGCACCGGGCCGGGGTACTCATACACGCTGATGAGCTGCCCATACAGCGTGGTACCCAGAAACCCCACCAGCGGCCAGCCCGGCCAGCGCATCCAGCGCGGAATGGGCCGCCCTTTGCCAGGCCGGCCGGCAAATTCCGTCAGGGCCCCCTCAGGGCACATCACACCGCACCAGAAGCGCCCCACCAGCAGCATCGAGGCAATGACAAACGGCCACCAGATGCCCCAGAAAGCAAACTGCGCAAAGCGCGTGAGGCTGTTGAACATGCGCGCCTCTTCGGGCGGCATCGGCAGAAAAGCCGGTGCGGCAACCAGTACGAAATACAAGCCCACAATGGCCCATTGCAGCAGCGCAATACGCCCCCGTTGGCGTGCCATCATGTCGCCCAGCCGCGCCAGGCGGGTGCGCTGCGCGCGTGCCTGGCGCGGCTGAAAATGCAGCGTGTGTGTGCTCATGCCGCAGGTGACGGCGTGGCCCGTGCCGACCACCAGTGCTGTACGGCCATCAGTCCCCAAAACGCACAGAAGACCAGCACATTGGCGGCCGCAGGACGTGCCCGGTAGCCAAACAGGTCTGCCAGCCATTTGCCGGCGCCCGCGCCATCGTCCAGCCAGGCACTGGTGTCCCACAGCGGGTCGGGTCCTGGTGGAATCCATTCCATGCCAATCAGACGGTCGGTGCCCAGCACCAGCATTCCGGCGGCAAACAGCAGCAACAGGTGGGCGCTGACCCGCAGCACCTGGTGCTGTGGCAGCAGGCGCAGGCCCCGCGCAGCCGCCCAGGCAGTAAAGGCCGCCAGCGAAAGACCCGCCAGAGCCGACGGCAGCAACGCTCCCCAGCCCGCCCCGGAGGCCATGCCCTGCAGGAAGATGACGGTCTCGGCGCCTTCCCGCGCCACGGCCACGGCTGCGACAGCGGCAATGCCCCAGGTGCCCCGGTGTTCGGCAGCGCGGTTCAGCGCCCCTTCCATTTCGCGGCGCAGGCCGCGCGCATGGCGCCGCATCCACAGCACCATGTGCGTCATCAGCGCAGCGGCGAAAAGAATCAGCAGTGCCTGGAAGATTTCCTGGCCCCGGTCCGACAGACTTCCCAGGGCGCCCTGCATCACGGCAGAGAGTGCCAGCGCCAAGGCCCCGCCCGCTGCCACCCCGGACCACAGCCCTGCACGCACGCTGCCGCCCCGCCCCTCGGCCCAGGCGGCCAGGATACCGATCACCAGCATGGCTTCGAGGCTTTCACGCCAGACGATGATGAAGGCATTGAGAAGCATGGAGCGCAATCCTGTTCAGCGGGCAACGATGCGGCCCTGGGCCGTATCGGGGTGGAATTCGCCAAAGAAGCGATAGCTTCCCGGCTTGAGTGGCGCAAACACCAGGAAGCTTTTGGCGCCGGGCGCCAGCACCTTTTCTTTTTTCAACTCCAGGCTTTCAAACTCTTCGGCATCCGTCCCGGCGTTGTGCAGCACGAGCTTGAAGCGTGTCTGGGCGGGCACCACGATTTCCTCGGGGGAAAACCGCCCGTTCTTCATTTCCAGCGCAAAGGTGGGCAGCTCTTGCGCGCAGGCGCCCCCTGCGACGAGGGCAAGCCCGAAAACCGACAGCAGAACGCACCGTTGCAACGCCATCAGAAGCCCACCCGTGCGCGCACACCCACCAGGGCGATGCCCTTGCCATCCGGGTTGGCGGCAGGGCGTGCAATGTATTGCAGGCTGGGCGTGAGCTCCACATGGTCATTGAGGTGGATGCGGTAGTACAGCTCCCCAATACGCTCGGCCCCATGCGCGGCATAGCCATAGGTGCCCAGGTCGGCCGCGGACGCGGCGGCAAACCGGCTGCTGGTGCGCAGCATGCCCACGGCCACGCCCACGCCGTCGGCGCCCCGCCCCCAGGAGGAGCCGTCGAGTTCGCCACCCACGGTGAGCACGCGGTCAAACCGCACATCGCCGGTGGTTTGGTGCCCGTACCGGCCAAACAGGGTCAGGGAGTCCGTCACGCGCTGGTCGATGGAGAGACCGAAGCCGCTGTGGCGCGCTTCGCTGTCGTCAAAATTGGCGGCGCGTGCATTGCTCCAGGCATAGGCCCGGTAAGTGCCCGGCAAGGCGTTGATCCGCGGCGATACCCAGGCCTGCGCGATGACCAGCGGCTTGCCGTTGCTCCCGCTGAACGATGCGCCACGGCCCGCCCCAAAGGCGCCCAGGGACACGCCCCAGGGCATGGCCTTGTCGCTCGTGTCTTCATAGGCCGCAATCGCACCGGGCGCGAAACCAAAGCGGTCGGCGCCCACGTCGCCACCCGAATCGAGCAAAGGGTTGTGCACAAACACGTTGTTGGCAAAACGGCGCGTTTCGTCGTCGGCAATGGCGTTCTGGTCAAAGAATACGAACGGGTCAATCTTGCCGACGGTGAAGGTGGTCTTGCGCAGCACGTTGCGCTCGGTGAAAGGAACTTCCAGCTGGTACCAGGCCTGGGCCACGGTGAACTGCGTGTCGTTCGGGTCGTCACCCCCGAAGGCGGTGCTGTTGGCGGTGCCGGTATAGGTGGGCCGCAGCGCCAGGCCATCGCCCTGGCCGAAGCGGGCGTGCACGTACACCGTGCCCTTGTTCTTGCCGAAGTCGCCGCCCGGCAGGGTGACTGCTACGTCGCCGCGGTAGTTGCCGCGGCTGCGCCCCGAGGCTGGATCGGCCAGCGCGCCACGCCCCGCCTGCTGCACTGCCCCCGTCAGGCTGCCCTCGACGCTGATGCCGTCGAATGCCTCCAGTTTTTTGGCCGGGCTCTGCAGCGCCTGCTGCTGGGCCTCGACGGCTTTGAGGCGCATGGCGAGTTCGGGCTCGTTCTCGCTGATGCGGTCGCTCTCCAGTGCACTGCGCAACTGGGTGTTTTGCGCTTCCAGGCGCTCGACACGCTCGACCAGCGCCTTTATTTGCGCCAGGAGGGCCTCGTTGTCAATGGCGTGCGCCGTCAAGGGTACAGCGCCCAGCGACAGGGCCATGGCCAGCGCGGCGCGGGCAGGCAAGGCGACTCGCATGCTCAGTACCCGCCCTTCTTGCCGATCCCGGCGTAGGTAAAGTCCCATTCGAGCACGACCGGTTTGAACCAGGGGCGCACGCCCGTGGCGCGGTCGGTATGGCGGCCATAGTGCATGCCCATGGCGTTTTCCTTGGCGTTGGGCGGGTAGACCGTCAACTTGACGTGGTACTTTCCTGGGCCCGCCAGCTTGACGTTGTCGCCGTAATGCGGGCCATCACTGGCCACCATGGGCATCATGTCGCCGCGGATGGTCTCGCCCGTGCCTTGCTTGGTAACCTCGTACCTGACCAACAGGTACGGAATCCAGGCGCCTTCGGCATAGCCATTGACGTTGCTGCCCAGGGCATGGATGTCGGCTTCGAGATGGATGTCCGACTCCGACGCCTTGCGCATATGTCCGTCCGGCTCCATTTCCACCGGTTGCAGGTACACCGCAGCCACCTCCATGCCGGCGACATTCTGCGGGGCACCGATGGGGTATTCCAGCGCCAGCGCAGGCAGACTGAGGGCGAGCGCGCCCATAAGAACCAGGGAACGAAGCAGCATGCGGAAGTCCTTTTTTCAGAAACGGAGACCGAAAATTGCCTCCCGTTTCATTAATGCAAATGAGAAGAAGTCGCATTGTAGATATTGAGTCGCGACGGACATTGCGCAAAATCAAAATACTGCACCCCGATCCCCACACATCGGTGAACGAGCTCCACCCCACCCGCCGTAGGTTCTTGGTGGTTTTGGGCCGGTGCCGGGGTACGATCCCCAGGCGCTTGTCAGCCCTCTCAACGTCTGCAGTCCCTCCATGAACAATGCACTGATCCTGTCTCTGGCCATCGCCTTGGCATCGCCCGCCCTTGCGGCCAGCCCGTCCCGGGGCGAAGCCCATTTCGTTCTACTGCAATCCCGGGACACGCCTTTCGTCGGCGTCACGGTCAGTGGCACCTGCAAGTCGGACGATGGCTCCTTCTTTGGCGGCCAGAAAGTGGAAAGCACCTGGTCGTGCACCACCGATGCCCAGGGCGTCTGCACAGCAGAAATCGTGCTGCTGCCCCGACAGGACAGCCACCGCACGAACCCGTGCAAGGGCACCACCGCGACCTTGATCACCGAACCTGGCACCCCGGGGGCCAAAAGCAGCTACTTCACTTTCTTTGCCAACGGCGAGCCGCACAGCTACAACCTTCTGCAAAAAGGGACGTCATGGAAGCACGGCGACTACCTCTTCAAGTCGCTGCCCCACAAGGACAGTTTTGACGCCGTGGCTTTCCGGCATATGCCCGACTTCTATCAAGGAAAAATGGCCACGGAGACCGATGCGGCAGGGCGTGTGCACAGTGTCAGCACGGCACCGGCCCATCTGCCGGAGAGCAAGGACTATCCCAGCACCGAGTTCCTTCGCGCCGTCATCGACCCGAAATCTGGCCACCCCTCGGTGCAGGTCGTGGTCACAGACACCTACATCGACTTCAGCTATCGCAAGTGGAGCAAGGCCACATACCCGGGCGCAGATTCCAGCCGCACCGCCACTTTGCTGCCCATCCGTCAAAACGCCATCTGCAACCTGCGCGATCTCTTCGAGCGCAAGTGCACCCATACGGAAACCGTGGCCCTGGATCTGGACATGGAGACGGTACGGCAGGCCGCCGCCTTGTACCAGCCCGGCGAACGCCGCAACTGGACCTTTGTGACCAGGGCAGAGTCTGGGCATGAGCGCAGCCTCTCGCTCAGCAGCGCCGAATTCAAGGCCCTGGCGGCAACCCTGGACAGCCTTGCAGGCCGGGGCCGCCCCTGATCGAAGGACGACCGGCAGCCGTCTTGCATGCAGATCCAGCTTCTCTCCGACCTCCACCTGGAAGCCCATCCGCAGTTCGCTCCAGAACCGGTGCCCGGTGCCGATGTACTGGTGCTTGCCGGAGACATCGGCTCGTACCAGGAGGGCTCACTTCTCGAAGGCGAGCACTTCGGTCTGGAGCGGTTCTCTCCCTTGCCCCAATGGGGCGGATGGCCCACTCCCGTGATCTTCGTGCCGGGCAACCATGAGTACGACATGCAGGACTTCGACGCGGCCCACGCGCGCCTTTGCCGCACCTGTGACCTGCTGGGCCTGCTGTGGCTCGAACGCGAGACCGTGGTGATGGAAGGGGTGCGCTTTGTAGGCACCACCTTGTGGAGCGACTTCGACTCCATCGCTGACTACAAAGGCTGCACAGACTTGGCAGAACGCCTGCGCATGCGCCAGAAGGCCTACCGCGCGGCGGACTTCTATCTCTCCAAGACCGGCTGCACGCGCGCGGGCACGCCCTGGCTGGCGGAAACCGTGCGCGCCCAGGCGCTGGAATGCCGCGAATGGTTGTCTACGGAGTTGGCACGCCCGTTTGGCGGGCCCACGGTGGCCGTCACCCACTTTGCCCCCAGCCTGCGCAGCGCCGACCCGCGCTATGGCCTGGCGGCAGGAACCGCCGGTTTTTGCAATGCGTACGACGATCTCTTGCGCTATGCCCGGCTCTGGTTGCACGGTCATCTGCACGCACCCAGCGACTACACCGCCCAGGGCGCACATACCGACGGCACACCCTGGCAATGCCGCGTGGTGGCCAACCCCCTGGGCTATGCACGCAAGAACGAGCAGGCGTTCTTTCAGCCACAGTGCTGCATCACCGTATGATGAACGCAGGTCTGACGGGTTTCCCAGGCCTCCTGTCCAACGTACTTCCCGGAGAATCACATGAATATTTTGCTGGCTGTCGATGGCAGCGCCTACACCAAGAAGATGCTGGCCTACCTGGCCACCCATGATGAATTTCTGGGCCCGTCCCACAGCTACAGCGTGATCACCGTTCAGGCGGCCTTGCCACCCCGTGCGCGTGCCGCCGTCGGCAAGGAAGTGGTGGACCAGTACTACGCCGACGAGGGCGACAAGGTGATGAACCCGGTCTGCAAATTCCTTGAGCGCCACGGCGTGGCCCCCAAGCGCATTCTGAAAGTGGGTGCGGTAGGCGAGACCATTGGCAAGGTGGCCGACACCGGCAAGTTTGACCTGCTCGTCATGGGTTCGCACGGCCACGGTGCCCTGGCCACGCTGGTCATGGGCTCGGTGACCACCCAGGTCCTCGCACACAGCAAGGTGCCCGTGCTGATCGTGCGCTGACCACATCTGCGGAAAATCTCTGAAACCCTGCCTTGTGCTGGGTTGTGGTCATGCAGGCCGCCCGCCGCCATGGGTACACCGGACCTGGCTCGCCCGGAAAATGAAGCTTTCTAGCGTGATCGCAGCCCGTCGAAACAAGTGCGCAGCACCATCTCGATGATCTCGTCGTCCGGGTACAGCTCGCTTTCCTTGAGAAAGCCTACGACGGGATCGCAGGCACGCGCGTACAGGGTGTAGAGCACCACCAGCGGCGGCAGGCTCGGTTCGATTACGCCCTCGGCCTGCGCCTGGACAATCCATTCGCCCAGGGTGTCGCTGAGCAGAATGACCCCATCGGCATAGTCCTTGTTGGACATGAGCACCCCACGCAGCGTGGAGTTGCGGCTGGGCAGCAGCGGCATCTCGTGGGCCAGCAGGCGTTCGAGCGACCAGCGCACCACGGCGCGCAGTTTGTCCACGGCAGGCAAGCCAGGATCAAGCGTGGCCAGGTAGGAGCGCACCAGGTGCAGCACCTCGGCCATCGCGGCGCAGCACAGGTCCTCCTTGCTGCCGAAATGCTTGTACAGGCTGGCTTTGGCAATGCCCACGCCATTGGCCACGTCGTCCATGGTCATGGCATCAAACGATTTGGCGCCCAGTAGGTCGCAGGCGGCCTGCAAAATGGCGCGCTCGCGCGCCTGGTGCATCTGCTCCTTGAAGGAAATTTTGGTCGGTGGTGTCTCCATGCCCTCCATCTTATGCATTGCAGTTTAAAAATGTATGACTCAGTTGTTTCGTAACCACGGCGTCTAATCGGTGTTTACCCTCGTGTGGCGACCAGCGACTGCGCTGCTGTGTCCGTCAGCGCCAGCGTCAAGGCATCGAGCACCTCGGATTCGAGGTTCCAGCAGTGCCAGTACAGTTGGATGGGCAGCACCTGGCCCGGGACCATGTCCACCAGGCTGCCGTCGGCCAGCTTGTCGCGCACCAGCAGTTCGGGCAAGACACCGACCGCCCACCCGGCCGCCACGGCCCGCATCTGGCCTTCGGAGCTGGGAACGAACAGGTGGTTGAGCGCCACCCGCTTGAGACCGAAGGCCCGGGCGACAAACTCCACCGCCATGTCGTCCTTGCGGTTGAACGAGAGATAAGGCACCGTGCGGAAGTTGTGTGCCGTGAGCCCGCCGGGCAGGTGTTTTTGCGCGAAGGCGGGCGAAGCCACGGCCACGTAGCGCATGGCGCCCAGCGGCACCATCTTGCAGCCGCGCAGCGCCTGCTTGAGGGTGGTGACGCAGCCGAGCACCTGGCCTGAGCGCAGCCACTCCTGGGTGAAATCCTGGTCGTCCACGATGATCTCCAGCGGCAGCCGCTGGTGCACGAGGTCATGCAGCGCATCAAGCGCCCAGGTGGCGATGCTGTCGGCGTTGATGGCGATGGAGATACGCTCGTCCTCGCGCCCGCCCCCCGGCGCACTGGGCGCCAGTTCCTGCAGGTCGCGCTCCAGGTCGGCACGCAGCAGGCGCAGCTGCTTGGTGTGCTTGAGCAGCAATTGCCCCGCCGACGTAGGCCGCAGCGGCCTGCTGCGCACGATCAGCACCGAGCCCACCTGGGCCTCGAGCGCACGCAGCCGCTGCGAGACCGCCGACTGCGTGACATTCAGGCGCTGGGCGGCGCGCTCGAAGCCGCCTTCCTCCACGATGGCGGCGAGGCATTCCAGGGCGGCAGGGTCGTAAGAGCTCATGGTATTCCGAAGGCGTTACGGGGATCGGGCACACCAAAATTATTAGCAATTCTGATGTTTTTAGATGAAGTTTAATTTTGCTTTTAGTTGAATGCAATCTCGCGCACACTGCGCCCCATGAAAACCATTGTTCTCGGCGCCGGCATCATCGGCATCAGCACGGCGTGGCATTTGCGCGAGCGCGGCCACGAGGTCATTGTGGTCGACCGCCAGCCCGGGGCTGCGCTGGAGACAAGTTTTGCCAACGCAGGGCAGATTTCGGTGAGTTACTGCGAGCCGTGGGCGAACCGCGAAGCGCCCTGGAAGGCGCTCAAGTGGATGTTCGACAAGGAGGCCCCGCTGCTGTTTCGCCCGCAGCTGGACTGGCAGCAGTGGCGCTGGGGCCTGCGTTTTCTGGCGCAGTGCAACGACGGCGCCTTCGAACGCAATGTGCAGCAACTGGTGGCCCTGGGCGCGTACAGCCACCGCGCGCTCAAGGACATGGTGCGCAGCACGGGCATCGAGTACCACCGGCTCGAGCGCGGCATTGCACATTTCTATTCCGACCAGAAATCGTTTGACGATGCGGCCCATGCCGTGGAACTGATGCGCAAGCATGGCGTGCAGCGCCGCGTGGTCAGCCGCGACGAGCTGCTGCAGATCGAACCGGCCTTCCGCGCCTACGGCGAGCACATCGTCGGCGGCACCTACACCAGCACCGACGAAAGCGGCGACGCCTGCGCCTTCACGCAGCAACTGGCCGAACGCTGCGCCGAGCGCGGCGTGCAGTTTCTCTACGGGCAGGATGTGCTGCGCCTGGAACGCAGCGGAAATGCTATTGATTCTGTAGCTATCAGCGCAAACCAGTACAGCGCTGGAGGCCCAAAAAACCAAATTCTGAAAGGTGACGCCATCGTTGTGGCATGCGGCTCTTACAGTGCGCCGCTTCTGCGCAGCGTGGGTGTGGACTTGCCGATCTACCCCGGCAAGGGCTACAGCGCCACTTTTCCACTATTGCGCCCCGAAGCTGCCCCCACGGTTTCGGCGCTCGACGATGGCCGCAAGATCGCCATCAGCCGACTGGGCAACCAGTTGCGCGTGGCCGGCACCATCGAGCTGGGGGGCTTCGATCTCTCGCTCGACAGTCCCGTCGCCAGGGCACGCTGCCACATGCTGTCACGCCGCATCGAAGAGCTGTTTCCCGGGGTGTGCGACACGCGCACGGCCGAGCAAGGCGGCAACCCGCAGTACTGGACGGGCCTGCGCCCCGCCACGCCCACCAACATCCCGTTCATTGGCCGCACGCGCCTGGGCAAGCTGTGGGTGAACGCCGGTCACGGCACGCTGGGCTGGACGCACGGCGCGGGCTCGGGCCTGGCGCTGGCCGAGCTCATCAGCGGTGAGCGCCCGGCCATGGACTTTGGTTTCTACGGCTTTGCGCAGCCCACACACGGCGTGGCCGCCCACGCGGCCTGACCGCCGCTACTGCTTGCGCTGCACGATCAGATTGCGCTTGGCGTCTTCCGGGTAGGCAAAGGTGATGGCCCCGCCCTGCACCTTGCCCATCACCAGCATGTTCTCGGTGATGGCATCCTTGTCGTCCCGGCTGAAGGGTTTCTCGTAGGTGGCAACAACACCGTAATACACGCGCGGAATGTTCTCCAGCGCGGTCTTGATCGAAGGGCCGTCGATCTTGCCGCTGCGGATGCCGAACAGGGAATGGATCAGCAGGTAGGTGGTGTCATAGCCTTGCGCCGCCGCCATGGGCACGGCCATGCGTTTGCCGTTCTTGCGCGTGAAGGCGCTCAAAAAGGCTGCGCGCCGCTCGTTGCTGGGCTCGGCAATGAAGGTCTGCGCCATCAGCGCGCCATCGGCCGCATCCTTGCCGCCCTCGATGAAGAACGGGAAGGACAGCGGCCAGGCGCCCACCTGGGGCACCTTCCAGCCCAGCTCTTTGCGGCCATTGGCAATGACGGCGTTTTCCTGGCCCACGGTGTAGCTGAAGATCACGTTGGCGCCCGCGTCGCGCGCGGCCTTGAGTTCTTCGCGCAGATCCGCCACGCCCAGCGGAAAGCGCGTGATGTGCACCGCCTTGAGCTTGCGCGCCTGCAGGGCGGCCTCCACGTCCTTGAGCCCGGCCTCGCCATAGCCGGTGGTGTCGGCAAAAATGGCGACCCTGGTCCAGCCGCGCTTGACGATGTCGTCCACAACGAAGGGCGCCTGGATGCTGTCGCGCGCCGAGGTGCGGAAAATGTAGCTCTCGGGCGCAGGAAACCTGGCTGTGAGCGGCGTGCCGGTGGCGCAGGGCACGATGAGCGGTATTTTCGCGTTCTGGAACACATCGAGGGATTTTTGCGCCACGCCGGTGTTGCAGAACCCGATGGTGGCCACCACCCCTTGCGCCGCCAATTCCTGCGACACCGCCAGGCCGGTCTGCGGGTCCCCCCGATCGTCCTTCACGACCAGCTGCAGGGGACGGCCCAGGTATCCGCCCACGGCATTGATCTCGTCGGCCGCCAGTTCAATGCCTTGCAGCATGGGCTTGCCAAAATCGGAGGACGGGCCCGTGAACGGGCCAATCACTCCCACCCGCACGGCATTGCCTTGCTGGGCCTGTGCCAACGGCGTCGCCGCCAACATGACCGCTCCCAGTGCCGCGATCATCCAAGTTCCTGTCCGCTTCATTGCTGCCGCCCTCCTTGCATCGCGGGCCAGCTTAGCCGTCGCAGCATCCGCGGCGCAGCGCGTTTTCCCTGACCTGCGGGCGTGGCGTCAGACGAATGTCAGAGGCGCTCTCAGGACGGGCAGCTGGCAAGGCAGCGCGTCGGAACGCTCCCGCAGGCAGCGCAGCCGACATGCGCCCAGAAGGCCAGAACGGCCAGAAAGTAGCACAGGGCAAAAAACCACTGCCAGGTACATGCAGACCGGCGGCCGCACAGACCGTTGCCGCGCATGGCGGGCATGGGCTGGCGCGTCTGTCATGGCAGCTCGACAGCCCGGAGCTGGAAGAGGCCCTGGTCCAGCTGTGCCAGGCTTTGCTGAGCGATGCCCCGGCTACGCCCAAGGGCGATAGCACAATGAAGCTATCATTACAATAGCAACAAGCGCTTGATAATCAAACGCTACAACCCTTTTTCTTCATTTTTTCCGGCCTGCTCAATCGAGCCGTCCGGCAAGAGCCGGGCCTCCATCCAGCGCAGCAGGTCGCGCCACATGGAGCGCACCTCGGCGTCGCGCGGCATGCGCAGCGCATGGTCGAGCTCGATGGTGACCACCGGCATACCCTGCTGCACGCCGCCGTAGTGGCCCAGCGAGCCTGGAAAGACACCCACCTGGTCCAGGCGCAAGTGCCCCAGACGCCGGGGCGGTTCATGCGGACCGTCAAAATCGAGAACGCCATACGGCGCATGGATGCTGACCACGAGCTGCGGGCGGAATTGCGCCATCTGCTCGTGCAGAAAGCGCGACTCCGGCTCGGACAAGGGGGCGGGCCCCGGCCAGCGCCGGGGGTCCTTGCGCGTACGCTTCTCCCAGTACAGGGGGGCATCGCGCTCCCAGCCCGGGGTGTTGAAATTGCGATTCAGGTCCACCCCCCGCGCATTCACGCGGGTGGGGCGGCGCGCCAGCAGGCCATCGGGGTTGAGCACCGGAATAAAGCGCCAGTGCACAGGTTGGCCGGCCCCCACGGCCAGGCCGATCCAGTGCAGCGCCAGCGAGGCCGAGGTGAGTTCATCGCCATGCATGGCCCCCACGACCAGAACCCGCAAGGGTGCGCCCGGGAACGCCGTCGCAGACGACGGAGGCAGGACATCGCGCCAGAAGATCGGCCGCCCCAGCCGCGACACCCCGCCGCTGGGGACCAGTTGCGCGCTCTCGCACAATGGCCGCCCCACACCAGGCAGGCGCGCCAGAAAAAGATCGCAGGCACCGGGCTGTGCCATGGGTCGTGCGATGGGGCGCACCTGCTCCGACGCCCCGGCCAGCGCCGTACCCAACAGCCCGCCGACAGCGCACAACAGTGCGGCCCCGCTCGTCCGCAGCGCCGTCTTCAACACGCAACCTGCATGGAAAAAAAGGGGAAACGGGTGTCCAGGGGAGAAATCAGGTGTTGTGGCATGGAATCGGTGGCAATGGCGGCGCGCATTTCCCTGCGGGAGCAAGAGTTGGGCACCGGGGCGATAATAGCCCGCCCGATTCTTCCGTTCCCGTGCACCCCTCCCACCAGCCTCTTCCCCCCAGCTTTTCCGCACGCGAGTTCCGCGATGCCCTGGGAATGTTTGCCACGGGAGTGACCATCGTCACGGCCCGCAGCCCGGCAGGCGACCTGGTGGGCCTGACGGCAAGCTCCTTCAATTCCGTCTCTCTCACGCCGCCCCTCGTCCTGTGGAGTCTCTCGCGCAGCGCAGCCTCCATGGCAGTTCTGGCCACCGGGGCGCACTACGCCATCAATGTGCTGGCCGCCGACCAGAAGGAACTGGCCGAGCGCTTCGCCATGCGCGGCGTGGACCGCTGGGCCGGGGTCGCGCACCAGCCCGGGGTGAACAACGCCCCCTTGCTGAGCGGCGCCGTGGCCACGTTCGAGTGCTTCAACCGCAGCCGCTACGACGAAGGCGACCACGTGATCTTTGTGGGCGAGGTGGAACGCTGCAGCCACCGCACAGGCGCCGCGCCGCTGCTCTACCACGGCGGGCGTTTCTATACCGAGCATCCGCTGTAGGAGCGCCTTCACGGCCAAAAGAAACGGGGCCGAGGCCCCGTTGCATTTACTGGCCCATCACCAGGTCGGGCAGGAACAGGCTGATCTGCGGGATGTAGGTCACCATCACCAGGAACGTCAGCAGCACCATCAGCCACGGCAGGGCAGCGCGCGCCACCTGCACCAGGCTCATTCCGGTCACCCCGCTGGTCACGAACAGGTTGAGCCCCACGGGCGGCGTCACCATGCCGATCTCCATGTTCACCACCATGATGATGCCCAGATGGATGGGGTCGATGCCCAGTTGCGTGGCAATCGGGAAGAAGATGGGCGCCAGAATCAGGATGATGCCGGTGGGTTCCATGAAGTTGCCTGCGATCAGCAGGATCACGTTGACCACCATCAGGAACATCCAGGGTGCCATGCCCATGCCCATGATCTGCTCGGCAATGGTCTGCGGAATACGCTCCGTGGTCAGCACATGCGCAAACAGCAAGGCGTTGGCCACGATGAACATCAGCATCACGGTGGTGCGGCCTGCTTCCAGAAACACGTGCGGCAGATCCTTGATCTTCAGGTCACGGTAGATGAACACTGCCACGCCCAGGGCGTACACCGCGGACACCGCCGCTGCCTCGGTGGGCGTGAACACCCCGCCGTAGATGCCGCCCATGATGATGCCCAGCAGCGCCAGGCCCCACATCGACTCACGCAGCGTGCGCAGCACTTCGCTCAAACCGGCCTTCGGAGGCGGCGTGGTCTTGAGCTTGCCGGCGCGCCACCAGACGGCGAACATCAGCATGAAACCCAGCACCAGGCCCGGCACCACACCGGCCAGGAACATGCGGCCCACCGACACCTCGGTGACGGCGGCGTAGACCACCATCACGATGGAGGGCGGAATCAGGATGCCCAGCGTACCGGCATTGCAGATAACACCGGCACCAAACTCCATGGGGTACCCGTTCTTCACCATCCCGGCGATCACGATGGAACCGATGGCCACCACGGTGGCCGGGCTGGAGCCCGAGACGGCCGCAAACAGCATGCAGGCCAGCACCGACGCAATGGCCAGGCCGCCGCGCAAGTGCCCCACTGCCGCGATGGCAAAGTTCACCATGCGCTTGGCCACGCCGCCGGTGGACATGAGCACACCAGCGAGCACGAAGAAGGGGATCGACATCAGCGTGTAGTGCTCGCTGGTCTCGAACATCTTGATCGTCATGCTTGCGAGGGAATCCTGCGAGAAGAAGACAATGGTCACCAGGCTGGACAACCCCAGGCTGATGGCGATCGGCATGCCGATCGCCATGCAGAAGAAGAGCCCGGCAAAAAGTACGAGCGTGTTCATTGCGTGTCCTCCTCGGCCTTCAGGCCCATGGCTTCAGCTGCTTCGTCGGCCAGGCGCAGCGAATCGGCGCGCCCCGTCACCAGGTCATAGAGCACCTGGAGAAAGCGAAAACCCGTCAACGCCATGCCCAGCGGCATCACGGCCAGAATCTGCCAGCGCTCGATCGGCATGTCTTCCAGTTCGATGCCGACCTGCTTCATCTTGAGCACGTATTCCATGGACCCCGTGAACACCAGGCCGACATAGGCCAGGCTGAGGACCACCGCCACAATGCCGGCCACCTTGCGCTTGGCGGGCGACAGCAGCTTGACCAGCGCATCGACACCGATGTGCGAACCCACGCGCACGCCGTACGACACCCCCACGAAGATCATGATGGCGAAGAACACCGTGGTGAGTTCCAGCGCCCAGGTGAATCCGCTGTTGAAGACATAGCGCATGACGACCTGTACAAAGGTCAGGCCGGTCATGGCCAGCAGCATGAGGGAGATGATCCACTCTTCGAGATGGTTGAGGATTTTCATCAAAAGTGCTCCAAAAAAAGCCCCGGTCATGCCGGGGCCATGGGCTCAGGGGTACTCCGGCTTACTGGTTGGCGCGCTGTGCGGCGTCAATCAGGTTCTTGCCGATTTCACCCTCGAACTTCTTCCACACGGGCTGCATTGCGGTACGCCAGGCGGCCTTCTGCTCCTTGGTCAGCGGCACGACCTCGGCCTTCTTGTCGGCAATGACCTTGTCGCGGAAAGACAGGGCTTCCTGGAACGCGGCCTTGTTGCCGTAGGCAATGGATTCATCCATGGCAGCCTTCAGGCCCTTTTGTATATCGGGCGGCAGGCCGGCCCACCACTTGGCGTTGGTGATGACCATGTAGTCCAGCACACCGTGGTCGCTGTCCATGATGTACTTCTGCACTTCGTGGAACTTCTTGCTGTAGGTGTTGGACCAGGGGTTCTCGGTGCCATCGACCACGCCGGTCTGCAGGGCCTGGTACACCTCGGAGAAAGAAATCTTCTGCGGATTGCCGCCCACGGCCTTGAACTGGGCTTCCAGCACATCCGACGCCTGGATGCGGAACTTCAGGCCCTTGGCATCGGTGGGCTGCAGCAGCTTGGTGTTGGCCGAGAGCTGCTTCATGCCGTTGTGCAGGTAGCCCAGACCCATGATGCCTTTCTTGGACATGGAGGTGAGCAGGCTCTGGCCCTCGGGGCTGGCCTGGAAGCGGTCCACGGCCTGGATGTCGTCGAACAGGAAAGGCAGGTCAAAAATCTGCAGCTTGGGCGTGTACTTGCCAAACTTGGCGAGCGAAGGCGCAATGATCTGCACGTCGCCCAGCAGCAGGGCCTCCATTTCCTTGCCGTCGCCAAACAGCTGGCTGTTCGGGAACACCTGCACCTCGACCTTGCCGGCAAGATTCTTCTCGGCCAGTTCCTTGAACTTGAGCGCCGCCTTGCCCTTGGGTGTCACATCGGCCACCACGTGGCTGTACTTGATGACGATGGGAGCAGCCTGCGCGCCCAGACCAAAAGCCAGCAGCGTGCTGGCAGCCAGAAGTTTCAATGTCAGTTTCATGCGTGTCTCCAAAGTTGAAAGGCCCTGGAAGGGACTGGCTGAACGATACAAATTCACACCGGCCGGGGCAACTGTGGTGTTCAACAGTTCAGGCACTAGGGATTACCCGAATATCGTTGGGCATTCAACCCTCCATGGCCTTGCGCGCATCGTCCAGCCATGCGGTGCCGATGCGCCGTGCGAGCCCCGTATGCACGGGCTCCACAGCCTCGCGCATGCGCGTGATCTGCGCTGGCGCTGGCACATGGATGCGCGTGCCACCCGCTTCGCGCAGCGCCGCCAGGGCCTTGTCGTTCTGGGTGTCGGCAATCTGGTTGCCAAAATACAGCGCCTCGCGCAGCGCCTCGCTGACCAACGCGCGATCGGGTGCCGCCATGGATTCCCAGAAGCGCTGGTTGGCGACGAAGGCATAGCCCAGATAGGCGTGCTGCGTCAGGCTCAGGTCGGTCTGCACCGTGTGCATGCCCTGGGTCCAGAAATTGGAAACCGGGTTTTCGGTGCCATCGACCACCCCGGCCGCCAGTGCCCGGCGTGTCTCGCTGAAAGCCAGCGTGACGGGCCGCGCGCCCAGGGCGCGCATTTGCGCCGCAATCACCCGCGAGGCCTGGATGCGCATGCGCAAGCCAGCGAAGTGCGCCGGTTCCAGCAAGGGACGGTTGGCGCTCATGTGCTTGAAACCGTTGTCCATGAAGCCGAGCCCCACCAGCCGCTGGCGCGCAAGGCGATCGAGCATGCGCTGCCCCAGGGCGCCTTGGGTGATGCGGCGCACGACGCCCATGTCCGGGAAAAAGTACGGAAGATCGAATAACTCGAACTCGGGAAAACCGATACGCCCGAACTTGGACAGCGAAGGGGCCAGCATTTCCACGGCGCCCAATTGCAGCGCCTGCATTTCGTCGTGGTCACCATACAGCCGCGCATCGGGGTACACCAAGACCGCAATGCGTCCCCCCGAACGATCCTGCACCAAGGCCTGGAACCGGTTGGCTGCCAGGCCCTTGGGCGTGTCCTCGGCCACGACATGCGAGAGGCGGATGGTCAACGCCGGGGCCGCAGTCTGCGCCCGCACCAGTCCCGAGGCTGCGCAGGCCCCTGCCGCCAGCCCGCACAGCATGCGGCGGCGCCCCATACCCACCCATGGCGTGTCTGTTGTCTCCATGGTCGCTATGCTACGGCTGGCGCACGCACCCTCCACTCCGATGCAACCCTCACCCGATCCGCCGCCCCTGGACTTTGCCCTGCTGCAGCAAACACTGCCGGGCCAGACGCCGCGCAACCGCCGCGCACTGTGGTGGATGCTGGGTTTTCTGGTGCTCGTGGTGGCGTCGGTGGTCGCACTGGTGCTGTATCTCAGTGCCTTCGAAGATGAGGAGGAGGAACGCCGACGCGTCGCCGACGGCCAGTGGCTGGAGCAAAGCGCGCGCTTTCACTTCAATCGCCTCGAAGAAGACTTGCTGGTGCTCGCGCGCCAGGCGGTGCTGGAGTCGCCCCGCGCACCCTCCACCCGATCGGCCCCGGCCATGCAGGGCGGTCTGCTCTGGAATGCCCCCGGCGCCATCCTCTGGCATGGCTGGCAGGAGCCGGGGCCGGGACCGCACGGCGTGCCTGCGCGATGGCAGGCCGACAGCCTGGCCCACCCCGCCAACGCCGAGGCATTGGCCAGCATGCTGGACATCGCGGCCGGTCTGCGCCGCTCCGCCTACGCAGGCCCCATGCGCCAGGCCGATGGCACGCAGACCGACACCGTCTGGCTGACGGTGCCGTTCTTTGAACGCGGCACCTTCGTGGGCAACTATGTGGCCGCCCTGGGCATGGAGGCCTGCGTGCAAGGGCTGGTGCCCCCCTGGTTCCACCAGAGCCACCGCGTGCGCCTGGTGATTGACGGCGGCGACACCACCGCCACCGCACCCGACGGCCCCAGCGCCTACCTGGCACCCATGAACCTGCCCGGCACTGATCTTTTCGTGGAGGTGGCGCCCCTCGACACCCAGCCCGCCACGGTGCCGCGCATCTTCCTGCTCGTGGCGCTGCTGTTTCTGTGCGGCATGCTGGTCAGCCTGCTTGCCCTGCGGCGTGATATTGGCAAACGCCAGCATGTGCAGGCCCTGCTGCAGGCACAGGTGGTGCTGCGCACCGCCATGGAAAACTCCGTCACCATCGGTCTGCGCGCCTGGGCCCGCAATGGCAAGGTGCTGTATGTGAACGAGGCGTTCTGCCGCATGGTGGGCTACAGCGCGGCGGAACTGGTGGGCCGGTCAGCCCCCATGCCTTACTGGCCCGCGCACCAGGCCGGAGAGCTGGGCCTGCTGCACCGCGATGTCATCGCCCAGGGCACCCGCGACGAAGGCCTGGAAGTGCAGTTCCAGCACCGCGACGGCCACTTGGTGGATGTGCTGATCCACGAGTCGCCCCTGACCACCGCGCTGGGCAAGCAGGTGGGCTGGATGAGTTCGGTGCTGGACATCAGCGAGCGCAAGCGCGCCCAGCGGCTGGCCGCCCTGCAACAGGAAAAGCTGGAGGCCTCAGGCCGCCTGGTGGCCGTGGGCGAGGTGGCCTCGACCCTGGCGCATGAGCTGAACCAGCCGCTGGGCGCGCTGAGCAGCTTCGCCAACGGGCTGCTCAACCGGCTGCACAACCGCAGCATTGCCCTGGACGATGTGGCCCCCGTGGTGGCCCGCATGGCCCGCCTGTCGGACAAGGCCGGAGGCATCATCCAGCGCGTCAATGCCTTTGCGCGGCAGCGTGAACTGTCGTACCAGCGTTTCGACCTCGCGGGCTTCGTGCGCCGCTGCATCGCCACCCATACGCCCCCCGCCGGTGTAACCCTGCACACCGTGCCGCCCCGAAGCGCCGTATGGGTGCAGGCCGACGGCCTGCTGCTGGAGCATGTAGTCACCAACCTGGTGGCCAACGCACTGGGTTGGGCCGCCCACGGCGCCAGCCGCCCCGGACAGGTACGCGTCTGGGTCGAAGCCGCCGCCGATCCCCCGATGGCGCAGTTGTGCGTGGCCGACAGCGGCCCCGGGGTGCGCGAGGAGGACCGCGAACATATCTTCAATGCCTTTTTCAGCACCAAGGATGGCGGCATGGGCATGGGGCTGGCCATTTGCCGCTCTATTGTCGAGGCGCACCATGGCCGCATCGAAGTGCAGCAGGACCCGGAGTTGGGCGGCGCCCGCTTCACCGTCTGGCTGCCGCTGGACGGCTCCCTCACCGCCCCTCCACCACAGGAGACTCCATGAACCGCGTTGCCATCCACATCGTTGACGACGACCC
This sequence comes from Burkholderiaceae bacterium, assembly GCA_023954095.1. Taxonomy (GTDB): domain Bacteria; phylum Pseudomonadota; class Gammaproteobacteria; order Burkholderiales; family Burkholderiaceae_C; genus Simplicispira. The sequence continues at coordinate 3,635 of JAMLIQ010000038.1, read as the reverse complement.
CGACGTGCGTGACGGCCTGGCCTGGCTGTTTGACTCGCGCGGCTACCGCACGGCCACCTGGGACAGCGGCCCGGCCTTCCTCAAAGCCGCCGCCGTGCGCCAGGACGATTGGGGCCACGCCGTCGTGCTGATGGACATCCGCATGGAGCCGCTCTCCGGTCTGAACACGTTCGAAAAACTCACGCAGCTGGGCTGTCCCTGGCCGGTGCTGTTTCTCACCGGGCATGGCGATGTGGGCATGGCCGTCGCCGCAGTCAAGAACGGCGCCTGGGATTTTCTGGAAAAACCCTTCCAGGACAACCTGCTGGTTGACCGCGTGGAACAAGCCCTGGCCGCCGCCAGTGCACAGCAGCAAGCCCTGGGCGAAGCGCAGCGCCTGCGCGCTGCGCTGGCCAGCCTGAGCCAGCGCGAGCGCGAGGTGCTCGACGAGCTGCTCCGCGGCCACTACAACAAGACCATTGCCGACCATCTGGGCATCACGCCGCGCACGGTGGAGTTCCACCGCGCCAACATCTTTGCCAAGCTGGGCGTGCACTCTGCCGTCGAACTGGCCCACCAGCTCGGTCGCCTGCAGGCGGTGCCCGTATCCGGCGGCATGGACACCCCGTAAAAACCATGCGCCGGACTGCGGGAAGCAGGCCATTTTTGACATTCCAGCCCAGGCTGGAACAATCCCAGGGCTCCATCCCCTCATCCCTTCTTGAAACGGAGCCCCATGTCTCGTCTGCACTCCTTCCCCCGGTTTTTCCTGTCCCTGGCACTCGGTCTGGCCGCTGCCTTCGGCGTGCAGGCACGCGAGATGGTGAGCGTGCAGAGGGCCGAGGTGAATCTACGGGCAGGCGCAGGCACACAGCACGAGGCGCTGTGGGTCCTGTCCCGGGGCTACCCACTGGAGGTCACGGGCCGCAAGGGCCAGTGGCTCAAGGTGCGCGATTTCGAAAACGACACCGGCTGGATCTTTCGACCGCTGGTGGGGAAAAAACCGCACCATGTCGTCAAGGGCAGCATGGTCAACCTGCGCAGCGGCCCGAGCACCCGCTCGCGCATCGTCGGCAAAGCCACGCGCGGTGAGGTGCTGCGGACCCTGGAGCGGCGCAGCCAATGGGTGAAGGTGCAGCAGGACGGTGGCCCGCGCGGCTGGGTGGCCCGCCGCCTGCTGTGGGGCTGGTGACCGCGCCCCATGGCTTCGCCTGCCCTGCGACTGCTCAGTGTGAACGTGGGTCACTGCCAGCGTTTGCGGGTGGGTGAGCGCAGCGTGCTCTCGGCCATCGGCAAGCGCGCGGTGGCCGGTGCCGTCAGCGTGGGCCGCCTGGGCCTGGGCGGTGACGAGCAGGCCGACCCGAGCGTGCACGGCGGACTGGACAAAGCAGTCTACGCCTACCCGGCCGCGCACTACGCTTTCTGGCAGGCGCAGCGCCGCGAGCACGGGGTCTGCCTGTTCGACGAAGCGCTGCCGCCCGGCTTCATGGGCGAGAACCTCACGGTCGAAGGCCTGCTGGAAAACGAGGTCTTCGTGGGCGACCGCCTGCATTTCCCGGACTGCGTGCTGCGCGTGGCCGCACCGCGCGAGCCCTGCTACAAGTTCGATGCCGTCATGGGCTTTGCGCGGGCCGGGCGCACCATGGCGCTGGCAGGCAACTGCGGCTACTACCTCGCCGTTGAGCAGCCAGGGACGATTGCTGCAGGGCAAGAAGCCTGGCTGCAGCCCGGCCAGCGGACCTTGAGCATCGCGCAGGCCATCGCCAGCAAATGGGCCAAGCACGCACGCTAGTCACTGCACCAACAGCGTGGTACCCAGCGCCAGCGTGCCCTGCGACGCCATCCATTGCACACCTGTGACACCATCGTCTGCATTGGCAAAGCGCAGCGTATAGGCCGGGTTGACTGCAAGGCTGGCCGCCGGATCGGGTGCGCCCAAGTGGACACGATAGGTTCCTGCCGCCAGCGTGGCCGGCAGTGTTATCTCGCCCCCCAGGAGCAAAGGCTCGCCGGGTGCGGCCTGGCGCAGATCTGTGCCAGGCAATGGCAGCACCGTGGTCTGGCCCTGCATATCGACGAGCGACAGCACCAGACTGCGTTCATTCAAAGGGCGGGCCCAGCCCTGGTTGAGCAAGGTCACCGACCAGGCCAGCATGCCCCGGTGAACCGCCGTACTGCTGTGCGCCACGGTTTGCAGTACCAATCGGTAGCCCAGCCGTCGGGACACTTCGGCCAGGCAGCCGCCTGCCTGCCACTGCGCAAAGAAACCTTCGTAGTAGTCGCGATTCAGGTAACTCATGTGGTACGCGGCCCCCTCGCGAAGAATGTCGGCACATGTCATGCGGGCCTGGGTGGGCTCGGAGGGTGCACAGGTCTCCCCTCCAGCCCCCGTGACCGCCGTGGCCTGTTGCGCATAGGTGCGCAGCGTCTGCGATCCGGTAGCGGTCTCGGCAAAGTAGGTACCCACATCGTCCATGCTCGCCAGGAAACAGTCGTTGTGAAGACCGATGCGCCCAGCAGGCGGCGGCGATGACGACATCCACTGGGCAAACGTGACAGGCTCGGGGTACCACCGTGCCAGATCCGCCGGATAGCGCACCTGTAAAAGGCGCTGCGCAGGCAGCGCCTGCAGGAGCGCATCGCGCACCGCGACCTTGCGCGCCGGGGTGGTAAGGTTGTTGGACGATGTATGCCACTCGCCCCAGGCGCCGATGAAGCCGCCCTGCATGACGGCGATCACGTCGGCATTGCGCTGCAGTACCGGCTGCAGTTGCTGGATGTGGGATTTGACCCGCGACAGCGTGGCGTCCTGCGCGTTCAAGTACTCAGATTCGGTTTCGGGGTAGTTGTAGGCGAAGCGCAGTACTGCCTTGAGTCCCTGTCTGCGCAGGTTGGCAAAGCCCGTATCGAGCTTGTTCAGGTAGCTCGAAGGCAAGCTGCGCGTGCGGTAGGCGCTCAGATCGGCGGGCGTATAGACGAGGCGCTGCCCCTCTTGCACAACGTAGAGCAGCGAATCTGCCGTGATCCGGGATGGATCGGTGGCGAAGCGATAGAAACCGCGTTCGGGGCCAGGAAAATCCAGGTCGGTGGGCTGCAGGACCACCTGCACCATCGGAGAGCCCGATCTCAGACGCGCCATGGGTTCGGAGGCTGCTCCTTCTGAGCGCAGGGCGCCAGATTCATCTTCGCCACCACCGCAGGCGGCCAACCCCGCCGCACACAGCACCATGGCGCCCCATGTCAGAGTCAACGCCTGCATCGCCCTCCCTCCTCGCCTGCGCAAGGTCAGGCGTCAGGGCATGCTACGGTGGCGGCCGGGCACTTTCAAACACATAAGTGCAACGCCTTGTGAGGGCACGTTACAAGATGAGCAAGCTGTTTGCAGGCCCCATGCAGGCCCACGTCCCATCGCACCCACCAGGCGCTACGGCACTGTGCGGCACCCAATGACGCGATGCGGTGGGGAAAAACAGTATCAGCGTGCCGCCTCGGGCAGCTCGATCTTCACTTCGAGGACCTCCAGGTTGTCCTGGCGCTCCAGGTGCACCTTGAGGTCCTCGGGGTTGATCTTGACGTATTTGCTGATCACCGCCACCAGTTCGCGCTGCAGTGCAGGCAGATAGTCGGGTTCGGAGGCATTGCGGCCGCTGCGCTCG
>JAMLIQ010000037.1 GCA_023954095.1 Burkholderiaceae bacterium | reverse complement strand
AATCTGCGCCAGGAATAGCGCGGCATCGTGCAGGCTGGGCAGGTAGCGCACCAGCCCCCAGCGCTCGGCCCAATAGGTGGCTGTGCCGTCCGGTGCTGCAATGCTGTGCAGGTGGTGCCCCTGCTGGGCAAAGGCGCTGCGCAGTGCGTGAAAATCCTTGTCGGTAGCGATAGGCTGCACCGTGTTTGGAGCGCTCGATTCTGCTTTGGTGGGGTCGGGCGTTTTCTTTGGGGTCATGGCCTCAGCCCCCCACCTGTTGCGCTGCGCAGTGGCTAGCGATCCAGGCGCGCACGTCGCCGACCTTCCAGGCGGTAACGCGCTCGGAAAGCTTGATGGGCTTGGGGAACGTGCCTGCCTTTACCTTGCGCCAAAGGGTCGGCGCACTGAAGGGCAGGGGGGCTGGTGTCTCTGGTCTTTTGGGGCTTTGCACCAGTTGCGATTCACGAATGAATGCACTGTCGGGCAGGGTGTCGAATGAGGGAATGACGCTGGGCGCGGTTTGCCCGGACTTTGAATAGTCCTTGACTGTGTGCATAACGTCCTCCAGTCACTTGCCAATGTTGGCAATGAGGGCGTCGATATCGCTTGCGCGCCAGACGGTCACGCGGGGGGACAACTTGATCCCGGGCGGAAACTTGCCGTCTTTCACGCCCTTCCACCAGCCGCTGCGGCTGATGCCCATGCGCTGGGTGATATGGGGCTCTACGCGGAGCAGGCTATCGTGTTGCTGTTGGTTTGCTTGTGCTGGCATGGTCGGTCTTTCGTAGCCGCGTTACAAAAAACCAAAACCCGAACAAAAGCCCGCCTGAACCATAAAACAGGTCGGTGGTGTACCATCAAAGTCCCGTAGCAGGGAGACTTCCAAGGCTTTCGAGTTTTGGCGGTCTTGAAGGCTCCATGTGTTCCACCACTTGGAGCCTTCGCCTTTTGTGGACTATCGCAAATCCACGGAGCCAATCCTAAGTGATGCCACACAGCACAGTGGTGTGGCGACAACCGATCAACGCCAAGGAGTAACGCAACCCATTGATTTATAAGGGTGCTAATTTTCAATGGGACACCGTGATGTCGTAGAAGAACACCACAAAGTTGCTGAGGATGTCGTAGTCGTACGCCTTGTTGTCTTCGCGCATGTCATAGAAAAAGGCCCCGAAGGGCCTTACTGTGCATGTCCGTGGTCACGCCGCCTTGAACTGGATCACGTCCGCACCAATGCGCAATTTGTCCAGGTAGTCCGCCCACTCTTTCATCATCCTGCGCCGTTGCTCCATGAACTCGGCTCGGTCGTAGGCTGCCCCCAGCGGCCCTGATTTGCTGTGCGCCAGTTGGGCTTCGATCACATCGGCAGATATGCCGTGGATGCGTTCAATCATCAGCGTGCGCGCCATGGCCCGGAATCCATGGGCGCTCATCTCGTCGGAGGCAAAGCCCATGCGCCGCAGAGCAGCATTGATGGTGTTGTCGCTCATAGCCCGTTCGCCCGTGCGTAGGCTGGGGAACACATAGCGGCCATGTCCCGTGAGGGGTTGCAGGTCTTTCAAAATGGCAACGGCTTGCGGTGCCAGGGGCACAAAGTGCGGCCTGCCGTTGATCTTCTGCGCCAGTCGCCGCTTCATGTCCTGCGATGGGATTGTCAGCATGGCCTTGTCGAAGTCGATCCACACCCATTCCATCTGCCGGATGTTGCCGGGGCGCTGAAAGAGCAGCGCAGACAGCGCCAATGCTGCCTTGGTCATAGGCTGGCCGGTGTAGCCATCAATAGCCCGCAGCAACTCGCCCGCCTTGGTAGGCTCCAGCACAGCGGCCATGTGCTTGACCACGACGGGCTTCAACGCGCCGTGTAGGTCGCTCACGGGGCTGCGTTCGCAACGCCCAGTCTGCACCCCGTAGCGGAACACCTGCCCGGCGGTCTGGCGCAGGGTGTGGGCGGTTTCGTTAGCGCCGCGCTTTTCTACCTTGCGCAGTGCGTCCAGCAGCACGGGGGCGGTGATGGCGGGTAGCGTGAGTTTACCGATGTAGGGGAACAGGTCTTTCTCCATGCGCTCGATCCACCGCGCCGCGTAGCGGGGGCTCCAGCCGCTGGCCTGGGTGGCGTGGAATTCGCGGGCCACAGCTTCAAAGGTGTTGGCTGCGGCTACGCGGGTTGCCAGCTTTTCGGCCTTCTTGGCTGCGCTGGGGTCGAGTCCTTCGGCAAGGAGTTCGCGGGCTTCTTCGCGGCGCTTGCGGGCCTTCGCCAAAGAGACTTCGGGGTATACGCCTAATGCAAGTGTCTTGCGTTTATTGGCGTGGGTGTAATCCATCCGCCAGTACCTGCCGCTGGCCTTGACCAGCAGGTACATGCCCCCACCATCGGCGTACTTGTCTCCGCTGGCTTTGCCGGTGTGCTTCACCTGTCTAACGAATGTGTCTGTGAGTGCCATTGCTTCCCCTGCTAACGGTATCTGGGGTGCGGTACTTCAGAGATACCGTCAGAGATACCGTTTTTATGACGGTATCTCATGGTACGTACTGAAATGGCCTGAGACAACAAAAAACCCGCAACGCTAGGAAACATGCGGGTTTTGAGAGCTAGTGAGGCTGTCTGAAATGCTGTTTTGGCCTGCCCGGAGGGACTCGAACCCCCGACCTATAGCTTAGAAGGCTATTGCTCTATCCAGTTGAGCTACGGGCAGCTGCTGAATCATTCGACAGCCCGGCATCATACCTGCCCAACGCAGCCCATGCCGCCAGCGCGGCGCAGTGTCGTGCTTATTGCATTTCCTCGAAAACCAGGCTGGGTGTGCCCATGATGCGGGCGGAATCTTCCAGTCGCTCGATCAGGCGATTGGCGTAATAGCTGCTTTGCGTATCGGGCTCCAGCGCGGCCACGGCCAGATTGGCCAAGGTTTGGTTCAGGGGCACGTAGAAACTTCCGGCAGGCACATCGATGGCGCTGCGAACCAGTGCAACCTGCGAGCGCACAATCCCGTCGCTGCCTGCCATGGGGCCGCGCACGTCCTGGCGGGCTCCGGTTTCACGGCTGGTTTCCTGGTAGGTATCGGCCAGCAGCGCGCCCGGTTCGGCGACGCGAAGCACCTGCACGCCCAGCAGCCTGAGCCGGTCCACCGCCACGGTGGCGTCGGCCGACAGCCAGTAACCACACGGCCGCGCCCGCGATTTGACGGTATGCAGTTTGAGCGAGGAGTTCCAGTCGACATTCAGGATACGGTTTTCCCCCGTTTCCGGGTCCAGCATGGTCAGGGCATGCTTTTCGGGCGTCTGGGCCGCTTCCACGACCACCTGGTCGCGGCACGCCTGGGCGATGGTGTCGCGCACCACATAGGAGCGCACCTGCTCCAGGCGGGCGGCGCGCTCAGCGGTGCTGCGCAGGGCGCTGCCGATGGCACTGATCTGCGAGTGGACGCGGCGCTGGATGTGGGCGCGGCCAATGCCGATGCCCCGGGTCTCCACCAGCAGGCTGACCGCGTTCTTGAGGCCATTGACGTTGCGTCCCGTGTCCGGCTGTACGCCGCCCATGGACACGCGCAGGTCGTCCGGACGGCTGGAGGTGGTGTAGTACCACTCGGTGCTCAGTCCTTGGTCCTTGAGCGCCTGGAGCATGGGCGCGTGGTACCACTCGTTCGAGGCCTTGGTCAAAAACTCGTGGACGTTGGCGGTGGTCGCATATTGCAGCAGGACGTCATGGCGCTGGATGGCATTGAACTTCTGCAGATAGCGGCCTGCCACGGTGAATTCATGGGCATCGAGCACCAGGATGGGCCGGTAATCGCGGGCCAGGACGGCCAGGGCCTGGGCCTCGGGGGTGTTGAGCAGCAGGTGGTCGCGGTTCATGTCCACACCGTTGGCGGTGCTGCGGGTTCCGGTGGCGGCGCCATCCGGGTTGGCACGGGGCACGATGACGACATTGATCTGATCGAGCAGGGGCTCCAGCAGTCCCTGGGCCAGTTCCTGCGCAATCACCAGCAGGGCCTCGCTGCCTGCAGGCTCGTCACCGTGCTGTTGGCCGATGAGCAGCACGGTGGGGCGTTTGGTGGCAGCCAGGCTGTCAGGATGGGTGTCTCTGGCGCGGGTCAGCACCAGGGCAGAGATGGGTTCGCCGCGCTGGGACGGCCCCAGCCGCAGCACAGCGGCCCGCGTGGCGCTGCGTGAAGGCATGTCCGCAATCTGCTCAAGCCAGTGGTTCAGTTCGGCATTGGTGGTGAACGCACGGCGTTGCTCGGCCAGGCCCGGGGTGCTGTAACGCACCACCGGATCGGGAAAGCGGGCAGCAACCGCCGCACTGTACGGCAGGTCTTGCAGTGTTCCGGCCTGCAGCGGCACGGGCAAGGGCACAGGCTGTCCGGTGGGAGCGGCCTGTACAACCCCGGGACGCAGCGGGGCAGGCGCTACGACGGCATTGCGCGGCGGGGGAGCAGGGGCCCTGGCTGGCCAGGGGGGCAGGGGTGTGGTGCTGCAGGCAGCCAGCAATGCCGCTGCGAGCAGGGATGCCGCAGGCCAGAGGCGCAGCCTGGAGTAGGTCGTGCCAGGGATCGCGGCGTTGATTGGTGCGGAAAGAGGGGGCATGGTCATGCTGCGGTCGGCCTCAAGGCCTCAAAGACCCAGGGGATCCGGGCCATGTGTGGGCGCGATATTACCCGGCAGAGACTGCAGCGGGTGTCAGCGGACACGCCGCCCTGCAGGCAATCGAGCCTGCCCCGGCGGCGTATGGAATAGCCAATGACGTCGGTTATGGCATAGATGCTATTATATTTGTAGCTATTGACGCCCGTCAGTAGAGCGCTGCAGCCGGATTTCATAGATAGTCAAATCATCATGACAGCCATGGAGCGCACACCATGGTCCGGCCAGTGATGCCATCCACACTGCATATCGACAGCGCGGGGGCGGGGCCTTCAGGCAGCGCTGAACAAGTCCCTCGCGCGCCGCGCATCCTTGCTTTGGGCGGTCTGCGGCGTTGCACAACATCCTCGCCATAGCTTGGGCTATGGCTGCGGTTTGCGCCTTGCATCCCATCCCAAGGCTGGGCGCGCGCCACTATGGGGACGTCGCCTTAACGACCGTACGAGCCGCGAGAACCGCCGCCACTGCGGCCGCCGCCTCCACCGCTGCGGCCGCCGCCATATCCGCCGCCATATCCACCGCTGCGCCCGCCGCCGCCACGGCGGCCACGGTCAGTCATGCTGTCCACGCTGGTGCGCATGGGGTCCGGCTGCGAAGAGTGCCCCGAATTGCGCTGGGACGGCATGCTGTGCCCGCCGTGCGTACCCAGGTGAGCGTTGTCCCGTGGGGGCTGGTCGTCAAAACGATGTCCGCCACCGCCCCCAGCGGGCCGGTTGCGTGCCGGAGCCTGGCCTCTGGGTGCGCCACCCTGACCCTGGGCATTGCGGGGCGCATTGCCACGGCCGTTGCGCCCGCCACCGTTGCCGCCACCTCCGCTGCCGGAGCGGGCGCCGCGGTCGCCCTGGCCCGCCTTGTTCGTGCGGATGCGGTCCATCATTTCGCTGCGTGCAGCCTTTGCGGCAGCCTGCATCACTTCACGGCTCGGGGGGCGGCCCGCGCCGCCCCAGATGGTTTGCCGGCCCATGGCAATGGGTTCCGCCTGCTCGCCATCTTCCGGGCCAAAGCCATCGAGCACCTGCACCGGAATTTCCTGCTTGGTGAAGCGCTCGATTTCCATCATGAAACCTTCTTCGTCCATGCAGACCAGGCTGACGGCTTCACCGCTGTTACCGGCCCGACCCGTGCGGCCGATGCGGTGCACATAGTCTTCGGGAACGTTGGGGATTTCATAGTTGACGACGTGCGGCAGTTCATCGATGTCGATACCGCGCGCAGCAATGTCCGTGGCCACCAGGGCGCGGATTTCGCCGCTCTTGAATCCTGCCAGCGCCTGCGTGCGGGCACTCTGGCTCTTGTTGCCGTGCAGTGCCATGGCCTGCACGCCATTTTTGGAGAGAAATTCGGCCACGTTGTTGGCGCCAAACTTGGTGCGTGTGAACACCAGTACCTGGCTCCAGTTGTTCTGCTGAATGATGTGCAGCAACACCTGTTTTTTCTTGGTGCGGCCCACGGGGTGGATCACCTGCGCAATGCGCTGCACCGTGGTATTGCGCGGGGTCACCTGGATGCTCTGCGGATTCTTCAGCAGCGTGGCGGCCAATTCACGGATTTCGTCACTGAAAGTGGCCGAGAACAGCAGGCTTTGCTTTTCCTTGGGCACCAGGGCCAGAATTTTCTTCACATCATGGATGAAACCCATGTCGAGCATGCGGTCGGCTTCGTCGAGCACCAGCACCTCCACGGTGGAGAGATCCAGAAAGCCTTGTTGCTGCAGGTCGAGCAGGCGGCCAGGCGTGGCCACCAGAAAATCGACGCCGCGCTTGATGCGGTCGATCTGCGGGTTCATGCCGACACCGCCAAAGACGACGGTGGAATTGAGGTCGAGGTATTTACCGTATTGGCGGATGGATTCTTCCACCTGCGCGGCCAGTTCGCGTGTAGGGGTCAACACCAGGGCGCGCACGCCCTTGCCGCCGAATTTGCTTTTCGGGGCGGCGCTTTGCGACAGGCGATGCAACAGGGGCAGGGTGAAGGCAGCGGTTTTGCCCGTTCCGGTTTGCGCCCCAGCCAGCAGATCCTGGCCCAGCAGCACTGCGGGAATGGCCTGTGCCTGGATGGGGGTGGGGGTTTCGTAGCCCTGCTCGCGCACAGCCTTCATGATGGCCGGAGCCAGATTCAGATCGTCAAATGTCATGGATTGAAATGCACCCAACCGGGTGCCGGGGGTCGGCCTGTCGAGACAGTCCATGGATTGACTGCCGAGCCAGTGTCAGGCTGACGAGGTTCAAAGGTGGGAGCCCGCAATAACTTGCTTTGTCCCCAGCAGATTGCTGATATCGGGCGCAACTGGAGTGCCCAACTACGGGTATTGTCGCATGAGTCGATAATCATGGTTTGTTTGCGCAGTCTCTTGCGCGTTTTTGTGCTTTGCAGGTTTGATTACACACAATGGCCCAATACGTTTTTTCAATGAATCATGTCAGCAAGACCGTGCCCCCGAAGCGGCAGATCTTGAAGGACATTTCGCTTTCCTTCTTTCCCGGCGCCAAGATTGGCGTACTGGGCCTCAACGGCTCGGGCAAGTCCTCGCTGCTCAAGATCATGGCCGGTGTGGACAGGGAAATCGAGGGTGAAGCCATACCGATGGCGGGACTGAAGATCGGCTACCTGCCGCAGGAGCCCCAGCTCAACTCCGAGCACACCGTGCGCGAGAGCGTCGAAGAGGCCATGGGTGAGGTGTTTGCCGCCAAGGCCAAGCTGGAAGAGGTGTACGCCGCGTATGCCGAGCCCGATGCTGACTTTGACGCGCTGGCGGCCGAACAGGCGCGCCTGGAGGCCATCATTGCCACGGCGGGTACTGACTCCGAGCACCAGTTGGAGATTGCCGCTGACGCCCTGCGCCTGCCCCCGTGGGACGCCAAGGTGGGCGTGCTGTCCGGCGGTGAAAAGCGCCGCATCGCGCTGTGCCGCCTGCTGCTGTCCAAGCCCGACATGCTGCTGCTCGACGAACCCACCAACCACCTGGACGCAGAGTCCGTGGACTGGCTGGAGCAGTTCCTGCAGCGCTTCCCCGGCACCGTGGTGGCCATCACCCACGACCGCTACTTCCTCGACAACGCCGCCGAGTGGATTCTCGAACTCGACCGGGGCCACGGCATTCCCTACAAGGGCAACTATTCCGAGTGGCTGCTGCAGAAGCAGAACCGCCTGGAGGCCGAACAGAAGGGCGAAGAGGCCCGCGCGAAGGCCCTGAAGAAGGAACTGGAGTGGGTGCGCCAGAACGCCAAGGGCCGACAGGCCAAGAGCAAGGCGCGTATCGCACGCTTCGAGGAGCTGAGCGATTACGAATACCAGAAGCGGAACGAAACACAGGAAATCTTCATTCCTGTGGCCGAGCGTCTGGGCAGCCAGGTCATCGAGTTCAAGAACGTCAGCAAATCCTTCGGCGACCGCCTGCTGATCGACAGCCTGAGCTTCAGCATCCCCGCAGGCGCCATCGTCGGCATCATCGGCCCGAACGGCGCCGGTAAATCGACGCTGTTCAAGCTGATCGCCAGCAAGGAGCAGCCCGACAGCGGCGAGGTGGTGATCGGCCAGACGGTGAAGATGGCCTTCGTAGACCAGTCGCGCGACGCGCTGTCCGATGACAAGACGGTCTGGGAAGATGTTTCGGGCGGACTGGACATGCTCAATATCGGCAAGTTCCAGATGGCCAGCCGGGCGTACTGCGGCCGCTTCAACTTCAACGGCGGCGACCAGCAGAAGAAGGTGGGCATGCTCTCGGGCGGCGAGCGCGGGCGCCTGCACCTGGCCAAGACGCTGATCCAGGGCGGCAACGTGCTGCTGCTGGACGAGCCTTCGAACGACCTCGACGTGGAAACCCTGCGCGCCCTGGAAGACGCCCTGCTGGAATTTGCCGGCACCGTGTTAGTGATCAGCCACGACCGCTGGTTCCTGGACCGGATTGCCACACATATTCTTGCAGCCGAAGGCGACAGCCAGTGGACGTTCTTCGACGGCAACTACCAGGAATATGAGGCCGACAAGAAGAAGCGCCTGGGTGAAGAGGGCGCCCGCCCACACCGCATGCGTTTCAAGGCGCTCAAGTAGAAGTAGGATAGCGCCTGGACGATTTCCCTCCAGCCCCTCATTGCCCTGCCATGCAACAGCCAGCGCTTCATACTAGGACGGTATTTCGTGCCTGCGTTGTCAACGCAGTGCGCGAGGGCGAAGCCCTCATGACGCAGCTGGTGCAGGTCACGCGCGGTGCATTGACCAGCCAGGAATCAGAGTTGCGGGACATCGCCCGGCGCAACCTGGCCAGCGATGCCTTGCGCCTGCTGAACCAGCATGAGGCGGCGCTGGTCAAGGCCTATCCCATGGCCTTGCTGGAGATTTTTGCCGAAGGCCCGGCGGCGGCCAAGCCGCACCAGGCCGATGCCAGCGGCATGGATTTTGGTGAGCTTTCGCTGGTGGACGACGCCGAGGTGCAGGCGCAGGTGGAGTTGTCCCGTACCCAGCAATTGGCCGTGCATGCCACCGATGCGGTTCTGGCCGAACTCAACGCACTGGTCAGTGCGGCCCAGGGGCTGCACCGGGTGCAGCCCGAACGCAATCCCTTGCGCCCCGAAAACTACATCCGCGCACTGCAGCAGGTGGTATCGGAAACCGGTGTCGCGGCGCCCATCCGTGAGGCCTGGATGCAGCACATGGGCGATCTTCTGGGCGCGCAACTGGTGGATGTCTACAAGCGCGCCGCCACAAGCCTGCGAGAGCAGGGCGTGCGTCCGGTCGGCTATGGTGTGGCCGCCGTCCCAGGAGGTACCGGTATGGGCGGACTCGGACGGGGCGGCGGCAGTGGCCACAGCGGCTACGGCGGCCCCACGGGCTATGGCCACAGCCTGGGGAACGGCACAGGGTATGGCAGTCCCTCGCTCTATGGTCGCGCCGGTATGGCGTCTGGATGGAGTGGCGACCAGGGTCTCATGGGAGGACTCGCTCCCGACGCCGAAGAAGCCCTGCTGACTGTCGGAATCCTGCGCCAGATGCTCGCCGGTGGCGGCGATCCGTTTGACGGACCGCGCGGCCTGCCGGTCGCCACAGGCTATGCCCCTGCCAACATGCAGCCCGCACGCATGGATGCGCCCGCCTCCAGCATGTACGGAGCGCCCGTGGGGGCGCATTACGCCAATGTGGCCGTGTCCGAAGCCATGGAGGACATCGCCCAGCTCGAACGCCTGGTGGGGCGCCTGGCCCAAAGCCAGCCCGGCTATGCACCCAGCGGGCCGGGCGCGCCGCGCAGCGTCTATGGCGTGTCCTATGGCGGCGCAGCCGAATCGCCCGCCATGGCCGCCGAAGTGGTGGCCCGCATGGTGGAGAACATTTCCCAGGATTCGCGCCTGTTGCCCCCCGTGCAGCAGGCGGTGCAGAACCTGGAGCCTGCCATCCGCAAGCTGGTACGCCACGATCCACGCTTTTTCAGTGATGGAGCGCATCCAGCGCGCCGCCTGCTCGATGAGCTGACACAGCGCAGCCTGGCTTTCACCAATGTGGAAGAGCCGGGATTCAAGCGCTATATGCGCCTGGTGGACCAGGCCGTCAACCACCTGTCGCAGCAACCCGACGTCACCAGTGCGGCGCCTTTCGAAGCGGTGCTCAAGGCCCTCACATCGGCCTGGGAGACGCAGGAGAAGAAGCAGCACGCCCGGCGTGCAGCCGAGGAAAAAGCCCTGCTGCGCGCCGAGCAGCGCGAAATGCTGGCCGAAAAGATCGCCGCAAACATCCGCGCCTTGCCGGATATCGATCAGGTGCCGTCAGACATCATGGAGTTTGCCACCGGCCCCTGGGCCGATGTCGTGGCCCGGGCGCAACTCAAGCAGCCCGAGGGCGTCGATGGCGATCCGGGCGGCTATCTGGCCCTGGTGCCGCTGCTGTTCTGGAGCGTGCAGCCTGGGCAGGTGGGAGAAGACCTGGGCCGCATGGTCGATGCCATTCCTGCCATGCTGGCGACCCTGCGCGAGGGTTTGGCCACCATTCGGCACCCCGACAGCAGCACCAGCGCCTTCATCGAGCGGCTCGTGCTGCTGCACCAGCAAATTCTGGATTCACCCTCCCCCGTCGCCGAGCCAGTGGACAGCGCCGAGATCGGCATCGAATCCATGGCCGACGACTTGCCGGAATCACAGCCAAATGCCGTGGATGTGGATCTGAGTGCGGCCCCCAGCATCGACGACCAGTTTGTGGTGGGCGCCTGGGTGGATCTGGTGTCCAATGGCAAGGTCATGCGGACGCAGCTGACCTGGGCCAGCCCGCACAAGACGCTCTTTCTGTTCACGGCGGCCGACAACAGCACGCAGTCCATGACCCGCCGCATGCGTGACAAACTCGCTGCCGAAGGACTGCTGCGTGTCATGTCCGGCAAACATGTGGTGGACCGCGCCATTGACGCCATGGCCAGTTCGGCCCGCGGCAGCAATCCGCCATCCACGCGCCGCTGACGGCGCGGTATTCCTGCGCCGTTCTGCCTGTCGGCCCATCCCGGGCCATCGATTGAAGCCTGCCGGTCGGTCAAGCGTTCTCAGCGCGCCAGCCGACCGCGCACCATCTGGATGTGGTTGCGCAGTGCGTACAGTTCGTCGGCATAGGACAGCGGCACGCTGACCTGCGCGACCTGGGCTTCCAGCGCGTTCAGCGCCAGGGCGAGGTCCGCGGCGGGCGTCTGGCCCGAGGCCATGTCGTCCTCGATTGCGCGCAGCCTTCCGTACCAGCGAAACACCCGCGAACGCACCCGCAACTGGTAGAGCGGCGGCACGATGCGCGACAGGGGCAGCATGACGGCAATCAGGATGCCCAGCACCAGCCACATCCGCTGGATCAGGTTGGCCAGCCAGAACGGCAGGTAGCGCTGCAACAAGGGCACGGGCTCGTTGATGGCACGGTCGGCTTCGGGTGCAATGTCCAGTTCGCTGTGCCTGGTGCTGGGAAACTCCCGTGCGCGGTTGAACCAGCCGGCACCGCTGTGCAGCATCTGGGCGTGCTGGGCAAACAGCTGCAGCAGGGCGGGGTGGGTTTCGGCACGGGTCAGCAGCGCCGTGGTGGACGCGATCATCCGGACGTCGTGGGCCGGCACATTGCCTGCCAGATCCACCACGCCGCGCGGCAGCGTGGCGGGCGTGAGGAACGGAAAACGGCGGCCATAGGCCTCGTTCTGCGGAAAATCCATCAAGCGCACACCCGGGGTCTGCAGCAGCATCTGCACCATCGGTGATTCGGGTGCCGACGCGAATACCAGCACATCCATCTTTCCGTCCAGAAAAGCCACGGTGGCCGGGGTTTGCTCGAGGCGGGACAACTGCAGATCAGAGGCCCGCATGTGGTTGGCGTCCAGCAGCTTGTCCATCAGGATGGGCACCCCGCTGCCCTCGGTACCCACGTTTACCCGCAGGCCACGCATTTGGGGAAACGCGTCAAGCCGCCCGGCAGGCGTGCGCTGGCGCACGGCCTGTGTGCGGTAGAACAACCACAGGGGTTCCACAAACAGGCTTCCGAGGGAGCGCAACTGCTCATGGTCCTCGGTGGTCAGCACCGCCGTACCGCCCTGCACGAAAGCAAGATCAGCGCGGCCCTCGCGCAGCAGTTGCAGGTTGGCGAGCGACCCCTCGCTGGGCAGCAGGCGCACTTCGATGCCTTGTTCTGCCAGCGCCTTGCGGTAGCGCTGGCCAAACTCGGCATAGGCGCTTTGGTCGGCGCCCGTAGCCAGTACCACGACCCGGGGCGGGGTGGGGTTGAGCCACCAGTAGGCCAGGGCCAGCAGGCCCACGGCCAGCAAGGCCAGCGGCCCGGCAGAGGCCAGCATGTCGCGCAGCGACAGCAGGGTTGAGCGAAAAACCTGCGGCATCAGGCCAGGTCGGCCATGCACGGCAGGTGCAGGCCCTCGGCGGTAGTGATCGTCTGTGCGGCTTGCACGGCGCGCAACACCGCACGGGCCGTCGCCTCGGCGGCCATGGTGCACAGCAGCAGCATGCCCGGGTTCCTTGCCGCAAGGCCCGTGCCCAGGGCAAACAAGGTGTCGCCGTCGAGCATGGTGTGCACCGGGTTGATGCTGCGGGCCAGGCCATCGTGCGCCGCCACGGCCAGCCGATGGGCCTGGGCCTTGGTGAGGGTTGCGTCCGTGGCCACCACGCCGATGGTGGTGTTGGTGCCCGCCAGCAGCGACTGTGCCAGTTCACCGCGCAGCAAGCTGCGCCGGGTATCGGCCAGTTGCAAGCCGTCAGCCGTACGCGCACCTGCCACCGGGCGGGCGGTATCGGGGTCCAGCACATCGCCCACGGCATTGCAGGCAATCAACGCGCCCACCGTCACGCCGTCGACCGTGACCGAGGCGCTTCCAATGCCGCCCTTCATGGCGCGTGCCATGCCAAACATCTTGCCCACACTGGCGCCGGTGCCCGCGCCGACGTTGCCCTCCTGCGGATCGGCCGGCGAGGCGGCTGCGCAGGCGGCATATCCGGCGGCGGCATCAGGTCGAATGCGCATGTCGCCCACCATCAGGTCGAACAGCACGGCGGACGGCACCAGCGGCAGGCGGCCCACGCCAATATCCAGCCCTGTGCCGTGTTCTTCGAGCCAGCGCACGGCGCCGGTGGCCGCCTCCAGGCCCCAGGCACTGCCGCCCGAGAGCATGACGGCATGCACCTGCTCGACCAGGTTGCAGGGGGCGAGCAGATCGGTCTCGCGCGTTCCGGGCGCTGCACCGCGCACATCGACACCGGCCACGGCCCCCGCACGGGCCAGCACGACGCTGCAGCCCGTGGGACGGCGGCCATCGGTGTAGTGGCCTGCCTCGATACCGGCCACACGGGTAATGCTGCCCATGTCGCGGGCGTGGGAAGAGGTCGCAATCATGCGGCCGATTATGAAGCCGCAGCCGGGTTATGTGCGGTAGCTCTTGAACACGCGGGTGCTGCCGTCCCGCGCGACCAGCAGCACGTCGTAGGGGTCGCGCCGGTTGCCATAGGCCGGGCCATCCATGCCGGGCGAGCCCACCGGCATGCCGGGCACGGCCAGTCCCAGCGCCTTGGGTTTTTGCTGCAGCAGCGCACGCACGTCGGCGGCGGGCACATGGCCCTCGATGAGGTAGCCACCCACCAGGGCGGTATGGCACGAACCCAGCTTTTGCGGCAGGCCCAGGCGGGCGCGCACGGCGTTGTTGCCGGTGTCGTGGACGGTGAAACGAAAGCCATTCGCTTCCATATGGGTGATCCAGTCGTGGCAGCAGCCGCAGCTGGGGTCTTTCCAGATTTCAATGGGTGTCGCCGGGGCTGCACGCGCCAGGCGCGGCGCGGCCAGCACCGCCGCCAGCGCAGGCAGGCCCGCCAGCAGATGGCGGCGCTGCAGGCCGCTGTGGGAAGCACGCAGGGGCAAGGGAGAATATGGGATCGACATGGAACGTTCTTTCAATGGCTGGCGATCGATGGGACGATTCTGGGGCAGGGTGTGCCGACCGTGGCACCGAGCGCCGAAATATTGGATAAAAATTGGCTCAAACGCTTGCCAGTATTGCGCAAGCAGCTATCAAATTATTTGCCAAAGGGCAAAAATCAGGCAATGGGCGGTTTGAAGGCGGGCACCACCGCTGCGCTGGCAAACCAGGCGGGGCCTGTGGGTGCCAGGGCAGCGCGGTTCGGCGCGGTGGGCCACGGCAGCAGCGCAACAGGCGCCCACGGGGCCGAATGACCGGCACCGCACGATGGGCAGGTGGGGCCATGCCCCAGGGGCGAACACGCTTCCTGCGCCGCGTTTTCGCAAGTGCTTCCCGCCGACCCCAGGGGTTCACTGCAGTCGCTGGCCTGGGGTGCAGGCAGCGCCATGGTGGGGTGGGAAGCGTCGATGCTGCTGTGCCGGGCCTGCACAGGCTGGCAGGGCACGGCTTCAAAAGCCAGGGCGGTGCCCACGAGGCCGCGCAAGACCAGCACCAGCAGGACCACCACAGAAACCATGAAACGCATCGACGACTGAGTGCGGCGCTGCCTGAAAGGTTCCGTGGCCCACCGATTGCCCATCGCTCAGGTCCCCATGTAGCGCCCGGGCCGGTGGTTCATGGCCAGCACCAGGTTCAGCGCCACGGCGCCCACAATGGACCAGGCGACGCGCAGGGGCTCCACCGTCCACAGGGCCAGCAGCACGATGCAGCAGTCCACCGCCATTTGCACCTTGCCCGCGCGCCAGCCGTAGCGGTCCTGCAGGTACAGGGCGGCAATGCCCACGCCGCCCAGGCTGCAGCGGTGGCGAAACAGCGCCAGAAAACCGGTGCCCGTGATCAGCCCGCCGGCAAGGGCGGCATACAGCGGCTCGATGCGGGCAAACTGCAGAAACTGGGACTGCAGCTCGGTCAGCAAGGACAGCAGCAGCACGGCCGCAAAGGTCTTGAGGGTGAATTCGCGCCCCAGCTTGCGCAGCGCCAGCCAGTAAAAGGGCAGGTTGAGCACGAAGAAAATCTTGCCAAAACCGATGCCCGTGGCGTAGTGCAGCAAAAACGCCAGCCCCGCCGTGCCGCCAGTCAGCAGCCCGGCACTGGTGAAGAAGGCCACGCCCACCGAGATCATCAGCACGCCGGTGAAGATGGCCACCGCATCTTCAGTCGCTGTGTGCGGCTCTGCCGCGGGAGGCACGGGGCGGGCGTTGCTGGGCGGGTCGGTGGGGCGGTTCATGGTGGCTGTCCAGGCAGGCGGGGCGGGTCTGCATTGGAGCATGCGTGCGGCAGACCTTGCTTTCGGCAGGCTTGCGATGCGGCACTCACTCCACCAGGGCGGACTCTACAAAGACCAGTTCACACGAGCCGCCCCCCGAATCCGAGCGCGTGAGCGAACTCGTCCAGCGCCAGCCCTGGGAGTTGGTGGCTTCCACCAGGTAGCCGCTGATCTGGATGAAACGGCCTTCGCGCGCCTTCTTGAGCGCCTGGAGCACCGCGGCATTGGCCGGAATCATGTGCATGTTGGCCGACGATTCGATGATCTCCTGCAGCGCAATGGGCGGCTGATCCTTCCAGGAATAGCGGTACCAGCGGCCTCCCTGCGTGATGTTCAGGGGGCCATAGACGGCCGGATCGGCCATCTGCTTCCAGCCCAGCGCGAGGTCGATGGGCGACAGATCGGCCTCCTTGTCCATGCGGTAGTCCTCACGCCCCAGCACCCGGGCCCGCACGGCAAACTGCGCCAGGGGCCGGATCTGGTAGCCCTCGAAGGCAAACGGGGCCTTGTCGGTCGGAGTCTGTACCGGCGTCTGGGCATGGATCTGCTGCGCCACCGGAACCGGCACCGCCTTGGGTCCGTGCAGGCTGGTGCGTGCGGCTTCGATGCCGAAGAAGGCGATGCACAGTGCGGCGCCGACTTTTAGAACAGTCTGGATCTGCATGGCGTCACACCATCCAAAGGGGCAGGCTGGAGAAATACATGTTTTTTGGCCTTTTGCTCTTACCAGGTAAGCGCTGGTAGCTTCTATTTTAATAGCAATCCAGACGCAGATCAGGCATGCCCATGCGCCTGCGGCGCCTCCTGTGCCAATTCGGCGCGTGCCTGGCGCACCACGCTCCAGCCGCCGCTGATCGCCAGGCTCGCCATGGTGGCAGCCACCGCCAGATCGGGCCAGGCCGCGCCCGTGCCGAACACGCCCAGGGCAGCGGCCATCACGGCCAGGTTGCCCAGGGCATCGTTGCGCGTGCACAGCCACACGCTGCGCATGTTGGCGTCGCCTTCACGCCAGGCGTACAACAGCACGGCCACGCCCAGGTTGGCCGCCAGGGCCAGCAGGCCAATGCTGCCCATGGTGATGGGTTCGGGCGCAACGCCGTGCCAGGCGCCCCAGGCGACGCGGCCCACGACAAAAACACCAAACGCCAGCATGCTGGCCCCCTTGAGCAGCGCTGCGCGGGCCCGCCAGGTCAGGGCCATGGCCAGCACCCACAGCGAGACGGCGTAGTTGGCCGCGTCGCCCAGGAAATCGATGGCATCGGCCAGCAGCGAGGCTGAGCCCGAACGCATGCCCGCACCCATCTCCACGGCAAACATGGCAGCGTTGACGATCAGCGCCACCCACAGGATGCGGCGGTATCGGGGATCGGCGCTGGCCGGGCTGCTGTGGCAATGGTCGTCGTGGCAATGGGCTGACATGGGTTTCTCCGGGATCGGTTGCAGTATGGTGGATGATTGGAAACCCTCAAGTCACTACAAGGTCAAGCCATGTCCGACACCACTGCATGCCACCGTATCGGCGAGGCGGCCCGCCGTTCGGGCGTCTCTGCTGCCAACATCCGTTACTACGAAAAGGAAGGGCTGCTGGCGCCCGGCAGCCGGGGCAGCAACAGCTACCGACTGTACAGCGGTGCCGACATCCACCAGCTGCGCTTCATCCGGCTGTGCCGCGCCATGGACATGTCGCTGGACGAGGTGCGCACGCTGCTGGCGCTGGACCTGGCTTCCAAGGCCGACTGCGACGCCGCCTGTGTGGCGCTTGACGGCCATCTGGACCATGTGCGCACCCGTCTGCATGAACTGCAAGCGCTGGAGCAGGACCTGCTGGCGCTGCGCAACCGTTGCGATGGCACGGGCGGGCATTGCGGCATCATCGAAGCGCTGCACGCGCAGGCCGACGCCCAGTCCCTGCCTGCGGCACCGAACGTGGCACCGCCCAAGCGCCATGTCTGATACCTCTTGATGCTATGTTTTGAATAGCTGAAACCGCATGTAAACACTGCGGTTGATGCCATTTTGACCACATGGCATCCAGGCAAGACGCTATCATGCGCGCATGATCTTCCGCTGGCCCGCCCTGACCCTGCACGAGCGCCTCTGGCATGCCCTGCGCCGCTGGGCACTGGCCTGGGGCCGGATCATGTACCTGGGGGCCGTGGTGCTGGTGCTGGTGCTCACGCCGTCGAGCTACGGCCCGGGCGCGCGGCGCACGCTGGCCGGTCATATCTACCGGGACACCGCGCCCATCCTGCCCGGCTTCACCGTGCTGGCGGCCTTGCTGGGCCTGGTGCTCACGCGCATCGTGGTGGTCACCGCCCTGAGCTATGGGCTGACCGCCTATGCGCTGGAAATGGTCATCCGCGTGCTGGTGCTGGAACTCATCCCGCTCACTGCGGCGCTGTTCGTGGCCATGCGCTGCACCATTCCCAACGGGGCACGCCTGGCACAGCTGCGCCAGTCAGGGCACCTCGATGCCTTGCGGCGCAGGGGTGTCGACCCGGTGCGCATGGAACTGCTGCCGCGGGTGGTGGCCGGGGTGTTTGCCTGCATCACACTGGCGGCGCTGTCCTGTGTGGTCGCCTTGGTGATGGCCTACCTGGGCGTGTACGGCTTCAACCTGGCCGGCCTGCCCAGCTACACCCGCATGTTCGGCCATGTGTTCTCGCCCGCGGTAACCCTGGTGTTTGCGATCAAAACCCTGCTGTCGAGCCTGGCCGTGGCCTTGATCCCCATGACTGCCGGCATGTACGACGCAGGCGAGGGCGCCCAACAAGATACCGAACTGGGCGGACTGGCCCGCATGTTTGCCGTGTTGCTGCTGATCGAGGTGGCATCGCTCGTGGGCAACTACTATTGATACCGAGGACAGCTGCACCCATGCAAGACCCCGCAACACCCCCCCCCGCGCCCATCGCCGAGGATGGCCTGCGCCCGGTGGCGCACCTGGAGCTCAAGGCCGTGGCACTGCTGCTGTTCACGCTGGCCCTGATCGTGGGGTCGGCCCTGTACCTGCTGTACGCACGCGGCGCCTTCGAGCCCACGCAGACGCTGGTGCTCACCGCCGACGACTCCGAGGGCGTGGTGGTGGGCATGGACATGACGTTTTCGGGTTTCCCCATCGGGCGGGTGCGCCGGATCGAACTGGCCGACGAGGGCCATGCCCGCATCGTCATCGATGTCCCGCGCAAGGATGCCCACTGGCTGCGCGTCTCCAGCATCTTCACGCTGGTGCGCGGCGTGGTGGGTGGCACCAACATCCGCGCCTACAGCGGCATGCTGCAGGACGACCCCTTGCCCGATGGCGCCGAGCGCGCCGTGCTCAAGGGCGACGCCACGGGCGAGATCCCGCAGCTGATGGCAGAGGCCCGGGCGCTGCTGGGCAACCTCAATGCGCTGACCGCCCAGGACTCGGCCCTGGGCGCCAGCCTGGCGAACGTCAAGGACCTGACCGAGCGGCTCAAGGGACCGGGCGGCGCACTCCAGGTGCTCATGGGCAACGCACAGGATGCCCGCAAGATCGTGGCCACGCTGGACCGCACCAACGCGCTGCTGGCACGCATGGACGGCATGGCCGCCAAGGCCGACCGGCAGGTTTTTGGCCCCGGCGGAGTACTGCCCGAGGTGCAGGCCACCGTGGCACAACTGGGTGGATTGCTGGCCGATACCCGTGCCAGCCTGAAAAAGGTCGATGCGGTGCTGGCCGAAGCACAGGCGGTAGGCGCCAACGTGCGCGAAGGCACGGCCGACCTGGGGGCGCTGCGCGCCGAGGTGGAATCCAACCTGCGCAAGATTGAGGGACTGGTCAACGATATCAACCGCAAATGGCCCTTTGCCCGCGATACGGAGTTGAAACTGCCATGACACCCACCCCGCAGACCGCCCGGCTGGGAAGCCTGTGCCTGGCATTGGCCCTCGCCGCATGCTCCAGCCAGCCCCCCGCGCCCGATTGGCAGATGAACGCGCATGGCGCAGCACACAAGGCTGTGCAGGCCTATCTGTCCGGTGAAAACCGCGTCGCCGCCCTGGAATTTGCCCGCGCACGCCAGGAGACTGCCCGCACCGGACAACCGGCCCTGCTTGCGCAGGTGCACTTGCTGGAATGCGCAGCCCAGGTGGCCAGCCTTGAAATGACCCCCTGCAGCGCTTTTGACGCCTTGCGCCCCGACACCAGCGCCGCACAAACCGCCTATGCCGACTATTTGGCGGGAGTGCTCGCCCCGCAGGCGGCCGCCTTGCTGCCCCCAGGCCAGCAGGCCGTGGCCCTGGCCACCGAGGGCAACGCGGCAACGGCGCTGGCCGCCATTGCCGACCCCTGGTCGCGCCTGGTGGCGGCAGGGGTACTGCTGCGCACCGGCCGGGCGAGTCCGCAAACCATGGAACTCGCCACTGACACCGCATCCGCCCAGGGATGGCGCCGCCCCTTGCTGGCCTGGCTGCTGTTGCAGGCCCAACGGGCAGAACAGGCGGGCGACACCCAGACCGCGGCAAAGCTGCAC
Source organism: Burkholderiaceae bacterium (assembly GCA_023954095.1). GTDB lineage: Bacteria > Pseudomonadota > Gammaproteobacteria > Burkholderiales > Burkholderiaceae_C > Simplicispira. The sequence goes on along the minus strand of JAMLIQ010000037.1, from coordinate 7,878 downwards.
CGCCGCATCGCCGTGGTGGAGCAGGGCGGTGATTGATACTCTCGCGTATTCAGGCTGTGCCGACGGCTTGCCTGGCTGCAAGGCCGCATCAATCGCCGGCCGCTTTTTCCAGGACCAGTTCCAGCCCCTGGGCCGAGTCGGCCATGGAATCGACCGATTCCACGGCCACATCGGGCAGCAGCAAGGCCGCCGATGCCGCCAGGGCCAGGAAAATGGCGCAGGCAAAAGCCACAACAGCGCGCAGCGGCACAGGGGCGTGCTGGGGAGGTGCAAGTCTGTAGGGCATGGTGGAGCGATTACAGCAAGAACCTGCGGCTGCAGATGTCAGACAAAGCCGCATTGACAGGCCCAGGGCAATAGCCCACAGGAGAGCTTCGTGAACCAGTCTGCGAAAACAGCGAACCTGCACAGTGCCCTCCTGTTGCCGCCATCGGAGGGCCTGCCTGCGTTGCGCCTGGGTTTTGAGGACGGGCCGCTGGAACGGGATTTCAGGCGCTACCACCAGGGCGTTTTTCTGCTGCGCATGCGCTGGGCCTTGCTGGTGGCCGTGGCCTTGTTTCTGCTGTTTGTCGTGCTGGACGCCATCAGCCTGCCCGCACTGGTGCGCAACCAGATCCTGGCGCTGCGCCTGGGCCTGATGATCCCGGTGCTTTTCCTGGCCTGGCTGGCGACGTACCAGGCGTGGCTGCACAAGCACCTGCAATGGATTGGCGCGATTGCCGCGCTGATCTGCGGCCTGGGTGTGGTGGGCATCATCTGGGTGGCCCGGGTGCATGCCTTTCCATTGCCCTACGAAGGCATCATCCTGGCCACCTTCTTCTTCTACTTTCTGACCGGGTTGCGTTTTCTACCGGCAGTGTTGTGCGGCTGGACCACCTTCGTGGCTTATGTGGGCATGGAACTGCACACCGGGCTGGCGGGCAACGTGCTGTTGTACAACGCCTTCTTCCTGGGCACGGCCAACCTGATCGGGACTGCCGGAAGCTACTTTCTGGAATCAGCCATGCGCCAGAACTTCCTTTCACAAAAGCAGTTGCAGGACATGGCCGAAAAGGACTTCCTGACCGGTCTGCTCAACCGCCGCGCCTTCAGTGCCCGGGCCGATTGCACCTGGCGCCAGGCCCTGCGCGAGAAGCACGCACTGGGCGTTGTGATGATGGATGTCGATTTTTTCAAGCGCTACAACGACCACTATGGCCATGCCGAAGGCGACGAAACCCTGAAAAAGGTGGCCCAGGTGATGGGCCGCCACGCCCGCAGGCCCCTGGACATCGTGGCCCGCTATGGCGGCGAGGAGTTCGTGGGGCTTTGGTACAACCTCAGCGAAGCCCACATGCAGACCATCCTGGAGAGCCTGCGGACCGACATCGCCGCGCTGCAGATCCCCCATGCCACCTCCGATGTGGCACCCCATGTCAGCGTCAGCATCGGGCTGGCCTACCTGCAGCCACAGGCCCACCACACGCTGGACGATGCACTGCGCCTGGCCGACGTGGCCCTCTACCTGGCCAAGGAGCAAGGGCGCAACCGCGTGGTGCTCAAAACGCCCGAGGCCAGCTGATCTCTATTTTTATAGGTTGAATTGGCCTCAAACGCTTTTCCATCAAGCGCTATTAGCTATCATATCGATAGTGAAATAATCAACGCAAACCGGCACCTTGGGCGCCTTCCGCCCGCTGGATCAGTTCAATCTTGTAGCTGATTTCTGTACTTGCTGTCATTTTTTAAACTCTTATAAATCAATAACTTATAGGTAGTTCGGTGCTTGAGGAGCGCCTCAAAAGCACCTGAAGACGCCACAAATTGGCGGCTGAAACTCGATCAGATTATGCGATGATCCATCTCGTTGACATGATGGAGATGTGGCATGGCAAAACCTCGACTCAAGCCATCCGGGAAGTGGGAAATAGGGCTGAGACACCCATCGCTTCCGAACGGGCGCAAGTACTTCACCTTCGACACCGAGGCCGAAGCTATTGCGTACGGGCAGCAGTGGAAGCTGATGAAGCACGCGGACATCCCGCCGCCGGCAGAACTGACTGCCCCTACGTCTCCCGGCGACGGCGTGCGCTTGCTACGCGTTCTTGGTGAGTGGTCGGACAGCGGTTTTGCGGCGCCTTCGCAAATTCTCACGCTCTCGACGCTGACGCGTGAGGTAGGTTCAGTGCGCCTCTCCGACGCCAACTACAAGTGGCTGACCGGCTATCTCCGTTCCCTGAAGGTGGAGAAGAACCTGTCCCCTTCGTCCATCAAGCACCGCATTCAAGCGCTGAGCCGGGCCATTGACGAGTACCTGCGGCACAACGTGAACGTCAAGATCAGCAACCCCGTGAAGCTGCTGCCCAAGGGCTACTCGACTTATACCAACGTCGATGCCCAGATGGCGAAAGCCAAGGGGGGCAAGGTGAAGGTGAACGTGGCGCGCGACAGGCGACTGCTGCCAGGGGAGCACGAGAAGATCGTGGCGGTGCTGTCGGGCTATGAGCGGCCGGATCGTTCGCGCGGCCTCGAACTTAAGGGTGGCGATGCGCTGTTGACCTTGTACCTGCTGATCCTGAACACGGGACTGCGGCTCAGGGAGGCGTACACCCTGACCAGGGGCCAGATTGACATGCAGAACAAGGTTATCCATGCCAAGGAGACCAAGCAGTGGCGTGGGAAGATTTCTTATCGGGATGTCCCGATGCGCCCCGAAGTGCATCAGGCGCTTTCCTCGTACTTTGCTTCGCGGCCTCCGTTTGAATCCGACGCGAACCTCTTCCCGTTCCTCCACGAGGAAGGGGTCGAGGAAGGGAAAAAGGGCTTGGTGCGTGCCAGTCAACGGCTGTCATTCCGTTTCAGGATCGCTTTCGAGTACATGGACATCGTGGGCCTCCATGAACACGATCTGAGACACGAGGCGACGTGCCGATGGCTGGAGCTGAAAGACAAGGACGGGCGCGATCTGTTCCGTCTGGAGGAACTGAACAAGATCATGGGATGGAAGCCGGGCTCGGTGATGGCCCAGCGCTACGCCAGCTTCAGGGGCGTGGACCTTGCGCAAAGGCTTTGGCCGGCACCGGAAGCGGTGGAGGCGTCTGTCGCTGCGGCTTGATCGGTATGTCCAGGCGCGGCACTGACTTTCGGGCGTTGAGGTCCTGGCGCCGCTCTTCCGCCTCTTTCCGGGCGCGGTCGGCAATGTAGGCCAGCAGGTCGGCCTTCACGTAGATCCAGCCGCGGCCGAATTTCATCCCCGGTAGCTCGCCGGTTCGGGTCAGTTCCTCGATACGTTGCTCGGTGCAGTGCAGGAGTTCGGCGCACTGTTCGGCGTTGATCGTTTCGTCGGTCATGTGGCACCGCCTTGCTGATGGTGCTCGCGGCGCTCGGGCGGATCGAGCACCATGGAGCTGCCCACCCACGCGCCATTCTTGACTTTGTGGTGTGCCGCGTTCTCGCTGTAACCGATGACTTCGGCGAAACGCTTGATCGGCGCTTTTCGGCGACGGCCCATACCAAGATCTGGCCAGATGGGCTCAAACGCTTTCACCATACAGTTCATTCCAGCGCCCTGCCAGCATCGGCCGACTTGGTCGACGCCAATGGCGTCTTACGTTTGGCATCTCCTCGCCGGAATCCTCGGTCCCTGGTCATGAATGCCGCCAGCATGTGCGGAATCAGCGCCAGACCATCGGTTGCCTCGCCATAGGTCTGCGCATGCAGAGCGGCGTAGCGATCCAGCTCGGCTTTCAGGTCCGACGGACAAGTAAAGGTCAGCTTGACGCTTTCTGTCTTGGGCAATGGCCCCAAGCGCAGCTTGCGGGTCGTGCTCATCGTGGTACTCCTCGAACGAAGAATAGCGGCTGGTAGGGTCGCAGCACCAGGTCTCGGTTGACGATGACGCGCATGGGTAAACCCGGTCGGGCGGTCAGTGTCGGTTGGATGTTCAGGTTACGGCGGGTCACTTCCTGGCCGATCTGGTTCACGCTGTCCTGCAGGCTGTCGCGTCCGGCCATCACGATGCGGTTGCCGTCCTGCCGGTTCTCGGGCGCAGCCAGCTCGGCACCGATGCCCAGTAGCGAGGTCAGCGCGGCGCCTGCAAAGACGCGATCCCAGTGCCAATCCACGCCATCTTCGAGTCCGACCCGACCGGCAGGGTCGGAACCCACCAGGTTGTCCAGTGTGAGTGACGACGTGTCGGGCAGGATTACTCGACTCCACACCACCTGCACCCGGCTCTGGCCATAGCTCACCTGGCTGTTGTAGCGCCCGAGGATGCGGGAGCCCTGCGGGATCAGCAGGTGCTTGCCGGTGGCGGTGTCGTAGACCGGCTCGGTGACCGTGGCGATCACGTCGCCGGGCAGGTCGGACTGGATGCCCGTGACCAAGGCACCGGCGATCACGGTGCCCGCCATCACTTGATACGGCGATGCGGGCAGTTGCAGCGAGCCGGAATTGCGTGTTTCCGTGGAAGCGGTTTTCTGGAAAGCCTCTTTCTGGTCTTGCCGGTTCTGCGACACCGTGGCGTCGGCACCGCCGGTCTGCGCTGGCGTGGATGCGGGGCCTGCCGCCATGGGGTCGAAACCTGTCAGGCCGCTGGGCACCGAGCTCGGCGTTCCACGGGCCGCAGCGGTCGGCGCAGCAGTTGCCGCGCGCTGCGAACCATTGCGAAAAAACACCGATGCGGCAGCCGCCTGCTCGGACTCCTTGCGCCGGGCATCGCGTTCTGACGCGGCAGGGTCGTGTCCCGGTGGCGAATAGCTCGGGACCACCGGCTGTTGCGACTTGACGATGGCTGGGCCCAGGTCGCCGGGCAGGGGTGGCCCCAACTCCGGCACCGGTGCGGGTTGTTGCAGCTTCGAGTAATCCGCAGGCAACTGCCCCAGGCCCTCGGAGCGCGAGATGCGATCAACGTTGAACAGCTCGGCGGGCTCGCTGGACTCGCGACGGGTCTTGGGCTGCAGCGACCAGACCGTTGCCCCCAGCACACCCAAAGCCAGCAGACTCGCAAGCAGCGCAAGGCTGCGGCGATTGAGCCGGGTCACCGGTCGCGGCTGGGCGCGCAGCGCCATCGATTCGGGCGACTCCTTGGCCGCTGCAGGGCGGCCGGGCGCCCCTGCCTGTGCGGGGTCGTGCATGGGCATGTTCAGTTCCTCCGGGTGGTTGGCGGCCATCCGTCCGTGCGCTCGATGCGGACCACGTCGCCCTTGTCGGCGCCCAGCCGCAGTTCTGCTGCACCAAACAGGCGGTCGACGATGTAGTAGGGCGAGCGGAAGCGGTAGTTCACCAACTGGCCGTCGCCCTGCGCACCGATGACGAACAGCGGCGGCAACTCGCCTTGCGCGATGCCAGCCGGGAACTGGATGTAGACCTTCTCGCCATCGTCAAAGGCCCGCAAGGGCTTCCAGGGCGGCGTGCTGCCGCTGATTGCGTAGCGAAAGCGCAGGCGTTCCAGCGACAGTCCTGCGTCCACCGGTGCTGCAGTCTGTGCCGCCTGGGCCTGACGCTGCAAGGCCAGCATGCGGTCCTTGGGGTAGTCCCAGGACACCGAGGCCATCCACGCCTTCTCGGTTGAGGTCAACTCGATCAGGTAGGTGCGCCGGTTGGTGGTGATGACCAGGTTGGTCTTCAGGCCGGTGCGCACCGGCTTGACCAGCACGTTCACGCGCAGCGCATCGCCCGATCCGCTGGACGTGTCGCCCACGATCCAGCGCACCGTGTCGCCGGCCGCTGCCGATGAAGCGGCGCGTCACCTCGCGGCCACGCTCGATGGCGGCGGCCTGCCGGGCCAGTTCCAGCGAGGAAGCACGGTCCTGCGTCAGCATCAGCTGCTGCGACTGGATGGACTGCTTGGCCTGCAGGGCCAGCAGCTGGTTGGTGGCCTGCATGGCCTGCAGCGCGCCGGTGGCCGACTGGCTCTGGCTGACCAGGTCGGCCAGCACGCCTTCGTCCAGGCTAAGGTTCTGCGACACCTGGGCCTGCATCTGCATGGCGGTTTGCAGGCCGTTGAGCGTGTTCTTCCAGCGCTGGCGCGCGTCCTGGAACATCTGGTTGCCGCTCACGGTGGCGGCGTACTGCTCGGGGTAGAGGCGGGCGAACTCGGCGTCGAGGTTCGACACCTGGTAGGCCAGGCCTTGGGCCTGCGCGATCAATTGCCGCGTCGTATCCAGGGTCGAGCGCAGGCGGTTGGCTAGAACGGCAAGTTGTCGTCGACACCCGCGTCCGATTTTGAAGGCTTTGTCGGCTCGGTCCTGACTTCGAGCGACTTGATGAAACGCACTGAGCTGGCCACATGGTTGAAGATGAGCAGGCTCTCCTCGTAGTTGAGGATCGGGTTGTCATGCGCCAGGCTCTTGTTGTTGCGTACATCGTTGAAGGCTTCCAGCACGGAGATGCTGGACTTCAGGATGCGCTCCGTCATCAGTGATTCAAGCAGACCGGCGTCGCGCAGGCGCTTCACGTATTCGCCGAAGATGCTGTGCAAGGCCTTGTCCCTATTGATCTCGACACCGTGATGCGCGCACACGGTACGCAGATACTTGATGACGAAGGTGTGCAGACGATCCAGTGCGGCTTCGGGCTGGTTCTTTTCAATCGCTTCGCGCACATGTTGCGCCACGGTCTCGAAATCGCGTTCATCGGCCGTGGCGGTGAGGGCATCCAGTTCGGCCACTGGCGTGTCCCTCAGCATGCGTTCACCGAGGTTCCAGCAATCCTTGGTCAAGTCCGTGAGTCCGGGCTCGTCAGGCAGGCAGTCTTCAGCCTGCCCATACAGGATCAGCGCCTGTATGACTTTGCCGACCAGGTGATTGCCTTCGACCGCCCAGAATCCGCGCAGCCGGTTGGCCTTGGAGGTTCCGCGTTCGCGGTAGACCGCAGCATCGATATCGCGGCGAGTGTGCTCCTCAAAGAACTCGCTGAAGGTTCGGTCCGAGAAATCGAGCACATAACCGCTACCCATGCGGAACAGCCGCTCCAGCTTGCGCCGTTCAATGGAAGAGATGTCGGCCATGGTATGTCCGCTGTACATCGACGGCGTCTAGGATGACCGATCGCCCACTACTCATGCCGCATTCGCCTTCTCTTGAATCGCGCGGCATTGATGAAGGAGGGCGTCGAAGGATTCGACCTCATCAAGGAACAAGCCGTCTTCGACCATGTGCCGGTAGTCGTCTGCCAACTTCACCAATGCGCCATCGTCGGGAACCAGGCGAAGACCACCCGAGATGGCGGCGTGATAGTCGATCAGCGCTCCATCCGGACTTTTCTCAGCGAAGAAGATGCTCTTGTGCTCGGCCACCGCCTTCGCCAGCGCCTTGTCCGCGATTGCCGCGTCGGCGATGCCGGCGACGTCCAACCGGGTCACATCGTGCCAGTGACGAGCGAACCGGTCTCCGCCGCGGAAGGCGCCTTGCGCGCAGAAAACGTGAATTGCGGTGGCCTTCTCCCAGAAAGTCCTCTCGGCGCGCATCACTTGTGGCATCGCCTCGGGAAACTCCACTCCCTGCAGGTGCACTGCGGCATCACAGTGAACGGAGCGCAGTTCGCAAGGCTCGCCGGTGGATCGAGCACCGAATTCCAACATGACAGCTGATGGGACATAACCCGTTCCCGAGGCTAGGGGCGCGTAGTGGATGAACACCTTGTCGCCTTCGACCCGAACCGTGGCCGGTAGGCCATGCTCCTCAAGGTCATGCTGGAGCCGCGGCCCCACTTCCGTGGCCACCCAATCGGCCAGGCGGGCGCGGATCTCCTTGCTCCACTTCTTTTCTTGGCTCTTGCTGGCTGGGAGCGGCGTACCCGCATTGCCGATCAGATCGCCAGCGATGGCGCGGATGTCGTAAGTGAGGTCCACGTCTTCGGAGAAACGCTGAATGACGCCGTAGGCCTTCGACAGGGATG
>JAMLIQ010000036.1 GCA_023954095.1 Burkholderiaceae bacterium | reverse complement strand
CACCACCAGTGTTCACACGCCCCAGCGCCCGAAAGGGTTCTGGGGCGTTTTCACATCTTTGCGCAAGAAATCAAAGGCCTCTTGGAATGAACTGCAGCACCGTTCGGTGCCCAGGATCGCTACCAAGGCTGGCCGGGCATGCCGGTCCACAATTCGCTGAGGTCTGGGAAGCGCCATTTATCGGGGTCCTCGCGGGCCACGATTTTTTCGGTGCATTGGGCGGCCGAGAGATCCACGATTTCCGGTGGAATGCGCAGATCGGACTTTGTCGAGTAGAAAACCTTGACGATCGGTGTTACCAGCGACTTGGCAGCTTGTTCCGTCACCACGCCGATACGCCCGGATGTCAGGCGCACAAGGGAGCCCACCGGGTAGATGCCGATGCTCTTGACAAAAGCCTGGAACAGGCGCGTATCGAAGTGGTCGTTGGTCCACTCGGCCATGCGGCGGATGGATTCCGACGGATCCCATCCGCGCTTGTAGGGACGGTCGGAGGTGACCGCGTCGTAGACGTCGCAGATGGCGGCCATGCGGGCAATCAGGCTGATCTTGTCGCCTTTGAGCTTGTCCGGGTAGCCCGTGCCGTCAATCTTTTCATGGTGGTGAAGACAGGCGTCGAGCACGGCGGCCTCTACGCCACCGCCTTCCTTGAGCATGTGGTAGCCCTCCACCGGGTGGCTGCGTACCACGGTGAATTCGGCGTCGGTGAGCTTGCCTGGCTTGTTCAGCACGGCCATGGGAATGGCGGCCTTGCCCAGGTCGTGCAGCAGGCCCGCCATGCCGGCGGTGCGCGTGTGGGCATCGCTCAGGCCCAACTGCCGGGCCAGCGCCACCATCAGCGCGCAGACGGCGACTGAGTGCATGTAGGTGTAATCGTCCGCCGTCTTCAGGCGCGCCAGACTGATGAGCGCGCCGGGGTTGCGAACCACGGAGTCAGAGATTTCCGCGACCAGGCTCGAGGCGCTTTCTGCATCCACTGCATTGCCCATGCGGGCTTCACTGAACATGGACACCACGGCCTGTTTGGCCTGGCCGCAGATGGCGGCGGCCCTGCGCAGCTCGCCCTGCATGCTGGTGGGTGCATGGTCGCTGACGGGAGGCGGTGGTGGCGCGGGCGGAGGTGCCGCAATGGGCGTCATTTCCTCCAGGCGGCTGAAGTCCGTGTCGATGCGGGCATCCACCTCTTCGCGTGAGAGCGAGGCGGTGCCCTCTGCCACATCCTTGCCGCGGGAGATATCAATCCAGACTTCACGGATCGCAGTCGCCCGGATCAAATCCAGGTCCTTGGGGTCGGTCAGGACGAACTTGGTGCGCCAGAAGGGGTGCTCCATCCACGAGCCGCAGAACTCCTGCAGGTACATACCCAAGGTGAGATGCTTGACATCAATGCGTTTGAGCATGAACCGGACTCAAGTGTAAAAACGTGGTAACAATCAGGAACCATGTTAGCCTTTTTCTCTGGCGATGGCTGACACCAAACTTCCTAATCCCAAAAAACCCAGGGCGCCCGGTGCAGCCCAAAAAGTGCTGCACAAGCTCGGCCTCGTGCGTGACATCGACCTGGCGTTGCATCTGCCCCTGCGCTATGAAGACGAAACGCGTATCACCTTGCTGCGCAATGCCCGCGACGGCGACCTGGTGCAGATCGAAGCCACGGTCACTGCCAGCGAGGTCACGCTGCGTCCACGCAGGCAACTGCTGGTGCAGGTGGACGATGGCACCGGTACCTGTGAGTTGCGCTTTTTCAGCTTCTACCCTTCACACCAGAAGACCCTGGCGGTGGGGGCTCGCTTGCGCATCCGGGGCGAAGTCAAAGGGGGGTTCTGGGGCCGGCAGATGCTGCACCCGACGTTTCGCGTGGCCGGTGGAGAGTTGCCCACTGCCCTGACGCCGGTGTATCCCACGACGGCGGGTTTGTCCCAGCCGTATTTGCGGCGGGCTGTGGCGATGGGACTGCAGCGGGCCGACCTGTCGGAAACATTGCCCCCGGATGTGGAGCTGCCCTGGACAAGAAATTATGGAAAAAATGGCATTCAGCGCTTATCCAGCTTGCGTGAAGCGCTCACATTTTTGCATCATCCGGCGCCCGAGGTCCCGCTGGCGGCGCTGGAAGACCGCAGCCACCCCGCCTGGCAGCGCCTGAAGGCCGAAGAGCTCCTGGCCCAGCAGTTGTCGCAACAGCAGTCGCGACGCGTCCGCGACCAGCTCAGTGCACCGATGATCTGTCCAGGCGCAAGGGCCGGGGCAAGGGTGCCGGGTGTTGCACCCCTGCACGAGCAGCTGCTGATCGCGCTGCCATTTGCATTGACGGCTGCCCAGCGCCGTGTGGGAGACGAGATTGCGCTGGATCTGACCCGCACCCGGCCCATGCACCGGCTGCTGCAGGGCGATGTGGGATCGGGCAAGACGGTGGTGTCGGCGCTGGCGGCCTGCCTGGCCATGGACGCGGGCTGGCAGTGCGCCTTGATGGCCCCCACCGAAATTCTGGCCGAGCAGCACTTCGCCAAGATGATTGGCTGGCTGGAGCCGTTGCTGGCGGCTCGGGGCCGTCGCGTGGCCTGGCTGGTGGGGGGACAGAAGAAAAAGGAGCGCGCCGCCATGCTGGCGATGGTGCAGTCTGGTGAGGCTGCGCTGGTGGTGGGCACGCATGCCGTCATCCAGGAACAGGTGCAGTTCAAGAATCTGGCCCTGGCCATTATCGACGAGCAGCACCGCTTTGGCGTGACCCAGCGTCTGGCGTTGCGCAAGAAGCTGGCCGTGCAGGGCATGGAGCCGCACATGCTGATGATGAGCGCCACGCCCATCCCGCGTACCCTGGCCATGAGCTACTACGCCGACCTGGATGTCTCGGTGATTGACGAGTTGCCCCCGGGGCGCACGCCCATTGTCACGCGCCTGATTGCGGACAGCCGCAAGGACGAAGTGATTGAGCGCATCGCCACGCAGGTGCAGGCGGGGCGGCAGGTGTACTGGGTATGTCCGCTGATCGAGGAGAGCGAGGCGCTGGACCTCTCCAATGCCACCGCAACCCATGCCGATCTGAGCGACGCCTTGCCCGGCACCGTGGTGGGCTTGCTGCACTCGCGCCTGCCCAGCGCTGAGAAGAAGGCCGTGATGGCTGAGTTCAGCGCGGGCCGCATGGGTGTCCTGGTGAGCACGACGGTGATTGAGGTGGGTGTCGATGTGCCCAATGCCTCGCTCATGGTGATCGAGCACGCAGAGCGCTTCGGCCTGAGCCAGCTGCACCAGTTGCGGGGCCGGGTAGGGCGTGGTGCGGCCGCATCGGCCTGCGTGCTGCTGTATGCCACCAACGATAGTGGCCGCGTGGGTGAAACTGCCAAGGAGCGCCTGCGTGCCATGCAGGAAACCCATGATGGATTCGAGATTGCACGGCGCGATCTGGAGATTCGTGGCCCGGGCGAGTTTCTCGGTGCACGCCAATCGGGGGATGCCCTCCTGCGCTTTGCCGACCTGGCAACGGATACCCACCTGCTCGAATGGGCGCGGGAGCTTGCGCCGATGATGCTGGACCGCTACCCCCAGCACGCCGAGCGCCATGTGGCACGCTGGTTGGGCGGCAAGGCTGATTACCTCAAGGCGTAGCGGCGCCTGGGTGCGCGGTGTGGGCCATCTCCCATGCGCCGATCGGGACCGGCTTGCCCAGCAGATACCCCTGGCAAACCTGGCAGCCGTGGCTGATCAGAAACGCGCGCTGCGTCACCGTCTCCACCCCTTCGGCCACCACATCCAGCCCCAGTGCCTCGCTCATCACCAGAATGGCGCGAACAATGGCGCTGCTGGCGGTGTCGTTCAGCATATCCCGGGTGAATGACTGATCGATTTTCAACTGATCAAAGGGCAGGCGTTTCAGGTAGGACAGTGAGGAATAGCCCGTGCCGAAGTCGTCCAGCGCGAAGCGCAGCCCCAGGTTGCGCAACTGGTGCATTTTGGTGATGGTGGCTTCGATGTCGCCCAGGATGGCGCTTTCAGTCAATTCCAGTTTCAGCCCGCCGGGGTGAATACCCGTACGGTCGATCGTCTCGTGCACCAGGGCCACGAAATCTGCCTGGTGAAATTGCCGTGCACTGACATTGACGGCGAGGGTCAGGTCACGGGTGGCCGGGTTGTGCTGCCACCGGGCCAATTGCTGGCAGGCGGTCTCCAGCACCCATTGGCCCAGGGGGACGATCAGCCCGGTTTCCTCGGCCAGCGGGATGAAATCGGCCGGTGATATCGCCTTGCCGTCCGCGCCCCTCCAGCGGACCAGCGCTTCGGCGCCGACCACGTTGCCAGCCCGGTCCACCTGTGCCTGGTAGTACAGCGCGAAGTCGCGGCTCTCGATGGCATCGCGCAAGCCCATTTCCAGAGCAACGCGGGCATCCATGGTGGCTTGCATCGATGCGTCGAACACCAGGAAGGAGCTCCCGCCCTGGTCTTTGGCGCGGTACATCGCCACTTCCGCCTGCTGGAGCAGCGTTTCGGGGGGGAGTGTGCCCGCGCCGAACAGTGTGATGCCGATACTGGTCGCCGCGTAGAGCTTCTTGGCATCACCGAACTCGAAAGGCGTTGCCAGGCTGTTGTGCAACTGCTGCGCCAACTGCTGCGCGGCGTCCATGGCCTGTTCTGCGTTTTCACCCAGATGCAGCACGATGGCGCCAAAGGTATTGCTCCCCAGGCGCGCCACGGTGCGCTCTGGTCCCAGGCAATGCTCCATGCGTCGCGCCATGGCTTGCAGGAGCAGGTCGCCGGTGGCGTGGCCCCGGGTGTCGTTGATTTGCTTGAAGCGATCAATGTCGACCAGCAGCAGCATGCCGCGCTGTGCACCGGTCTGCAGCGCATGCAGCAGCCGGTCCTGCAGCAGGGCGCGGTTGGGCAGGCCGGTCAGGGTGTCGTAATAGGCCAGACGGTGCACCAGTGCCTCGGACTGCTTTTGCTGCGTGATGTCTTCCTTGGTGGCAACGTAGTGGGTCACCTGGCCGTCCGCATCCACGATGGGGGCGATGATGGCCATTTCTACATAAGTGGAGCCGTCTTTGCGGGTGTTGATGAACTCGCCGCGCCACACCTTGCGGGATACCAATGCATCCCACATGGCCCGGTAGACCGATGGGTCGGTCTTGCCATGGTTCAGGATGCGCGGGTTGTGACCCAGCACCTCTTCCCGGGCATAGCCCGTGTTGCGCACGAAGGCCTCGTTGACGTATTGAATGCTCGCTTGCGTATCGGTAATCACGATGCTTTCGGGGCTCTGCTCCACGGCGGCAGACAGGCGCCGCAGATCGGTGTCGCGCTTTTGCAATTCGCCGGCCATGTGGTTGATGCCCCGCTCCACCGCCTGCAGTTCGTGTGCACGCGAATACCGCGGGACAGGCGTTTCCAGCCGTCCAGCGGCCACCCCGTCGATCGCGGCGGTGACCTTGCGTGTCCATGCCTCGATCAGGCCATAGACGTAGTAGCGTGCCGCCAGTGCCGACAGCAGAGCAATACCGGACAGCAGCGCAATACGCAGCCAGAACCCTTGATCGATATCCGCCACCGTGCGGTCCACGGGGGCGCCGACAGCAACGACCAGCGGTGATTGGGACAGCCGCAGCGATACGATGCCGTACATCCGCTGGTGGCCGTCCAGGTCTTCCAGTTCGCTGACGGTCTGGCCCCCTTGCAGTGCCGCCAGAAACCGCTGGGTGACTTCGGGCGCCAGGCGCTGCATTGGCGTCTGCCCGTTGTCGGCGTGGTAGGACAGCACTTCGCCCGCGCCGCTGAACAAAAATGCATTCCACCCTGCGGGCAGCTTGAATTGCGATACCAGCTTGTCAAACCAGCCGGTCTGGATGGAAGTAAACAGGATGGCCTTGAGTTGGCCCTGGGTGTTACGCACCGGGTAGCCAAAAGTCATGCCGGGTTTGTGCGAAATGCGCCCAACCACAATTTCCCCGGTTGTAATACCCTGCCCCCCGCCGGCATCGCGAAACCATTGGCGATCGTTGACCGTGACCTCTGTGCGCAAGGGGATGGCACTGCAGAAAACGGCGCCGTTGGGCAGCACCGCCCCGACGTTGGCCACATCCTCCATGGACTGCATCAGGCGCTGCGCCAGGCCCGAGCAGTCTGTGCCGTCAAGTGACTGCAGGTTGTCCGCACGGGCCATGATCTGGAAGGTCTGGCGCATGCTGCGCAAGGCGGCATCCTCCGACAGGTGGACGGAAACCAGCATGCGGCCGACTTCGTTCTCGAGGCCCGCGATCGCGTCATGGCGCCGTTCCCGGTAATCCAGGAACGCCATCAGGAACACCGGAAGGCAAGCCATGCCGATGACTGCCCACAGGCGCAGATGCAAGGATCTGGAAACAAGCTGTGCCATGGTTGGTGCATCATAGAAGGATTGGGCCTGCGCCATCCGATATCCGCCCTGCCGCCGCACCCCGCGCCTGGACAGTGGCGGTCGGGAGGCCAGGTGCTTACACTGCCATTCTCATGACCCTCACCGAACTCAAATACATCGTTGCCGTGGCGCGCGAAAAGCATTTTGGCCGGGCCGCCGATGCCTGCTATGTGTCGCAGCCCACGCTGTCGGTGGCGGTCAAGAAGCTGGAAGAAGAGCTGGACGTCAAGCTGTTCGAGCGCAGCGCGGGCGAGGTCAGCGTGACAGCGTTGGGCGAAGAGATCGTGCGCCAGGCGCAAAGCGTGCTGGAGCAGGCGGCTGCCATCAAGGAGATCGCCAAGCGCGGCAAAGACCCGCTGGCTGGCGTGTTGACGCTGGGGGTGATCTACACCATCGGCCCTTACCTGCTGCCCGATCTGGTGCGCCATGCCATCAAGCGCACACCGCAGATGCCGCTGATGCTGCAGGAAAATTTCACCGTCAAGCTGTTGGAGATGCTGCGCACGGGCGAGATCGACTGCGCCATCCTGGCCGAGCCGTTCCCCGATACCGGGCTGGCCATGGCACCGTTGTATGACGAGCCTTTCCTCGCTGCCGTTCCCAGCAATCATCCCCTGGCCGGGCAGCCTTCGGTCTCGGCGGCCGAGCTCAAGAGCGAAAACATGCTGCTGCTGGGCACTGGCCACTGTTTTCGCGACCATGTGCTGGAGGTGTGCCCGGAATTTGCGCGCTTTGCCAGCAATGCCGAGGGCATTCGAAAGACCTTTGAGGGCTCGTCGCTCGAGACCATCAAACACATGGTGGCCGCAGGCATGGGTGTGACACTGGTGCCGCGCCTGGCCGTGCCGCGCGAGGCCCTCTCGCGCCAGGCACGGCGGCGCAAAAGCGATGAGCCGCATATCCGCTACCTGCCCATCCAGGAGCGCGATGGCAGTGCGCCGCCCATGCGCCGCGTGGTGCTGGCCTGGCGGCGCAGTTTTACGCGCTACGAAGCCATTGCTGCGCTGCGCAACGCCATCTATGCCTGCGAGCTGCCGGGGGTCACGCGTCTTTCCTGAGCGCGCAATGAATGCATGGTAGTGGCCGTCCTACATTGCGCTGCCAGGCCTTGCGTTACAGTGGAATGGCCGCGCCTGTGTGCCCGCAGTTGCACGTTGTGATGGCATACCGGCGTTTCCCGGTTTGTTTGTTTTTCCAACTCAGGAGATGACCATGGCCAAAGCCGCCAATACCGTCAAAGTTTCCAAATCCAAGGCCCCTGCCATCCATATTGGCATCAGCGACAAGGACCGTGCTGCCATTGCGGGGGGTCTCGCGCACCTGCTGGCCGACACCTACACCCTGTACCTCACCACCCACAATTTCCACTGGAATGTGACGGGGCCCATGTTCAACTCGCTGCACGCCATGTTCATGGCCCAGTACACCGAGCTGTGGAACGCCGTGGACCCGATTGCCGAACGCATCCGTTCGCTGGGTCATGTTGCGCCGGGTTCGTATGCCGAGTTCGGCAAACTGGCCAGCGTGCCCGATGCGCCTACCCAGCCACCCAAGGCGCTGGACATGGTGCGTGTGCTGGTCGAAGGCCACGAAGCCGTGGCGCGCACGGCCCGCAGCATCTTCCCCGCAGCGGAACGCGCCAGTGACGAGCCGACGGCGGACCTGCTGACCCAGCGCCTGACGGTGCACGAGCAGACAGCCTGGATGCTGCGTTCGCTGCTTGAGGAGTGATCCCTGGGGGCAGAGCATGGGCCGCGTTCGCTCTGGCGCTGCACCCGGCCAGGGCTCGGAGACCGAGATCAAGCTGGCCCTGCCTTGGGGCTGTTCTGGTCGGCTGCGGCGGCAATTGGCCGCCGTGCCCGCGCTGGCGCGGCACGCGCCTGTACGCCAGCAGGTGCACAGCCTCTATTACGACACGCCCGACCAGGCCCTGCGCCGCCAGAGGGCGGCCCTGCGCATCCGGCGTGTCGATGGCGAAGGGGGATCGCAATGGTTGCAGACCCTCAAGACAGCCGACAAGGGCTTGTCGGCCTTGAGCCAGCGCGGCGAATGGGAAGTGCCAGTGAAGGGGCCTGCCTTGCACCACCAGGCCCTTTGCGAGGTACCACCGTGGCGGCGTCTGGACCCGGATGGCGCGGTGTTTGCTGCCCTGGTGCCCTGTTTTTCCACCGACTTCGAACGCACCTGCTGGACCGTGCGGCTGCGTGGCGGCGCCACCATCGAGGTGGCGCTGGATGTGGGCGTGATCGCGGCCGGTGGGCGCACGGCGCCGGTCTGTGAGCTGGAGCTTGAATTGCTGTCTGGCGCGCCCGAGGCGCTGTTTCGTCTGGCCGGACAGATCGCCCGGCGTGTGGCGGTGCTGCCCCTGTCTGCCAGCAAGGCCCAACGGGGCTTTGTCCTGGCGCAGGACATGCTTGATGCACCCCAAGGTGCCCGGCTGCCAGCACTGCCGCGCCGGGCCAGTGCGCAGGCGCTGGCCGCACCGCTGCTGGCCGAAGCCTTCGACCAGTTCACGGCCAATCTGCACAGCCTGTTGGTGGCCGACCCTCCGGAGCTGGTGCACCAGGCCCGCGTGGGCTGGCGGCGCTTGCGTTCGGCGCTGCGGTTGCTGCGCCCGGTGTTGGCCGTGCCGCCGCCCGACGGGCCGGCGCTGCAGCCGTTGCTGGACCGGCTGGGTGCGTTGCGCGACCTGGACGTGGCCAGTACCCAGACGCTGCCGACACTGCGCAGCGCCTATGTGGCGGGAGATACCGCTCGCGCCGCCGCCTGGGGTGCCTTGGAGCAATCGTTCCAGGCCGCTGCAGCCCTGCAGCGCAAGGCAGTGCGCCTGGCGCTGCAAGAGCCGCTCACGGGCCAGGCGCTGCTGGGGATGACGCAATGGCTCGCGGCGCTGGAGGCCGCACCGCCCGCGAAACATGTACCCGCGCGCCGCTGGGCCCGCGCGCGCGTGGCGCAACTGCGCAAGCGGTGGCGCACGGCCCGCCGGGGCGCCGTGGATGCCTCCAGCCAGCACCAGGCACGCCTGCTGGCCAAGCGCCTGCGCTACAACATCGAGGCGCTGCGCCCGCTGCTGCCCCAGCGGGCTGGACGCTGGCATGAGCGGGCCCGAAAGCAACAGACCGAGGCTGGAGAGTTGCGCGATACCGTGCAGGCCGCCGTGCTGGCCGCCGGACTGGGAGCGCCGCCCGAGGTGGTGGCTTTTCTGCGGGGCGTGGCCGTGGGGCTGGCGCCCCCCGGTGCCCAGGACGATGGCGTATAAACCGGGGCGCGCCGATTGGTGTCGGCGCCATGATCTGTTCTTTGCCTATTGTCCGCCCGCATGTCGTCTACGCTGCCCAGCCGCTTTTCCCTGTACCTTGACCTGATCCGCTGGAGCCGCCCGGCCGGGTGGCTGCTGCTGCTGTGGCCCACGCTCAGTGCGCTGTGGCTGGCGGCGGGGGGCTTTCCCGGTTGGCACCTGGTGGTGGTGTTCACGTTGGGCACCATCCTGATGCGCAGTGCCGGGTGTTGCGTGAACGACGTGGCCGACCGGGATTTTGACCGCCACGTCAAACGCACCGCGCAGCGCCCCATCACCAGCGGCGCCGTGTCGGTACGCGAGGCCCTGGGCGTGGGGGCTGTGCTGGCGCTGGTGGCTTTTGCGCTGGTGCTGACCACCAATGGGCCCACGGTGGCCTGGTCGCTGCCCGCCCTGGGCGTGACCATTCTTTACCCGTTCACCAAGCGGTTTTTTTCCATGCCCCAGGCGGTGCTGGGCGTGGCGTTCAGCATGGGCATCCCGATGGCCTTTACCGCTGTGCAGGACCAGGTGCCCTGGCTGGCACTGTGGCTGGTGCTGGGCAACCTGCTGTGGGTGCTGGCCTACGACACGGAATACGCCATGGTGGACCGCGACGATGACTTGAAGCTGGGCATGAAGACCTCGGCCATCACGCTGGGCCGCTTTGATGTGGCGGCCATCGTGGCGTTCTACCTGGGCTTTGTGCTTTTCTGGGCTCTGGCACTTTCCCCGCTTGCGCTGGGCGCTCTGTTTGATATGGCGATCGTCGTGGTGCTGGCGCAGGTGGCCTGGCACTGGCGCCTGATCCGGGGGCGTACGCGTGAAGGCTGTTTCAAGGCCTTCCGCGAGAACCACTGGATCGGATTCACCTTCTTTGTGGGCATTGCTGGCAGCTACGCATTGCGCTGAATGCTATTAAATATATAGCTGTTGGCGCTTGTTGGTAGGGCGTTAGAGGCCAGTTTTGCCTAAAGTTTAGGTGCCAAACTCATTGCCCAGCTCGTGGGCGCGTTGCTGCGCTGCCTGCATGGCGCGCTCGAAGCTGGCGCCCACGCCGTCTTTTTCCAGGGACTGCAGGGCCGCGTAGGTGGTGCCGCCCTTGGAGGTGACGCGCTGGCGCAGCACTTCGGGGGGCTCGTCGGAGCGGCGCGCCAGCTCGGAGGCGCCCACAAAGGTGCCTACTGCCAACTGGTGGGCCTGGGCGGGCGTCAGCCCCATGGCCGTTCCCGCGCGCGCCATGGCTTCCAGAAAGTAGAACACGTAGGCCGGGCCGGAGCCGGACAGGGCGGTGACGGCGTCGAGCTGCTGCTCATCGTTTACCCACAGGAACTCGCCCGTGGTGGCCATGATGGCCTCCACGCTCTGGCGCTGCGCGGCGCTGGCGCCTGCGCGGGCATACAGCGCACTCATGCCCTTGCCGACGAGCGCAGGGGTGTTGGGCATGGTGCGCACGATGCAGTCGCTGCCCAGCCACTGGGCGATGCTGTCAGACCGGATGCCTGCGGCCACGCTCAGGTGCAGTGCATGCAGGGTGTGCTCGCGCGCCTGCGCGGCGGCGTCCTTGAAGGTTTGCGGCTTGACGGCCCAGACCACGATGCCCGCACGCGCCAGCGCCGGGCTGGCTGCTGCCTGCGCCTGGATGCCAAAGTTCTGCTGCAGTGCGGCCCGGGCTTCCTCCCAGGGTTCAACCACCTCGATCTGGTGGGCAGGGTGGCCCTGGCGGATCAGCCCGCCAATGATGGCACTGGCCATGTTGCCGCCGCCGATGAAGGCGATCACGGGCAGAGGGGGGGAGGCTGCGGGGTCGGATGTCTGGCTCATGGTGCGGTGCCGGTGCTGCTGTGGAGCCCGCCATGGTAGCGGCATCGGCAGCATGCGCTGGGCGCAGATCAGGCCAACGTCGTCTGGCGCACGGCATGTTCCCAGTTTTCCATCAGTTCCTGCGCACGCGCAGCGCCCAGTGTGGGCACAAAGCGGCGCTCGGCGCGCCACAGTTGCGAGAGCTCGCCTGTGCTGCCATACACCCCGCTGGACAGCCCGGCCAGGTAGGCCGCGCCCAGTGCGGTGGTTTCGATCACGGCGGGGCGCACCACCGGGATGCCCAGCAGATCGGCCTGGAACTGCATCAGCAGGTCGTTGATGCAGGCGCCGCCGTCCACCCGCAACTCGCTCACCGGCGCACCTCCGGCGGCCACGGCATCGCGGCTCATGGCCAGCAGCAGGGCGGCGCTTTGGTAGGCGATGCTTTCGAGAGCTGCGCGGGCAATGTGGGCCAGGGTGGTGCCGCGTGTCAGGCCGGTGATGGTGCCGCGCGCGTCGGGTTGCCAGTACGGTGCGCCCAGGCCGGTGAAGGCCGGCACCATCATCACGCCGCCGGAATCGGGCACAGACAGAGCCAGGGGCTCGACCTCGCTGCTGCTGGAGATGGCGCGCAGGCCGTCGCGCAGCCACTGCACCACGGCGCCGCCGACGAACACGCTGCCTTCCATGGCGAACTCGGGGTGCATGGTGGCTTGCGCTGCGCTGGTGGTCAGCAGGCCGTTCTGGCTGGTCTGGAACGTGTGGCCCGTGTGCATGAGCATGAAGCAGCCCGTGCCATAGGTGTTCTTGGCCATGCCCGCAGTGAAGCAGGCCTGGCCGAACAGCGCGCTTTGCTGGTCACCCGCCACACCGCCGATACGGATGGCGTGGCCCAGCAGGTCGGCCGCAATGTCGCCAAAGTGGGCGCTGGACGGCAACACCTCAGGCATCAGCGCCTTGGGGATGCGCAGCAGCGACAGCAGTTCGTCGTCCCACTGGTTGGTGTGCACATTGAGCAGCATGGTGCGCGCGGCGTTGCTCACATCGGTGACGTGCACCTGGCCGTGGGTCAACTGCCAGATCAGCCAGCTGTCGACCGTGCCAAAGGCCAGTTCACCCCGCTCGGCCGCATCGCGCGCACCGGGCACGTTGTCCAGCAGCCATTGCAGTTTGGTGCCCGAGAAGTAGGCGTCGATCAGCAGCCCGGTCTTGGACTGGATGGTGTCCGCCTTGCCCTGCTCGCGCAGCTGCGCGCAGGCGGGCTCGGCACGCCGGTCCTGCCAGACGATGGCGTGGTGCACGGGCTGCCCGGTCTTGCGGTTCCACAGCACAGTGGTTTCACGCTGGTTGGTGATGCCGACGGCCCGGATCTCGCGGGCCGTGATGCCTGCCTGCTGCAGCGCTGCGCGCGCCGTGGCGAGCTGGGTGCGCCAGATTTCCATTGGATCATGTTCCACCCAGCCCGGGCGGGGGTAGATCTGGGGAAGTTCGAGCTGTGCCTGGGCCACGATATGGCCGCGTTCGTCGAACACGATGCTGCGGGAGCTGGAGGTGCCTTGATCGAGGGCGAGCAGATAGGTCATGGTGTGTCAGTGGGTAGGCGCCCCGGGGAGCGCCGGGGAATCAGGGTGCGGCCAGCACCAGCTCGACGTCGGCGCTTTCCAGCAGGGCCGGAAAGGGCGCAGGCGGGGGCTCGTCGGTAAACAGGCGGTCGATCTGGTCCAGTGTGGCCAGGCGCACCATGGCGGGGCGGTTGAACTTGCTGTGGTCGGCAGCCAGCCAGACTTCGCGGGCGTGTTCCACGATGGTTTGCGCCACTTTCACCTCGCGGTAGTCGAAGTCGCGCAGCGAGCCGTCGTCCTCGATGCCAGAGATGCCAATGATGGCGATGTCCACCCGGAACTGGCGAATGAAGTCCACGGCAGCTTCACCCACGATGCCCCGGTCGCGTGAGCGCACCACGCCACCGGCCACGATGACCTCGAAATCGGGGTTGCTGCACAGGATGGCCGCGACATTGAGGTTGTTGGTGATGACGCGCAGGCCCTGGTGCTTGAGCAGCGCCTTGGCAATGGCTTCGGTGGTGGTGCCGATGTTGAGGATCAGCGAACAGTTGTTCGGCACCCTTTGGGCCACGGCCCGTGCGATACGGGCTTTGCCGTCGGAATTGAGCGTTTCGCGCTGGGTGTGGGCGATGTTTTCCACCGTGGAGCCCGGCATGCGCACCCCCCCATGGAATCGGGTGAGCAGCCCGTGTTCGGACAGGCGCTGCACATCGCGCCGCACGGTTTGCAGGGTCACGCCCAGGGTTTCGGCGAGTTCCTCCACCGTGGCCGATTGGCGGGCGCGGACTTCTTCAAGCAAAAGCAGTTGTCTGGGATTGGTGTTCACGCGGGGCTGGTGGGGTGGGTGGTGGTTGGGTTTACTGTAAATCGAAAAAAAAGGAATCAATTAAGGGTTAACCTTGATACATTTCGAACAAAAAAGAACAAAAATGAAAAAATACGAAAATCAACATGCTGCGGTGCAACCCCTGAGCGACGGAAGAGTGGGGAAACGCGTGCCGCAGGAAAGGTCAAGCAATGGAGCTGGTACTCGAGCGCATCAGCAAGAAGGTGGGTGCGCAAACCTGGCTGTACGAGATGGATCTTGCACTGCACAGCAACGCCGTGACGGTCTTGCTGGGCGCAACCCAGGCTGGCAAAACCAGTTTGATGCGCATCATGGCGGGGCTGGATGCGCCGAGCGGCGGACGGGTGCGGGTGGACGGCCAGGATGTCACCGGCACACCGGTGCGTCACCGCAATGTGGCCATGGTGTACCAGCAGTTCATCAACTACCCGTCACTCAGCGTGGCGGACAACATTGCGTCGCCGCTGAAGCTGCGCGGTGAAAAAAACATACGGGCGCGTGTTCACGAACTGGCCGAACGCCTGCACATCGAGATGTTCCTGGACCGCTTGCCGGCCGAACTCTCGGGGGGGCAGCAGCAACGCGTGGCGTTGGCCCGGGCTTTGGCCAAAGGAGCACCGCTCATGTTGCTGGATGAGCCCCTGGTGAATCTGGACTACAAGCTGCGCGAAGAGCTGCGCGAGGAATTGACACAACTGTTTGCTGCAGGGCAGTCCACCGTGGTGTACGCGACGACCGAGCCGGCCGAGGCGCTGTTGCTCGGGGGTTATACCGCCGTGCTGGACGAGGGGCGACTGCTGCAGTATGGCCCGACGGCTGATGTGTTCCATGAGCCCTGCTCGTTGCGCGTTGCGCGTGCTTTCAGTGATCCGCCCATCAACCTGGTCGAAGCAACGGCCACGGCGCAGGGTTTGTACTTGCCGGGGGGCGTGGAACTGACGCTGCCCAGGCCGCTGGCGGAGATGGCCCGTGCCCATCTGACCGTAGGGGTGCGTGCCAGTGCCCTGCGTGTACAGGCGCGCCCCGGCGACGTAGCCGTACAAGGTACGGTGGAGCTGGCCGAGATTTCCGGCTCCGACACCTTTGTGCATGCGGCGACGCCCCTGGGAGACCTCGTTGCCCAGGTCACGGGAGTGCACTACTTTGAACTGGGGGCCGCGGTCACGCTGTATTTCAGCCCGGAGCAGGTCTACGTCTTTGGCGGTAATGGCGGCCTGTTGCGGGCGCCTCAGCGTGCGGGGGGAATTTGACATGGCGCACATCACGCTTGATCTGGCGCATTCGTACAAGCCGAACCCGCAGCAAGACAGCGATTACGCGCTGCTGCCGCTGAAGATGGAATTCGAGGATGGTGGCGCTTACGCCCTCCTGGGCCCATCAGGTTGCGGCAAGACGACCATGCTCAACATCATGTCGGGCCTGCTTGCGCCTTCGCATGGCAAGGTGCTGTTCGACGGCAACGATGTGACGCGCAAGAGTCCCCAGCATCGCAACATTGCCCAGGTGTTCCAGTTTCCGGTGATCTACGACACCATGACGGTGGCCGAAAACCTGGCTTTTCCCTTGCGCAACCGCAAGGTGCCCGAGGACCAGATCCGCCAACGCGTGGGCGTGATTGCCGAGATGCTGGAGATGAGCGGGCAGCTCGATCAGCGTGCGGCAGGCCTGTCGGCCGATGCCAAGCAAAAGATATCGCTGGGTCGGGGGCTGGTGCGTTCGGATGTGGCCGCCGTGCTGTTTGACGAGCCTCTTACCGTGATTGATCCGCACCTCAAGTGGCAGTTGCGGCGCAAGCTCAAGCAGATCCACCACGAACTCAAGCTCACGTTGATCTATGTGACGCACGACCAGGTTGAGGCGCTGACTTTTGCAGACCAGGTGGTGGTGATGACGCGCGGGCGTGCCGTGCAGGTGGGGTCGGCCGATGCCTTGTTTGAACGGCCTCAGCATGTGTTTGTTGGGCATTTCATCGGTTCGCCCGGCATGAACTTTCTGCCTGCGCAGATCGACGCCGGGCGCTTGCAGGTGGCCGGACATGCGCTGGAACTGCCAACGTTGCGCACGCTGCCGACAGGCGCGCTGCAGGTGGGCGTGCGGCCCGAATATCTCTCTTTGGCGCAACCGGGCGAGCCGGGTGCGCTGCCGTGCACCGTATCACGTGTGCAGGACATTGGCACCTATTTCATGCTGACTGCACAGGTGGGCTCGCACCAGATCAAGGCACGCCTTGCCGCCGAGCAGCGCCTGCCTTCGGCTGGAGACCCGATCTGGCTGCAGATGTTGGGTGAACACACCTGCTTCTACCAAAACGAGGAGTTGCTGCCATGACGCGTCACACCCTGAGCCGTTACACGGCGGCCCCCTGGAAGGGGGGCGATGTCCCTTGTTGCGGTGTGGCCCTGGCGGGGCGCACCGCCGGTTCTGTCGTGCCTGTTTCACACGCAGCGGCACATGTTCAGCCTTCGGGAGAGCGGGTATGAGCGGTACGACCAAGCCTGTGAACCAGAAAGCCTGGTTCCTGATTCTTCCGGTGCTCTTGTGCGTGGCCTTCTCGGCCATCATTCCCCTGATGACGGTAGTGAACTACTCGGTGCAGGACATCATTTCGCCCGAGCGCCGCGTGTTTGTGGGCGTGGAATGGTTTGCCTCGGTGATGCGCGATGAGGAATTGCATTCGGCGCTGTGGCGGCAGATCACGTTCTCTCTGGCCGTTCTGCTGGTGGAAATCCCGCTGGGCATCCTGCTGGCGCTGTCCATGCCGTCGCAGGGGTGGAAGTCCTCGGCCGTGCTGGTGGTGGTGGCGCTGTCGCTGCTGATTCCCTGGAATGTGGTCGGAACAATCTGGCAGATCTATGGGCGTGCTGATATCGGCCTGCTCGGTTTCACGCTGCAAAAGATGGGTATCGACTACAGCTACACCGGGAACTCCACCCATGCCTGGATCACGGTGCTGGTAATGGATGTATGGCACTGGACTCCGCTGGTCGCATTGCTGTGCTTTGCCGGTCTGCGCAGCATTCCTGACGCGTACTACCAGGCGGCCCGGATCGATGGGGCGAGCAAGCTGGCTGTGTTTCGCTACATCCAGTTGCCCAAGATGCGTGGCGTGTTGATGATCGCGGTGCTGTTGCGCTTCATGGACAGCTTCATGATCTATACAGAGCCCTTCGTGCTGACAGGTGGTGGCCCGGGCAATGCCACAACGTTCCTGTCGCAGTACCTCACGCAAAAGGCGGTGGGGCAGTTCGATCTCGGGCCTGCCGCCGCTTTCTCGCTGATCTACTTCCTCATCATCCTGCTGATGTGCTTCATTCTCTACAACTGGATGCAGCGCATGGGAACCGCCGATGCACAAGGGGCCGGTCATGAATGAAAAACGATTCCAGAAGCGCACGCTGTTCCTCGTCGCGTACCTGATTTTTGCCGTGTTGCCCATCTACTGGATGATCAACATGAGCTTCAAGACGAACGAGGAAATTCTGTCCCATTTCTCGTTCTGGCCTCAGCACTTCACCTGGGCCAACTACAAGACCATCTTCACCGATCCTTCGTGGTATTCGGGCTATATCAACAGCCTGATCTACGTCGCTATCAACATGGCAATTTCGCTGACCGTGGCCTTGCCAGCGGCCTATGCTTTCTCGCGCTACCAGTTTCTGGGCGACAAGCATGTGTTCTTCTGGCTGCTGACCAACCGCATGACACCGCCTGCTGTGTTCCTGCTGCCATTTTTCCAGCTTTACACCACGGTGGGCCTCATGGATACGCACCTGGCGGTGGCACTGGCGCATTTGCTGTTCAACGTGCCCCTGGCCGTGTGGATTCTGGAGGGTTTCATGAGCGGCATTCCCCGTGAAATCGACGAGACTGCCTATATCGACGGCTATTCCTTTCCCCGATTCTTCCTCACCATCTTCCTGCCGTTGATCAAGGCGGGTGTCGGGGTTGCTGCGTTCTTCTGCTTCATGTTCAGCTGGGTTGAATTGTTGCTGGCGCGAACCCTGACCAGCGTGAATGCCAAGCCTATCGTGGCGACCATGACGCGCACGGTCAGTGCGTCGGGCATGGATTGGGCCACGCTGGCAGCTGCGGGGGTGCTCACCATCGTACCGGGCGCCATCGTCATCTGGTTTGTGCGGCATTACATCGCGAAGGGGTTCGCGATGGGCCGGGTGTGACGGGTATGAACGAGACAGGCCTTGAGCGCTGTTTCCAACGGATCAAAGGGGATTTTCATGTTTGAGTGGATGGCCTGGACCACGCCAGTGGCTGTTTTTTTTGTCTGCATCGTGTTCATGCTGGTGGGCATGACAGTCTGGGAAATCAGGTCACCCACCGTGTTACGCAAAGGGTTCTTGCCGATCGAAACGACACGTGGCGACCGGCTTTTCATCGGATTGCTGACGGCGGCCTACATCAATCTGGCCTGGGTGGGGCTGGGCGAAAAAATGATGCAGTGGTTCTCGCTGGAAACAGCGCCTTCGGTGTGGATCAGTTTCGTATTGTCAATGGCAGCGCTGGTCGTGGTCATGCGCAAAGCCTGAAGTTCTCGAGAAATCCGGCCCGTTCCTCCCCCGCGGCCGGGGTTCATTTGTAAAAGGGGAGGCCCAATGAGGAGACAAGTGATGAAGGTTCAATTGAAGGCAGTCGCATTTGCCGCAGCCGCACTGGCCCTGGGCCAGGCCGCCTGGGCTGGGGAGGCTGAGGCCAAGAAATGGATCGACAGCGAATTCCAGCCGTCCACGCTGAGCAAGGACCAGCAGATGGCCGAGATGAAGTGGTTCATCGACGCGGCCAAGAAGCTGCAGACCAAGGGCGTGAAGGAAATCTCGGTGGTGTCGGAAACCATCACCACGCACGAATACGAGTCCAAGACGCTGGCCAAGGCGTTCGAGGAAATCACCGGCATCAAGGTCAAGCACGACCTGATCCAGGAAGGCGACGTGGTCGAGAAGCTGCAGACCTCCATGCAGTCGGGCAAGTCGATCTATGACGGCTGGATTTCCGATTCTGACCTGATCGGCACCCACTACCGCTACGGCAAGATCATGAACCTGACCGACTACATGGGCGGCGCAGGCAAGGAGTTCACCAACCCCGGCATCGACCTCAAGGACTACATCGGCACCAAGTTCACCACGGCGCCGGACGGCAAGCTCTACCAGTTGCCCGACCAGCAGTTCGCCAACCTGTACTGGTTCCGCGCCGACCTGTTCGACCGCAAGGACATCAAGGACAAGTTCAAGGCCAAGTATGGCTACGACCTGGGCGTGCCGCTGAACTGGAGCGCCTACGAGGACATCGCCGAGTTCTTCACCAACGACGTGAAGAATATCGACGGCAAGGCCATCTACGGCCACATGGACTACGGCAAGAAGGACCCGTCGCTGGGCTGGCGCTTCACCGACGCCTGGCTGTCGATGGCGGGCACGGCCGACATCGGCGCGCCCAACGGGCTGCCGATCGACGAATGGGGCATCCGCGTGGCTGACGACAAGTGCACGCCCGTGGGCGCCTCGGTGGCCCGTGGCGGCGCCACCAACTCGCCTGCCGCCGTCTACGCCCTCACCAAGTACGTGGACTGGATGAAGAAGTACGCGCCCAAGGAAGCCATGGGCATGACCTTCGGCGAAGCCGGCCCCGTGCCCGCGCAAGGCCAGATCGCCCAGCAGATCTTCTGGTACACCGCCTTCACCGCCGACATGACCAAGCCCGGCCTGCCCGTGGTGAACGCCGACGGCACGCCCAAGTGGCGCATGGCTCCTGGCCCGAACGGCCCGTACTGGAAGCAGGGCATGCAGAACGGCTACCAGGACGTGGGTTCGTGGACTTTCTTCAAGGACCATGACGCCAACAAGACCGCCGCCGCCTGGCTGTACGCCCAGTTCGTGACCGCCAAGACCACCTCGCTCAAGAAGACGCTGACCGGTCTGACCCCGATCCGCGAGAGCGATATCCAGTCCAAGGCCATGACGGACGCCGCGCCCAAGCTTGGCGGCCTGGTCGAGTTCTACCGCAGCCCGGCGCGCGTGGCCTGGTCGCCCACCGGCACCAACGTGCCCGATTACCCCAAGCTGGCCCAACTGTGGTGGAAGAACGTCGCGCAAGCTGTCACGGGTGAAAAGACCCCGCAAGGCGCAATGGACACACTGGCCGACGAGATGGATCAGGTGATGGCGCGCCTGCAGCGCGCAGGCATGGAGCGTTGTGCGCCCAAGCTCAACAAGAAGGAAGACCCCAAGAAGTGGCTGAGCGACAAGCAGGCGCCATGGGCCAAGCTGGCCAACGAAAAGCCGAAGGGAGAGACCATTGCCTACGGCAAGTTGCTGCAGGCATGGAAGGAAGGCAAGGTGCGCTGAGCGCCTGATCCAGCAGGCAATTCCGTGGCTTTGCGGCCATGCATTGCCTCCCCCGCTCCCTGGTGGAGCGGGGATGAAACCACATCAATTCGATACCGATGCGCATGGATGCAATCCCACCATGACCACAGCACACCCCCCTTTGCCGACCGTCCGTGCCGACCTGATGGGCCGCATCGGAGAGCAGCACACATTCGATCTGGTCATTATTGGTGGAGGCGCCACAGGTCTGGGTGTGGCTCTGGACGCCGCGGTACGAGGCTTCAGCGTCGCGCTGGTCGAGTCGCATGACTTTGCAAAGGGAACATCTTCACGGGCCACTAAAC
The DNA here is from genome assembly GCA_023954095.1 of Burkholderiaceae bacterium. Taxonomy (GTDB): domain Bacteria; phylum Pseudomonadota; class Gammaproteobacteria; order Burkholderiales; family Burkholderiaceae_C; genus Simplicispira. Next base: position 7,148 of record JAMLIQ010000036.1, on the reverse strand, counting down.
TGGTGCACGGCGGCGTTCGTTATCTGGCACAGGGGAATATCGCCCTTGTACGTGAGGCATTGCACGAACGCACGACCTTGCTGAAGAATGCGCCCCACCTGGCCCAACCGCTGGCATTTGTCATGCCTTCCTATCACTGCTGGGAGGCTCCTTTCTATGGCGTGGGATTGAAAATGTACGACGCCTTGGCGGGGAAGGCCGGGCTGGGTTCGACCGAATTTCTGGGGACGGCACGCACACTGCAGTGCCTGCCCACTGTGAGAGCGCAGAATCTCAAAGGCGGGGTCAAGTATTGGGACGGCCAGTTCGATGACGCACGTCTGGCCTTGGCGCTGGCACGTACTGCAGCGCTCAACGGCGCTCTTCTGGTGAATTACTGTGCTGCACGCGAGTTGTTGCACACAAATGGCCGCGTCAATGGCGTGGTGTGCGAAGACACCGAGACCGGTACCCGTCACACCCTGCGCGCACGCTGTATCGTGAACGCGACAGGGGTATGGGTCGATGCGCTGCGCCAGCAGGATGGCGAGGCGACAGGGCGTCCCGTCCTGCCCATCGTGGCGCCCAGCCAGGGAGTACACGTGGTGGTAGATCGGGAGTTCCTCGCGTCCGATCACGCGCTGATGGTGCCCAAGACGGCGGATGGCCGGGTGTTGTTCGCCGTGCCTTGGCTAGGCAAGGTCATCCTGGGTACCACAGATAGTCCGCGCAACGACCTGGAGCGCGAACCGGAGCCTTTCCCGGAAGAAATGGCGTTCATCCTCCGGGAGTCTGCGCGCTATCTGCGCAAGGCGCCCCGGCCAGAAGATATTCGCAGCATCTGGGTGGGACTGCGTCCCTTGGTCAAACCGCAGGACGATGACGGCAACAATACCAAGAGTCTGAGCCGAGAGCACACTGTGTTGGCCAGCCGCAGTGGCCTGGTTACTGTGACTGGCGGCAAGTGGACCACCTATCGGGCGATGGCCGAAGATGTACTGCAAAAGTGCTTTACCAGCGGGTTGCTGGAGCAGCGCCCTGCTGGAGTAACGACACATTTGCCGCTCGTGGGTTCTCCTGCGCAACCCGTTCAGCATCGCATGTGTGATGCCCAGGGCTGGCATTCCTACGGTAACGAAGCTGATTTTGCGCGCCAGCTGCCGGGGGCTGGGCGCGATCTGGGGGAGGGTGTGAACGAAGCCATGGTGCGATTTGCCGCAAGATACGAATACGCACGCACAGTCGAAGATGTGCTTGCGCGGCGGTGGCGCGTCCTCTTTCTGAATGCGCGCCAAGCTGCTGAGATGGCCTCCGATGTGGCAGAAATCCTGCAACAGGAAACGGGTTGCGATCCGCAACATGCGGCCTTTGTTTCCTTGGCGGAGCAGTATTTGCGTTTGCCGAATTAGGCCGTATCTTCGAAAGTGCTTGACGAGCCTGTGATGTTTTGTCAGAATTGCAGGCTTCGCTAAGAAATCAGCGAAATTCTGCCCAGGAAAGCCCTGCAAATGGTTTGCAGGGTGGACGACGGGCCCAAGACTGACTGGCTGCCAGGTGCTTCCGAAAATGTCGGGGTGCGCGGCTTCTGGTGCAAGTTGGGAATATTGAAATGATCCAGACAGAAACTCGGTTAGACGTTGCCGACAATACCGGCGCGAAGTCCGTCCTGTGCATCAAGGTGCTGGGTGGGTCCAAGCGGCGCTACGCAAGTGTGGGCGACATCATCAAGGTCAGCGTCAAAGAGGCTGCACCGCGTGGGCGCGTCAAGAAGGGCGAGATTTATAGTGCTGTGGTGGTGCGTACTGCCAAGGGCATTCGCCGCGGTGATGGCTCGCTCGTGAAATTCGATGGCAACGCTGCGGTGTTGCTCAATGCAAAGCTGGAGCCTATTGGTACCCGCATCTTTGGACCCGTGACGCGCGAACTGCGTAACGAAAAGTTCATGAAGATCGTGTCGCTGGCTCCTGAAGTTCTCTAAGGACAGTGCGATGAACAAGATTCGCAAGGGCGACGAAATCGTTGTGCTCACTGGGCGCGATAAGGGTAAGCGTGGCACGGTGTCGCTGCGCAAGGATGATTCGCATGTGGTCATCGACGGCATCAACCTCGTGAAGAAACATGTCAAGCCGAACCCTATGAAGGGGACGACAGGCGGCATCGTTGAAAAGGCCATGCCGATTCACCAGTCCAATGTGGCAATTTATAACGCTGCCACGGGTAAGGCTGACCGTGTCGGCATCAAGGTGCAGGCGGATGGTTCGCGTGTTCGCGTATACAAGTCCAGCGGCGCTGAAATCAAGACGGCCTAAGGGGTAAAGAATGGCACGACTCCAACAACACTACCGCGAAAAAGTCGCACCTGAACTCATCAAGCAGTTCGGGTACACGTCGCCCATGCAGGTTCCGCGTCTCAGCAAGATCACGCTTAATATGGGTGTGAGCGAAGCTGTGGCTGATAAAAAGGTCATGGATCACGCTGTTTCCGATTTGTCCAAAATTGCGGGCCAGAAGCCCGTGGTTACCAAGGCCAAGAAGGCTATCGCTGGTTTCAAAATTCGTGAAGAGCAAGCGATTGGCTGCATGGTGACGCTGCGCGGTGTCCAGATGTATGAATTTCTCGACCGTTTCGTTACCGTGGCTCTGCCGCGTGTGCGGGACTTCCGGGGGATTTCTGGCCGTTCTTTTGATGGCCGTGGAAATTACAACATCGGCGTCAAAGAGCAGATCATTTTTCCTGAGATCGAGTACGACAAGGTCGACGCGCTGCGCGGTCTCAATATCAGCATCACCACGACGGCAAAAACCGATGAAGAGTGCAAGGCACTGCTCACGGGTTTCCGTTTCCCGTTCAAGAACTGAGGCGGCGTATGGCTAAAGTAGCATTGATCCAGCGCGAACTCAAGCGCGAAAAGTTGGCAGCCAAGTATGCAGCGAAATACGCTGAGTTCAAGGCTGTCGCAACCGACGCAAAGCGCAGCGATGAAGAGCGTGAGGCGGCCCGTCTGGGTTTGCAGAAGCTTCCCCGCAACGCCAACCCGACGCGTCAACGCAACCGCTGTGCAATCACGGGTCGTCCCCGTGGCACCTTCCGTCAGTTCGGTCTGGCTCGCGCCAAGATTCGCGAGCTGGCCTTTTCTGGCGACATCCCGGGTGTCACCAAGGCCAGCTGGTAAGCAGGCAGGAGAGATACAACATGAGCATGAGTGATCCTATCGCTGACCTGTTGACCCGCATCCGCAATGCCCAAATGGTCTCCAAGGCAACCGTGGTGGTGCCGTCTTCCAGGGTGAAGACTGCTATCGTCCAGGTGCTGAAGGATGAAGGGTATATTGATGGATTTCAGGTCAAGACCGATGGTGGCAAATCTGAAATTGAAATTGCCCTGAAGTACCACGCCGGGCGTCCGGTGATCGAGCGCATTGAGCGCGTCAGCCGTCCTGGCTTGCGCGTGTACAAGGGCCGTGATTCCATTCCGCAAGTGATGAACGGTCTGGGTGTGGCTATTGTCACCACCCCCAAAGGCGTCATGACTGATCGTAAAGCGCGTGCTACCGGGGTCGGTGGCGAAGTGCTTTGCTACGTGGCCTAACCGCGGCATTGAGGAGTAACTGAAATGTCCCGAGTAGGAAAAATGCCTGTGGCCATCCCCGCTGGTGTGGATGTGTCGATTAAAGATGACCAGATCTCTGTCAAGGGCTCTGGTGGTTCGTTGTCATTGGCTCAGAATTCGCTGGTCACGGTGTCCAGCAATGACGGCAAGCTGAGTTTTGCGCCAGCCAATGAATCGCGTGAAGCCAATGCCATGAGTGGCACGATTCGCCAGTTGGTAAGCAACATGGTGATTGGCGTCAGCAAGGGTTTTGAGAAGAAGCTCAGCCTGGTGGGCGTGGGCTACAAGGCCTCCGCTTCCGGTTCCAAGCTCAATTTGGCAGTAGGCTATTCGCACCCTGTCAATTTTGAAATGCCTGCTGGTATCACCGTTGCAACCCCTACGCCGACAGAAGTAGTCGTCAAGGGTGCAGACCGCCAGCGCGTGGGCCAAATTGCTGCAGAGATCCGTGCGGTCCGTCCGCCCGAGCCCTACAAGGGTAAGGGAATCCGTTATGCGGACGAAAAAATCACGATCAAAGAGACCAAGAAGAAATAAGGAGCTGCAACATGTTGACCAAGAAAGAGCAGCGTCTTCGTCGGGCCCGTCAGACACGCATTCGCATTGCACAACAAGGCGTAGCGCGACTGACAGTCAACCGTACGAATCTCCATATCTATGCAACCGTGATTTCCGGCGATGGCAGCAAAGTGCTTGCCAGCGCCTCCACTGCCGAAGCCGATGTGCGTGCAGCACTGGGTGGCGCCGGCAAAGGTGGCAACGCCGCTGCTGCGCAAATCATTGGCAAGCGAATTGCCGAAAAAGCCAAGCAGGCAGGTGTGGAGAAGGTTGCATTTGATCGCGCAGGTTTTGCCTATCATGGCCGCGTCAAGGCTCTTGCCGACGCCGCACGTGAAGCGGGTCTGCAGTTCTAAGCGGAACGGAATAAAAAATGGCTAAATTTCAACCCCGAGTGCAAGACGAAGGTCGTGACGACGGCATGCGCGAGAAGATGATTGCGGTCAACCGCGTCACCAAAGTCGTGAAGGGCGGTCGCATTCTTGGTTTTGCTGCCCTAACCGTTGTTGGTGATGGCGATGGCCGCGTGGGCATGGGCAAAGGCAAATCCAAGGAAGTGCCTGCTGCTGTTCAAAAGGCAATGGAAGAGGCTCGTCGCAACATGGTGAAGGTGTCTCTCAAAAATGGCACGATTCATCACCAGGTGACCGGACACCATGGCGCAGCGCACGTCATGATGGCACCAGCGCCCAAAGGGACGGGCATCATTGCTGGCGGCCCGATGCGAGCCGTTTTCGAAGTGATGGGAATGACCGACATTGTGGCCAAAAGCCACGGCTCATCCAACCCCTACAACATGGTTCGTGCCACATTTGACGCGCTCACCAATTCCACCACACCGGCGGAAGTGGCATCGAAGCGCGGTAAGTCGGTCGAAGACCTCTTCGCCTGACAGGAGTCTGGACAATGTCTACACAACAAACCGTGAAGATTCAGCTGGTGCGCAGCCCCATCGGAACCAAGGTGTCCCATCGTGCCACTGTGCGCGGCCTGGGTCTGCGCAAGCTGAACAGTGTCAGCGAATTGCAGGATACACCTGCAGTGCGAGGCATGATCAACAAGATCAGTTATCTGGTCAAAATCCTCTGAGAGGTCAATGATGGAACTCAATAACATCAAGCCTGCGGATGGTGCAAAACACGCCAAGCGTCGCGTGGGCCGGGGCATTGGCTCTGGACTCGGCAAGACGGCTGGTCGTGGCCATAAAGGGCAGAAGTCGCGTTCGGGCGGGTATCACAAGGTTGGCTTCGAAGGCGGTCAAATGCCGCTGCAGCGCCGTCTCCCCAAGCGTGGTTTCAAGTCGCAAACGTTGCAATTCAATGCTGAAGTCACGTTGACGGCTCTGGCCCAGTTGGGTCTGGCAGAGGTTGACATGCTTGTTCTGAAGCAGGCCGGTCTGGTCGCTCAGAATGCCAAGGTTGTAAAGGTGATCAACACTGGAGCAATCGGTTCGGCGGTCAAGCTGAGCGGTATCGGTGCGACAGCGGCTGCCAAGGTTGCGATCGAAGCCGCCGGCGGTTCGGTGGCCTGAAGCTTCAATAAGGAAGGCACTTGTGGCAACTAGCGCAGCATCAATAGCAAAAACCGGCAAGTACGGCGATTTGCGCCGTCGTCTGGTTTTTCTGCTGCTGGCGCTGGTCGTATACCGCATTGGGGCACATATTCCCGTGCCTGGTATCGATCCGGCCCAACTCAAGCAACTGTTCAGCGGTCAACAAGGCATATTGAATTTATTCAATATGTTTTCTGGTGGGGCGCTTTCGCGTTTTACCGTATTTGCATTGGGGATCATGCCATATATCTCGGCATCGATCATCATGCAACTCATGACCTATGCAGTGCCTACGTTTGAACAGCTGAAAAAAGAGGGTGAAGCCGGACGTCGAAAAATAACCCAATATACCCGCTATGGTACTCTGGGGCTTGCTATCTTCCAGTCGTTAGGTATTGCTGTGGCGCTGGAAAGTTCGGCTGGTCTGGTGCTTGCCCCTGGTTTTGGATTCCGCATGACTGCGGTAGTCAGTCTTACGGCAGGAACCATGTTTTTGATGTGGCTGGGCGAGCAAATCACAGAACGTGGTTTGGGAAATGGTATATCGATTCTGATTTTTGCAGGTATTGCAGCCGGTTTGCCTAGTTCCATCGGTGGCTTGCTGGAATTGGTACGTACGGGTGCAATGAGTATCGTTGCGGCCATTTTTATCGTACTGGTGGTGGGTCTGGTGACGTATTTTGTTGTCTACGTAGAGCGTGGGCAGCGGAAGATACTTGTGAATTATGCGCGGCGACAGGTGGGCAACAAAGTCTATGGTGGTCAGTCGTCGCATCTTCCACTGAAGTTGAATATGGCAGGCGTGATCCCTCCGATCTTTGCGTCATCTATTATTTTGCTTCCCGCGACAGTCGTGAATTGGTTTAGTGCTGGTGAATCCATGCGCTGGTTGAAGGACATTTCGGGTGCGCTTACACCAGGCCAACCTGTGTACGTCATGTTTTATGCAACTGCCATCATTTTCTTCTGTTTCTTTTATACGGCACTTGTCTTCAATAGTCGTGAAACAGCAGATAACCTGAAGAAAAGCGGTGCATTTATCCCCGGTATCCGACCTGGCGAACAGACTGCACGCTATATCGATAAAATCTTGCTGCGTCTGACATTGATTGGTGCTATATATATCACCTTTGTTTGTTTGTTGCCTGAATTTTTGATTATTAAATACAATGTGCCATTTTATTTTGGTGGTACATCTTTGTTGATCATTGTCGTGGTCACCATGGATTTCATGGCACAGGTACAAAACTACCTGATGTCTCAGCAGTATGACTCTCTGCTGAAGAAGGCCAATTTCAAGTCGGGAGCAGGTGCTTGACGGCTGTTGCCACTGAGTGATCTGCAAATTAATGGTGTGCCAAGGTTAAACTTGGTGCAGTTCAAAAGTTGAGAGCCTGGCGCGAGCTGCAGGCACAGAAGGTGTTTCAGGCAGACTGCCGGAGCGCTATT
>JAMLIQ010000035.1 GCA_023954095.1 Burkholderiaceae bacterium | reverse complement strand
TTGGAGAGGTCGAAGGCGCGGACGTCGTGGCCGGCTTTTTGCAGGTTGAGGGCCATGGGGCCGCCCATGTTGCCGAGGCCGATGAATGCGATTTGCATGGTGTTGTCTCCTGGTGGTGGTGATGGTGAGATTGCTTTTCTTTTGATAGCTGCCAGCGCTTATGGGATAAGCGTTAGAGGCTAAAAAGGCTTATATTTTTTGCGCCTGCTCGTGCGGTGCCGTGGTGGGCGCTGCGCGGGCCCTGGCGCGCCGGGGCGAGGCCTTGGCCTGCGGGTTGTAGGCGAGGGCGGCTGTGATCCAGTGACGCCACTGGGCCTTTGTGGTGTAGCCCACGGGCTCGACCCAGAAGTAGCCGGGCATGCCGCCGCGCGGGTCCAGTTCGCGCACGCCGGGGCGCTCGGCGGTGGCCTCGTGCCCGGATGGCGGCAGGCGCACCAGCAGGTCTTCGCCCTTGACGGCCAGGCACAGCTTGCCGTTCACCATGAAGGCGTGGCAGCCGAAGAGCGGGCGCTCGTCCACGGTGGCGTCCGCGCCCAGGTGCTCGGCCAGCGCGTCCCGCACTGCGGCGATGAGGCGCAGGGTCTCAAGGGGCACGGGGCGGGCGGGCATGGTGGTGTATTGAAGGTCAAATAGAGCAAAAACGCATGTTGGTAAAGCGCAAGCAGCTATCAAAAACCTAGCGGATCACGTCCGGTGCATCGCTCTCAAGCATGCGCCGGGCAATGATGACGCGCATGATTTCGTTCGTGCCTTCCAGAATCTGGTGCACGCGCGCGTCGCGCAGCAGGCGCTCGAGCGGGTATTCGCGGATGTAGCCGTAGCCGCCGTGCAGCTGCAGCGCCTCGTTGCAGACGGCAAAGCCCGCATCGGTGGCAAAGCGCTTGGCCATGGCGCAGTAGGTCGATGCATCAGCGGCTCCCGCGTCAAGCTTGCTGGCGGCCAGGCGCACCATTTGCCGTGCGGCCACCAGCTCGGTGGCCATGTCGGCCAGCTTGAACTGCAGGGCCTGGAAGCTGGCGAGCGATTTGCCGAACTGTTTGCGCTCCTGCATGTAGGCCTGCGCCTGCGCCAGCGCGCCTTGCGCCGCGCCCACCGAGCAGGTGGCAATGTTGATGCGTCCGCCGTCCAGGCCCTTCATGGCGATCTTGAAGCCTTCGCCTTCGCTGCCCAGCAGGTGGTCGACAGGGATGCGCACGTTGTCAAAGCTGATGGTGCGTGTGGGCTGGCTGTTCCAGCCCATCTTGTGTTCTTTTTTGCCGTAGCTGATGCCGGGGGCGTTGGCGGGCACGGCAAACGCGCTGATGCCGCGTGCGCCCGACTGGGCGTCGCCCGTGCGGGCCATGAGCACCAGCACATCGGTGGCGCCCGCGCCCGAGATGAAGGCCTTGGCGCCGTTGATGACGTATTCGCCGCCCACGCGATCGGCCCGTGTCTTGAGCGATGCCGCGTCCGAGCCCGCGCCGGGTTCGGTCAGGCAATAGGACGCGAGTTTTTCGCCGGCGGTCAGCAGCGGCCCCCAGTGGTCGCGCACGGCGGGTGTGGCCCAGGTGCCCAGCATCCAGGTGGCCATGTTGTGGATGGTGATGAAGGCGGTGGTGCTGGGGTCGATGGCCGCCATTTCCTCGAACACCAGCGTGGCATCAAGGCGGGGCAGGGCGAGGCCGCCAGCATTCTCCGGGGCGTAGAGCCCGCAAAAACCCAGTTCACCCGCCTTGGCAATGGCATCTTTGGGGAAGATGGCTTCGGCGTCCCACTGCGCGGCGTGGGGCGCCAGCTCGGCCACAGCGAAATCGCGCGCAGTCTGTGCAAAGGCGCGCTGGTCCTCGTTCAGTTCAAAGTCCATCGGCGGGTCTCCTACTTGGATGCTTTTGTTTTGATAGCTGCTTGCGCTTGCTGGACGGGCGTTGTAAGCCGATTTCGCTTGAATCCCCTCGCCCGCGAGGGGAGAGGGGGCAAGGCAGGGGGCGACAGCCCCGGTCTTACTTCAAGCTGATCGTGGTGTTGACACCATGCGACGCGGTGCTGTCGTCGAACCAGCGCGCCGTGACCGTCTTGGTCTGCGTGTAGAACAGGATGACCTGCTTGCCGTAGGGGCCCAGGTCGCCGAGCTTGGAGGCGCGCGAACCCGAGAACGAGAACAGCGGCACGGGCACGGGCACGGGCACGTTGATGCCGACCTGGCCGACGTCGATCTCTTCCTGGAACTTGCGTGCGGCCGCGCCCGACTGCGTGAACACCGCCGTGCCGTTGCCGTTGGGGTTGGCGTTGATGAACTCGATGGCCTCGTCCAGGTTGGCGGCGCCCACCAGGCTCAGCACGGGGCCGAAGATTTCCTGGTCATAGATGGCCATGCCGGGCTTGACGCCGCTGAAGATGGTCGGGCCGACGAAGTTGCCCTGCTCGTAGCCTGCCACCTGGGGCTTGCGGCCGTCGAGTTCCAGCGTGGCGCCGTCGGCAATGCCGCGCTCGATCAGGCCCTCGATGCGCGAGAGCGCGGCGCACGAGATGACGGGGCCCACGTCCGTGCCCTTTTCGGTGCCGCCGCTGATCTTGAGCGTTTGGGCCTTGGCCACCAGGTCGGGAATCCACTTCTGGGCCTCGCCCACCAGCACCACCACGGGCAGGGCCATGCAGCGCTGGCCTGCGGCGCCGAACGAGGCGCCGGCGATGGCGTTGAGGGTCTGCTCCTTGTTCGCGTCGGGCAGGATGATGGCGTGGTTCTTCGCGCCCATCATGCACTGCGCGCGCTTGCCGTTGAGGGTGGCGCGGTTGTACACATGCGTGCCCACCTTGGTGGAGCCCACGAACGATACGGCCTTGATGTCCGGGTGGTCGCAGATGGCGTTCACGGCCATTTCGCCGCCGTGGATCACGTTCAGCACGCCGGGCGGAATACCGGCTTCCAGCGCCAGCTCGCACAGGCGCATGGTCACCATGGGGTCCTGCTCGGAGGGCTTGAGCACGAAGGTGTTGCCCGTGGCGATGGCCATGGGGAACATCCACAGCGGGATCATGGCGGGGAAGTTGAACGGGGTGATGCCTGCGCACACGCCCAGGGGCTGCAGCACGGTGTAGGTGTCCACGCCGCTGGCCACGTTGTTGGCCAGCTCGCCCAGCTGCAGGTTGCCGATGCTGGCGGCATGCTCCACCACTTCGAGGCCGCGGAACACATCGCCTTCGGCGTCGGGCAGGGTCTTGCCCTGTTCGGCGGTCAGGATGGCGGCCAGTTCGGCCATGTTTTCGCGGATGAGCTGCTGGTATTTCAGGAAGATGCGGGCGCGTGCGCCGATGGGGGTCTTCTTCCAGGTCTTGAAGGCGGCCTTGGCCGAGGCCACGGCGGCGTCGATTTCGTTCTGCGTGGCAAAGGGCACACGGGCCAGCACCTGCTGGGTGGCTGGGTTGACCACGTCGCGCCACTCGGTGGTTTGGGATTCGACGAACTGGCCGCCGATCAGCAGCTTGACGGTGGGGGCCAGTGCGGCCACGTTGGTGGGTGCGTTCATGCAGTTGTCTCCTGAAAGGACGGGCCCGATTGCCCGAAACCCCCTGATGGTATATGTGCATAATTGTCAGCACAATACCTAAAAGCGCGCACGGTATCTGCATTTATGCACATGATTTCGCAAGGCGCGTGTAAGTGAAGCACTGCGCAACACCGCCTCACGGGAGACACGATGGACTGGGACAACCTGCGCTTTTTTCTGGAACTGGCGCGTACCGGCACGCTGGCAGGCGCGGCGCGCCGCCTGGGTGTGGAGCACACCACCGTGTCACGCCGCATCCAGGCGCTGGAAAAGCAGATGGGCGCCACCCTGTTCGCCCGCGAGGCGGGGGGCCACCGCCTGGCCGAGGCGGGGCGCCACCTGCTGCCCTCGGTCGAGGCCATGGAAGCGGCGGTGCTGGGCGTGGAGCGCGCCGCCCCCGCGCCGGGCGGCGGCCCCTCGGGCCTGGTGCGTGTGGGCGCCACCGAAGGTTTTGGCACCCTGATTTTGGCGCCGCACCTGGCATGCCTGACGCAAAAGCACCCGCAGCTGTCGATTGACCTGCTGGCACTGCCGCGCATGCTGCACCTCTCCCGCCGGGAGGCCGACATCATCATCTCGCTCGAGCGCCCGACACGCGGCTCGGTCATCGTGGTCCGGTTGACCGACTATGCGCTGCACCTGTACGGCCAGCGCGGCTACCTGGCCCGCTCGTTCCCGGTCACCCAGCGCGAAGATCTGTGCCACCACGCCTTCATCAGCTATGTGGACGACCTGCTGTTCACCAAGGAGCTGCAGTTTCTCGATGCCCTGCACCAGCCCGAGCGCTTTGCGTTTCGCAGCACCAGCATCACCGCGCAATACGAAGCCGTGCGCGCCGGTGCCGGCCTGGCCGTGCTGCCGGCCTTTCTGGCCGACCGCGACCCGCTGCTGCAGCGGGTACTGCCCCAGCAGGCGCGTTTTACCCGCACCTTCTGGATGAGCATGCCGGCCGAGTCCAAATACCTGGCGCGCATGCAGGCCGTGTGGGGGTTTCTGAAGGAAACGGTGCAGCGGGAGCAGGCGCTGCTGGCGCCTGGGGTGCCGGAGCAGGCGGCCTAAGCTTGCAGCATGCGCTGCGCCCAGGGCGGCAGGGGGTTGGCCAGCGCCGTTGTGCCCGCCGGGGTGCGCAGGGCCACCAGGCGCGGGCCGCCCTCCGACACCTCCTGTGCGTCGTACAGGTAGGCCGCATCGGCCTGGCGCACAGCCTGCGCAAGGTATTCCATGGTGCGCGGATAGCGCGCCAGAATGCGCTCCACCGGCACGGGGTGACCGCCCTCGCGCACGCGCTGGGCCACGCGTGCGGGCAAGCGGGCCGGGTCGTCCAGCGCCACGATGTGCAGCGCAACGGTATAGCCTTGGCGCTGCGCGGTGTCGATCAGGCGGAGCTTGGACGGGTGTGAAAAAACGGTTTCGCTGGCAAACGGCGTGCGTGCGTCCATCAGCGCCGTGCGGCGCGCCTCGGCCCAGGCGCGCGCCGCCTCGGAGCGCTGTTGCGGGTCGGTCATGTGCTGCAGGTGCGTGCGCTCATGCAGGTCCGCGTTCACAAATTCGAGGGGCGGCCCCAGGATGCCTTCGCGCACCAGGGCGCGGTACAGCGTGGATTTGCCTGCGCCATTGGGGCCTGCCAGCAGGTGAAACCAGAGTGGCGACGGCATGGGTGCGGCGGGTTCAGTGGCTGTGAGACTGGTTTTCCTGCACCACTTCGCGCACGCGCTGCGCCAGCGAGCCTTGGGCCTGTGCGGCCAGCAAACGGGCGGTCAGGGCGCCCACCGATGCCGGGGCCTGTGTGTGCGCTGCGGCTTCGTACTGCTCGATGGCGGTGCGGGCCTCCTGCACGCTCAGGCCCGTGTGCTCCACGATCTGGCCCAGCGTGGCCCAGTATTCGATCTGGCTGGCGACCGAGCGGCGCATGGGCAGTGCCGCCTGGCGCGCCTGCTCGACGAGGGATTGGGGGAGTTTGACGGATGCAAAGGCAGTAGCGGCCACGATGTTCTCCTGATTGGCGCATTTTGCGCCAATCAGGGGCGCCATGCAAAGGGGCAGCCAGTGCCTTTGGCGCGATCGGCCCGGTGCGCTGGCCCAAAATGCTATCTTAGTAATAGCTGCAATCGCTTTGTGAATAAGCGCTGCATGGCATTTTGGCTGTCAACTGGTTTCTGCTTCCAGCTGTGCCCGCACCATGTGCGCGGCCTGCACCATGTGGGCCAGGGCGGCCTCGGTCTCGGGCCAGCCACGGGTTTTGAGGCCGCAGTCGGGGTTGACCCACAGGTGGGCGATGGGCACGACCTGGGCGGCTTTTTGCAGCAGCGCCGTCATCTCATCCACGCCTGGCACGCGCGGCGAGTGGATGTCGTACACGCCGGGGCCGATCTCGTTGGGGTATTGGAAGTCGCCAAACCCCTGCAGCAATTCCATGTCCGAGCGGCTGGTTTCAATGGTGATCACGTCGGCGTCCATGGCGGCGATCTCGGGCAGGATGTCGTTGAACTCGCTGTAGCACATGTGCGTGTGGATTTGCGTGGCGTCCTGCACGCCGCTGGCACTGATGCGGAAAGCCCGCGTGGCCCAGGCCAGGTACGGCTTCCAGCCGCCCTTGCGCAGGGGCAGGCCCTCGCGGAGGGCGGGCTCGTCGATCTGGATGATGGCAATGCCTGCGGCTTCCAGGTCGCACACCTCGTCGCGGATGGCCCAGGCGATCTGCTCGGCGGTCTGGCTGCGCGGCTGGTCGTCGCGCACAAAGCTCCACTGCAGGAGGGTGATGGGGCCGGTCAGCATGCCCTTCAGGGGCTTGTCGGTCAGGCTTTGGGCAAACTGCGTCCAGGCCACGGTCATGGGCGCGGGGCGGGCCACGTCGCCGTAAATGATGGGGGGTTTGACACAGCGTGAGCCGTAGCTTTGCACCCAGCCGTGCTGCGTGAAGGCAAAGCCGTCGAGCTGCTCGCCAAAGTATTCGACCATGTCGTTGCGCTCGGCTTCGCCGTGCACCAGCACATCAATGCCCAGCGCCTCCTGCTGGCGCACGGCGAGCTGGATTTCGGCCTGCATGCGCTGCCGGTAGTGGGCCGCGTCCAGCGCGCCGCGCTTGAACGCGGCGCGGGCGGTGCGGATTTCAGGGGTCTGCGGAAACGAGCCAATGGTGGTGGTGGGCAGCAGCGGCAGCCTGAGCCGTGCACGCTGGGCCTGCCGACGCTGCAGGAAAGGGCTGTTGCGCTGGTCGGCCCCTGGTGCGGCGGCGGCCAGCCGGGCCGCCACGGTGGCGCGGTGCACGCGGGGGCTGGCGCGGCGGGCCGCCTGGGCAGCGCGGGCCTCGCGCAGCGCACCCTCCACCAGGTGCTCTCCCTGGCCGATGGCGGTGGCCAGCAGCGCCAATTCATCGAGCTTTTCCACGGCAAAGGCCAGCCAGGAGCGCAGTTCCGCGTCGAGCTGCTCCTCGGCCTGCAGGCCGAGCGGCACATGCAGCAGCGAGCACGACGGTGCCAGCCACAGCGCGCCCTGGTGCTTGTCGGCCACGGGCCGCAGGCGGGCCAGGGCCGCGTCCAGGTCGGTGCGCCAGATGTTGCGGCCATCGACCACGCCCACCGACAGCACCTTGTGCGCGGGCAGCCAGTCCGCCACGCCCACCAGTTCTTGCGGGGCGCGCACAGCATCCACATGCAGCCCGGCCACCGGCAACTGGCAGGCCAGGCGCAGGTTGTCCTGCAGGGGGGAGAAATAGGTGGCCAGCAGCAGTTTGGGCGCACTGCGGGCCAGTTGCCAGTAGGCGGGCTCGAAAGCGTGGCGCCAGGGGGCGGGCAGGTCCAGGCCCAGGATGGGCTCGTCGATCTGCACCCATTCCACACCCTGGGCTTTCAGGCGCGCCAGCACGGACTCGTACACCGGCAGCAGTTGGTCGAGCAGTGTGAAGCGGTCAAAGCCCGCCTCCTTGGACTTGCCCAGCCACAAAAAGCTCAAAGGCCCCAGCAGCACGGCCTTGACCTTGTGGCCCAGCGTCTGCGCCTGCCGCACCTCGTCGAACAGGCGTTCGCTGGCCACGCTGAACCGTGTGGCGGCATGGAACTCGGGCACCAGGTAGTGGTAGTTGGTGTCGAACCACTTGGTCATCTCCAGCGCGGGCTGGCCGGAGCCGTGCTGCGGCGCATGGCAGCCGGGGCCGCAGCCGGTGTGCGCGTGCGCGGCCGTGGCCGATACGCCCCGCGCCATGGCGAAGTAGCGGTGCAGTTCGGGCGTCTCGGTGCCAAAAGCAAAGCGCGCGGGCTCGCAGCCCAGCAACTGAATGTGGTTGGCCACATGGTCGTACAGCGCAAAGTCGCCCACGGTGACAAAGCCCAGGCCTGCATCGGCCTGGATTTGCCAGTGCTGCTGGCGCAGCTCGGCGGCCGTGGCCTGCAGGTCGGCGGCGGTGCTGTCGCCGCGCCAATGCGATTCGAGCGCGAATTTCAGCGCGCGGCGGGCGCCCATGCGGGGAAAGCCCAGGGTGTGGGTGAGCACGGGGCGGGCGGTCGTGTGCGGGGCTTGCGGCATGGCGAATTCCTTCTTTTGGGGGTGCGATGCAATGAAGGCTGCAATGGTCGCGCTGCTTCGTTTATTATTCAAACGAAAGTTTTGTAGATTCAACTTGAATATTTTTAATGTCACAGTCCATTCTGGAACTCCGCCACCTGCGCACCCTGCAGGCCCTGCGCGACAGCGGCAGCCTGGTGCGGGCGGCGCAGTTGCTCAATCTCACGCAGTCGGCGCTGTCGCACCAGGTCAAGCTGCTGGAAGACCGCTACGGCGCACCGCTGTTCGAGCGCAAGTCGGTGCCGCCGCAGTTCAGTGCCACAGGCCTGCGCCTGCTGGCACTGGCCGACGCCGTGCTGCCCCAGGTGGAAGACGCCGAGCGCGATGTGGCGCGGCTGCTCACCGGGCGGGGCGGGCAGTTGCGCATTGCGGTCGAATGCCACACCTGCTTTGACTGGCTGATGCCCGCCATGGACGCCTTTCGCCACCGCTGGCCCGAGGTCGAGCTGGACATTGTTTCGGGCTTTCACGCCGACCCGGTGGGCCTGCTGCACCAGGACCGGGCCGACGTGGCCATCGTGTCCGAGGTGGACGCCGACGACACGGCAGTGCAGTTCCACCCGCTGTTTGCCTTTGAGATCCAGGCCCTGCTGGCCAATGGCCATGCCCTGGCCGGGCGCAGCCACCTGAGCGCGCAGGACTTCGCCGGCCAGACCCTCATCACCTACCCGGTGCCTGATGACATGCTCGACCTGGTGCGCCAGGTGCTGGAGCCCGCCGGGGTGCGCCCGCCGCGGCGCACCACCGAACTGACGGTCGCCATGCTGCAACTGGTGGCCAGCGGGCGCGGCGTGGCGGCGCTGCCCGTGTGGGCGGTGCAGGGCTATGTCGACCGGGGCTATGTCACGGCACGCCCGATCGGGCCGCAGGGGCTGACAGGGCGCCTGTATGCCGCGTGCCTGCAGCACACGGCCGACCGGCCGTGGCTGGCCGATTTCGTTTCTGTGACGCGAGAGAGTAGCTTTTTGAGCCTGAAGGGGGTGGCGCTGCTGTAGCCCTTCAGACTTGGAAAGTGTCGGCTGCACATCCAACAGGTTTCTGGCGGAAGCTATCAGAAAAATAGCTACTTGCGCTGATGTACAAAGGGCTGGAGGCTATTTTTCCTGTATTTTTGCCGGGACGGAAATCAGTCCATCAATGTGCCCCGCCGGCATCCACCGCCGCGCCTGCCGATACTGGCCGCTGCGTCAGCCAGATGGTGCCGATCAGGGCAAGGAACAGAAACGCGGAGCCGAGGAAGATATCGTCCACTGCACGGGTGAAGGCCTGCTGGTCGATCAGGCGGTTGACCTGCGCCAGTGCCTGCTCCATGGACAGGCCTGAGGCCGTCAGGCCGCTGAGGGTCTGGGCGAAAACCCCCTGGCCCTGCACCAGCGTTTCCGTCATGTGCGCGTGGTGCAGCGCGGCGCGGCTCTCCCACAGCGTGGTGGAGATCGAAACCCCCATGGCCCCTGCCGTGATGCGGGCAAAGTTGCTCAGGCCGGCCGCTGCCGGAATGCGCTCGGGCCCCAGACCCGAGAGGGTGAGGGTGGTGAGCGGAATGAAGAAGAACGCCATGGCCCCGCCCTGGATCAGGGTGGGGATGAGGATGTGCACGAAGCCGGTCTGCGTGGTGAACTGCGAACGCATCCACAGCACCAGCGCAAACACCACAAAGGCCCCCGTGGCCATGCGGCGCGGGTCCCACTGGCCCACCTTGCGGCCCACCAGCGGCGTCAGCAGGATGGCGAACAGGCCCACCGGCGCCAGCGCCATGCCCGCCGTGGTGGCGGTGTAGCCCATCCACTGCTGCAGCCACAGGGGCAGCAGCACCACGTTGCCAAAGAACAGGGCATAGGCCACCGACAGCGACAGCGCGCCAAAGGTGAAATTGCGGCCCTTGAAAAGCTTGAGGTCCACCACCGGGTGTTCGTCGGTCAGTTCCCACACCACGAACACGGCAAACGCCACCACGGCCACCACGGCCATGGCGATGATCTCGCCCGAGGCAAACCAGTCCAGCTCCTTGCCCTTGTCCAGCATGAGCTGCAGCGCGCCCACCCACAGCACCAGCAGCGCCAGCCCCACGGTGTCGATGGGCAGCTTGCGCGTGGGCGTCTCCCGCTTCTGGTAGATGCCCCAGGTAAAGGCCGCGGCCAGCAGGCCCACGGGCACGTTGATGTAGAAAATCCACGGCCACGAGATGTTGTCGGTGATCCAGCCGCCCAGCAGCGGCCCGACCACGGGCGCCACCAGGGTGGTCACGCCCCACAGGGCCAGCGCGGTGCCCGCCAGGGCCCGCGGGTAGCTCGACAGCAGCAGGGTTTGCGACAGCGGAATCATGGGCCCGGCCACCAGGCCCTGCAGCACGCGGAAGAAAACCAGCATTTCCAGCGACGAGGCAAAGCCGCACAGCCAGGAAGCCAGCACGAACAGCAGCACGCTCATGGTGAACAGGCGCACCGCGCCAAAGCGCTGGGTCAGCCAGCCCGTGAGCGGCACCGAAATGGCATTGGCCACGCCAAAGCTGGTGATGACCCAGGTGCCCTGGCCAGGGCTGACCCCCAGGTCACCGGCAATGGCAGGAATGGACACGTTGGCGATCGACGAGTCGAGCACGTTCATGAAGGTGGCCAGCGACAGCGCCACGGTGCCGAACAACAGCGCCGAGCCCTGCAGCGGCGGGTGGGCGGCAGCGGGCGGCTGCGGTGAGGGCGCCGCCGCAGGGGCAGCGCCGGATGCCGGGCTGGCAGCAGGAGAGAGGGCAGTCATGCGGGCCCCGGATCAGCGCACCACGGGTGCTTGCAGCGGGGCTGCTGCGTGGGCCGTGGTCCCGCGCGCCGCGCCTGCGCGGGGCGCCGCCTGGGCGGTATGCCTGCGCCCCAGGTTGGCTGCAATGATGTGCGCCACGGCCTCGTCTGCGGCCTGCATCTGCGCGTCAAACACGCGGGTGGCGGCCACGGGTTCGGTGCGCTGGGTGTCCGACAGCGATTTGCCGCTCTGGTCGGCGGTGCTGACCTTGACGTCCATCGACAGGCCCACGCGCAGCGGGTGCTCGGCCAGCTCCTTCGGGTCGAGCGCCACGCGCACCGGTACGCGCTGCACCACCTTGATCCAGTTGCCGGTGGCGTTCTGCGCGGGCAGCAGCGCAAATGCCGCGCCCGTGCCGGCGCCCAGGCCGGTGATGCGGCCGTGGTAGGTGACCTTGTCGCCATACACATCGGCCACCAGATCGGCGCTTTGGCCGATGCGCAGGCTTTGCAGCTGGCTTTCCTTGAAATTGGCGTCCACCCACAGCTCGTTCAGTGCCACCAGCGTCATCAAGGGGGCCCCGGCCTGCACGCGCTGGCCCACCTGCACGCCGCGCTTGGCCACATGGCCGTCGAGCGGCGCCACAAGCTGGGTGCGCTGCACGGCCAGGTAGGCCTCGCGCACGCGGGCCGAGGCGCGCTGCACGTTGGGGTGCTGCTCGATCGAGATGCCTTCGGTCTGCGTCTGGCTGGCGGCGAGCTGTTCCTGCGCGGCCAGCAAGCCGGACTGGGCGGCGGCCACGCTGCTGCGTGCGGCGGCCAGCTGGGCATTGGCGTGCTGAAACTCTTCCTTGCCGACGGCGCCGCTGGCCATCAGCGGCGCACGGCGGTTCACATCGTCCTGCAGGCGGGCGGCGTCGGCCTGGGCGCGGGCCAGATCGGCCTTGCGCAGGCTGACCTGGGCCTGCAGCGTGGCATTGTTGGCATACAGCGTGCGCACTTCGCGCACGGTTTGCGCCAGCTGCGCCTCGGCCTGCTCCAGGGCCACGCGGGCGTCGGCCGGGTCGAGCTTGACGAGCATCTGGCCGGCACGCACGAAGTCGGTGTCGTCGGCGCCAATGGCAACCACGGTGCCGCCCATCTGGGGGGTGATCTGCACCACGTTGCCCGCGACATAGGCGTTGTCCGTGGTCTCGAAATGGCGGGCGGCAAACCAGTGCCAGCCGCCCCAGCCCACGGCGGCAAGGGCCACGGCAGCGGCAATCAGGGTCAGGCCGCGGCGGCGGGCGGTGTTGGCTTCGGTGGCGGTCAGGGGTGCGCTCATGGCGGTGCTCTTTCAGGGGATCGTTCGGTGCCGGAAGTAAGGGGGCGCGGTCAGCGCGCGGCGGTATGCAGGGTGGCGGTGTCATCCGTCCAGCCACCGCCCAGCGCCTTCATCAGCTGCAATTGCGTGTCGAGTTGGCGGGCGCGCAGGTCCACGGCCAGGCGGCGCTGGGCCAGCACCTGGCTTTCGGTGCTCAGCACCACCAGGTAGCTGCCCAGCCCGGCGCGGTAGCGCTCCTGGGCAAAGCGGTAGGCCTTTTCGGCGCTGGCAGCGGCTTCGGTCTGCAGGCTTTGCTGGCGGGTGAGCGACTGCACCGAGGCCAGGGCGTCGCCCGCCTCCTTGACCGCCTCGAGCACCACGCTGTTGTATTGCGCGATGGCCGCATCCAGCTCGGCCTGGCGGCCACCCAGCTGGGCACGCAGGCGCCCGCCGTCAAAGATCGGCAGGCGCAGGGCCGGGGTCACGCCCATCTGGCGCGAACCGGCGTTCAGCAACGTGTCGAGCCCCAGCGAATTGAGGCCAATGAAGGCGCCGATGTGGATGTTGGGATAGAACTCGCTGCGCGCGCTGTGCACGCCCTGGGTGGCCGCCTCCACGCGCCAGCGGGCAGCCACCACGTCGGGGCGGCGGCCCAGCAGGTCGGCTCCCAGCGTGCCGGGCACGGTGCCCGGCTGCAATGCAGCGAGCCGGGGCGTGAGGGCTGCCAGTGCGCCCGGCGCCTGGCCGGTCAGCGCGGCCACTTGGCGGCGGGCCAGGGTGATCTGCTCTTCCAGCGCTTCGATCTGTGTGCGCGCATCGGGCACGGCGGCCTGGGCCTGGGTCAGTTCGACCTGGCTGTCCAGACCGGCGGCCGCGCGCTCGGAGGTCAGCTGGAGCTGCTCCTCACGCTGCGCCAGGGCCCGCAGGGCCACGTCGCGCTGCGCCACCAGCCGGGCCAGGGCCACATAGCTGCGCCCCACCTGGGCGGCCAGCAGGTTGGCAGCCGCAGCCGCATCGGCCTGGGCGGCCCGGGCCTGGCCCAGGGCGGCCTGCAGCTCGGCAGCATGCTGGCCAAAGAAATCGGGGGCCCACGACAGCGATGCCTGCAGGTTGCCGCTGTTGTAGGTGTTGCCTGCCACTGGCGCAGGCACCAGCCCATGGGCGGTGTAGCGCTGGCGTGTGAGGTCCGCTCCCAGGGTGGCCTGCGGCCCGTTGGCGGCTTCGCGCACCTGGCTCAGTGCCACGGCCTGCTCCAGCCGGGCGCGGCTGACGGCCAGGCTGGGGTTGCCCTGCAGGGCCTGGTCCACGAGGGCATCGAGTTGGGTATCGCCCAGCACCGACCACCACTGCGCAGGCGCGGCCGGGGTGTGGGCGGCAGGCTGCAGGCCCAGCGCGTCGGCGGGGGTCTGGGCCAGCGGAGTGTGGCTGGGGCCGGGGCTGGCGCAGGCCGCCAGCAGCACGGCGGCTGCCAGGGCGATGGCCTGCAGAGCGTGGCGGGTCGCACTGCGGCGGGGCAAAGAAGTGGGGAAGGGCATGGGAGAGTCTTTTGAAAGATCGGTGCGCGGTCAGCGCGGCGTATCCAGGGGGTGCACCGCTTGCTGGCGCAGCGCTTCGCCATTGGCCAGCATGCGGCGCAGCATGCCCAGCAGGCATTGCCATTCCTCGTGGCTGAAACCGGTGAGATGGCCATTGAGCACCTCGGACAGCACGGCGGGAACCAGGGCTGCCACCGTACGGCCTTCTTCGGTCAGGGCCAGCTGCACAACGCGCCGATCGGTGGTGGAGCGCTCGCGGACCACCAGGCCCTTGGCTTCCAGGCGGTCCAGGGCGCGCGTCATGGAAGCAGGATCGGTCTCTAGATCGCGCGCCAGGCAGGCCACGGTGGTCTCGCCGCCATGCGACAGCTTGTACAGCGGCAACCATTGCGCATATGTCAAATCGTGGGTGGCAACCCGCGCATCGGCCTGGGTACGGATCGATGACAGCACCTTGCGCATCAGGTAGCCGACGCTGTCCTGGGGCTGGAAATGGCCGGGATCGTAAAAAGGGGCGTGGGACGCGGGCGGGGAAACTGGCATGGATGCAAATGTAATTGACTAGACAATGATTGCCTTGTCAATTACATGATTGCCATTGTTTCAGAAGGGGTTATTGTGGCGGGGAGGCGCGGCGTGGCGCGCCGTTGCCAGCGCCCGAAGCGCAGGCTTATGTCGGCTTGCGGTACACCACGGTGATGCGGGGCACCTGCCGCACGCCGGGCTGCTTGGACAGGAAGCCGTAGAGGAATTCCGTCAGGCTTTTTTCGCACAGGGCCAGGATGGCGGGCTCGGACGCCATGGCCTCGCCCTGCTGCCGGGCGCGCCGGGCGGCCTCTTGCGAGAGGCGGATGATGGCGGTCTTTTCGTCGGTGAAAAGCCCGCCCGAGAGGATGCGGTGGCGCAGGGCCGTGACGGCGGGTGCCGTGACCAGGCGGGGCGGGGCAATGTGGATTTCGATGCCGGTATCGGCGGCCTTGAGCTCGTAGCTCTCGGGGCGCAGGTCATAGCCAAAGGCGTATTCCACCGTGTACGAGATCGCCACCACACCGGTTGACGGCAGGCCCAGCACCGATTTTTCGACGATCTGCGTGGTGCCCTCGTCACGCACCACGGTGGCCGAGAGCAGCTTCATCTGCTCCGACAGCTTGTTTTTGCCCACTGTCAGATAGCTGGTGTAGCGGGTGTAGCCCAGCAGCTCGCTGCTTTGTGTGCGTACCTCCTGCTGCAGCGCCGCGACCTGTGCCTGCCTGGCGTCGAGCTGCCCTTTCTGCACCCACCAGACCAGACCGGCGGCCACGTTGGCGCTCAGGGCCAGTGTGACGAGGGTGGTGATGAGGCGCATGGGCGGTATTGCGGGTGCCGGATGCTTCTCTTATACCAGCAGCACGGTGATGGCGATGATGGCCAGGCCCAGCAGCAGGTTCACGCCCACCCAGGTGCGTATGCCTGCCAGCGCCTGGCCGCCTGCGGCCCAGTCCGACACCGTCACGGCATGCTGCAGGCGCTTGTAGAGCACCAGCCGGATGTAGCCGAAGATGAGCGCCATCACCAGTCCCAGTGCGGCCATGATCGTCCACGACACGGGCATGGCAAACGGGCCGCCCAGTTGCGCCGCTTCGCGCGCCACGCGCGCCACCATCCACAGCCCGGTGGTCAGCACCAGGGCCACGGCCACCAGCACGGCCGCAAAAAAGCGCTGCAGCACGCCCAGCATGAGCGGGATGCGTACCGCAGGTGCCAGCACCTGCACGGCCGGGCGCACAAAGAAATGGGCGAACACCATGCCGCCGATCCAGACGATGAGGGACAGGATGTGGATCAGCTTGAGGGTGGCGTAAAACATGGGGCTCCTTTCGCCGATGGCGCTGCGGGACTGTGCACCTCGTTGCCGCCATTGTGCTTGGACTGGTACATGCTGCGGTCGGCATGGTTGAGCAGCTCGGAGGCGCTGCTGCCGTGCTCGGGGTACACGGCCACGCCCACACTGGCCTGGATCGGGAGCCGGTGGCCCTGCAGGTCAAAGGGCGCCTCGAACACGGCCAGGATCTTGCGCGCCACCGCCTGCGCATGGTCCGGGGTGCGGCCGCTTTCGAGCAACAGCACAAATTCGTCCCCCCCCAGGCGCGCCACGGTATCGGCGGCGCGCACGCAGGTCTGCAGGCGCTGCGCCACCTGCTGCAGCAGCAGGTCGCCCATGGCATGGCCCAGGCTGTCGTTCACCTGCTTGAAGTCATCGAGATCGACAAACAGCAGCGACGCCAGAGTGCCTTCGCGTTGTGCTCGGGCCAGTGCCGTGTGCAGGCGGTCCAGCAGCAAGGCGCGGTTGGGCAGCTGGGTGAGCGTGTCGTGCTGCGCCATGTGCCTGAGCCGCTCGTGCATCTGCTGGCGCTCGATGGCGGCCGCCACCTGGGTGGAGACGAACTGCAGCAGCTCCTTGTCTTTCTCGGTATAGGGGCACTGCAGGTCGTAGCTTTGCAGCACCAGGGCGCCCATGGTGCCGCTGTGGGTCTGCAGCGGCACACCCAGCCAGTACAAGGGCCTGACGCCGGCTGCGTTTTGCGCTGCGGTCAGCGTGTGGGTGTTCTCGGGGGTGTGCAGGATGGCACGGCCGGTGCGCACCACCTCGGCGCACAGCGCATCGCTGGAGCAGGGCGCGGCCTGGTACTCGTTGGCATGGTAGGCATGGCGCAGCGCACCGTCGGCCTGGTCCTGCAATACCACCGAGAAGTTGGTGGCCAGAACCAGCCGTCCGATGATGGGGTGGATGCGCTGAAAAAGCGATTCCAGGCTTTGCGCCGCATGCGTGGCCTCCGAGATGGCGTAGATTGCCGCCTGCCGGGTCTCATGCAGCTTGCGCTCGGTGATGTCGTGTGCCACGGCCAGCCGCAGCTGCAGATCCGGCAGCCAGCGTGCGGTCCAGCTGATGTGCGCAATGCGCCCATCCTTGCGGATGTAGCGGTTCTCGAACTGCAATTGCAGGCCGCCGTCCATGATGTGCTGGGCCTGCTCCCGCGTGGCGTCCCGGTCCTCCGGGTGCACAAGGTCCAGAATGCGGCGCCCCACCACCTCCTGGGGGGGATAGCCAAAGATGCGCTCAAACGCCGGGCTGACAAAGACGATCGTGCTGTCGGCCTGAACCATGCAGACCGCATCCAGCAGCAGATTGACGATGTTCAGGGAGGAAATTCTTTGCATGGGGCATGCGTTTGCGCAGGGCGTGCACAAGGCACTTGAAAAACCATTGTGCCGTGGCGCCTGCATCTGCGCTGGTGCCCGCCAAAAGCCCCGCACTGGTTCTGCCGCATGCTGCACGGCGGGATATGTCCTGCAATAAATTCCTGTTTTGATAGCTATAAGCGCTTGCCTGGCATGCGTTTGAGCCGTTTTTTACGTGTATTTTTTCTCCAGCGCATCCCACTCGGGCTTGCGCACCAGCCGCTGGCGCTCGGCAAAGGTGGCCACCAGGCCCGCGCTTTCGTCGATGCGCTGGGTATCGCGCAGGGCGGTCAGCGCCTTTTGCATGCCCGCCACCGCGCCTTGCAGCGCGGCGTTGGCGTACAGCACCAGCCCATAGCCCAGGCTGCCCAGCTCGTTGGCGCTGAAGATCGGCGTCTTGCCGCCAATCACCATGTTCATCAGCTGGGGCGTATCCAGCCGCTGGGGCAGGGCGCGGATCTCGTCGGCGTGGGTGACGGCTTCCACAAACAGAATGTCGGCCCCGGCCTCGCTGTAGCGCCGGGCGCGCTCCACCGCAGCGTCGAAGCCGTGCATGGCGCAGGCGTCGGTGCGCGCCATGATGAGCAGGCCGGGGTCGCGGCGTGCGTCCACGGCGGCCTTGATCTTGCCGACCATCTCGTCGGTGGCAATCACCTCTTTGCCATGGAAGTGGCCGCAGCGCTTGGGTGACACCTGGTCTTCGAGCTGGATGCAGTCGGCCCCCGCGCGCTCCAGGGTGCGCACGGTGTGGTAGGTGTTGAGCGCGTTGCCAAAGCCGGTGTCGGCGTCCACGATCAGCGGCAGCTCGACCGCATCGCGGATGCGCGCCGTGTGGTCGGCGATGTCGGTGAGGCCCATGAAGGCCTGGTCGGGCAGCCCCCATGCCATGTTGGTGACACCGGCGCCGGTGACGTAGAGGGCTTCAAAGCCCAGGTCGGCCACCACGCGGGCGGAGAGCGCGTTGAACGCGCCGGGCACGATGACGCCCCGGCGGGCATGGGCCAGGGCCTTGAGTTGTTGCTTGGTGTTCATGGGGTGCCGATCAAAAAGCTATTGAAGTGGTAGCTGCTGGCGCTTGCTGCATAAGCGCTGGATGCCGATTTGGCTTAAAAACTGTCGGCCGGAACGCGCACGAAGCCTTCCATGAGGATGCGGGCGCTGCGGCTCATGAGGGCCTTGGTGACCTGCCACTGGCCGCCCACCTGCGCGGCCTCGGCGCCCACGCGCAGGGTGCCCGAGGGGTGGCCGAACACCACGGCGTTGCGCGTGCCGCCGCCTGCGGCACGGTTGACCAGCGTGCCGGGAATGGCGGCGGCGGTGCCAATGGCCACGGCCGCCGTGCCCATCATGGCGTGGTGCAGCTGGCCCATGGAGAGGGCGCGCGCCAGCAGGTCGATGCTATCGGCCTCGATGGGCTTGCCGCTGGACGCGGTGTAGCGGGTGGGCGGAGCCACGAAGGCTATTTTTGGCGTGTGCTGGCGCTGCGCGGCCTCGCTGATGTCACGGATCAGGCCCATCTTCACCGCGCCGTGCGCGCGGATGGCCTCGAAGCGGGCCAGGGCCTGCGTGTCGCCGTTGATGGCGCCCTGCAGCTCGGTGCCGGTGTAGCCCAGGTCTTTCGCGTTGAGGAAGATGGTGGGGATGCCGGCGTTGATGAGGGTGGCGGCAAAGCTTCCGACACCGGGCACCTCCAACTGATCCACCACGTTGCCGGTGGGGAACATGGCGCCGCCTTCGCGTTCATCGGCGGGCGCGATGAACTCCAGCGGCACTTCTGCGGCGGGGAAGGCCACGCCGTCCAGCGCGAATTCGCCCGTCTCCTGCACCTGGCCATTGGCAATCGGCACATGGGCCACGATGGTCTTGCCAATGTTGGCCTGCCAGATGCGCACCGCCACGCTGCCCTGCCGGGGGATGCGCGCCGGGTCTACCAGCCCCCAGTGGATGGCGCAGGGCCCCACGGCGGCCGAGAGGTTGCCGCAGTTGCCGCTCCAGTCCACGAAGGGGCGGTCGATGGCGACCTGGCCGAACAGGTAGTCCACGTCGTGCCCGGGCCGCGTGCTGCGGCTCAGGATCACGGCCTTGCTGGTGCTGGACGAGGCATTGCCCAGGCCGTCGATCTGCTTGCCATACGGGTCGGGGCTGCCCAGCACGCGCAGCAGCAGCGCGTCGCGCGCTGGGCCGGGCTGGCGGGCGGCCTCGGGCAGGTCTTGCAGGTGGAAGAACACGCCCTTGCTGGTGCCGCCGCGCATGTAGACGGCGGGAATCTTGGTTTGCGGTGCCATGATGAACTTCAGTTTTGATAGCTGCTAGCGCTTACTGTATATGCCTCAGAGCGTGATTTGGCCAAAAAGTCCTGGGCAAAGCGTTGCAACACGCCGCCTGCTTCGTACACCGACGCTTCCTCTCCCGTGTCGAGGCGGCAGACCGTGGGAACCTGCACCACTTCGCCGTTGTTGCGGCGCACGATGAGGGTCAGCTCGGCGCCCGGCTGCGGCGTGCCCAGCACATCGTAGGTTTCGGTGCCGTCCAGCCGCAGCGTGCGGCGGTTCACGCCCGGCTTGAATTCCAGCGGCAGTACGCCCATGCCGATGAGGTTGGTGCGGTGGATGCGCTCGAAGCCCTCGGCCACCACCACCTCCACGCCTGCCAGGCGCACGCCCTTGGCGGCCCAGTCGCGGCTGGAGCCTTGGCCGTAGTCGGCGCCGGCAATGATGATGAGCGGCTGGCGGCGCTGCAGGTAGGTTTCGATGGCCTCCCACATGCGCACCACGCGGCCCTCGGGCTCCACCCGGGCCAGCGAGCCCTTGCGTACCCGGCCATCGACCACGGCCATTTCATTCACCAACTGCGGGTTGGCGAAGGTGGCGCGCATGGCGGTGAGGTGGTCGCCCCGGTGCGTGGCGTAGGAGTTGAAGTCCTCCTCGGGCAGGCCCATGCGCGCCAGGTACTCGCCCGCTGCCGAGTCCGCCAGGATGGCGTTGGACGGCGAGAGGTGGTCGGTGGTGATGTTGTCGCCCAAGAGGGCCAGCGGGCGCAGGCCATTCAGGGTGCGCGGGTGGGCGGCCAGCGCCCCCACGCCCTCGGTGTCCCAGTAGGGCGGGCGGCGGATGTAGGTGGACTGGGCGCGCCAGTCGTACTGCGGGCGCGCGCGCTGGCCGTCGTCGCGGCGGAGGGCGAACATGGGCTCGTACACGGCGCGGTACTGCGCGGGCTTGACTGCGGCCTGCACCACGGCGTCGATTTCGGCATCACTGGGCCACAGGTCTTGCAGGCGGATCTCGCGCCCGTCCACCACGGCGAGCACGTCGCGCTCGATGTCGAAGCGGACGGTGCCCGCCAGCGCGTAGGCCACCACCAGCGGCGGCGAGGCCAGGAAGGCCTGTTTGGCATAGGGGTGGATGCGCCCGTCGAAGTTGCGGTTGCCCGAGAGCACGGCGGTGGCATACAGGTCGCGGTCCACGATTTCCTGCTGGATGGCAGGATGAAGCGCGCCGCTCATGCCGTTGCAGGTGGTGCAGGCAAAGCCCACGATGCCAAAGCCCAATGCTTCCAAATCCTGCAGCAGGCCGGCTTCCTGCAGGTACAGCTCCACGGCCTTGGAGCCTGGGGCGAGGGATGTTTTGACCCAGGGCTGGCGGTTCAGGCCCAGGCGGCGGGCGTTGCGCGCCAGCAGGCCGGCGGCGATCACGTTGCGCGGGTTGCTGGTGTTGGTGCAGCTGGTGATGGCGGCGATGACTACGGCGCCGTCGGGCAGGGTGCCTTCGCTGGCCACGGGCATGGTCCAGGGGCCGGCGATGCCCTTGGCCGCCAGGTCGGCGGTGGCCACGCGGGCGTGCGGGTTGGAGGGGCCGGCCAGGTTGCGCACCACGCTGGAGAGGTTGAACTCCAGCGTGCGCTCGTACACGGCGTCTTGCAGGCTGTCGGCCCACAGTCCCGCTGCCTTGGCATAGGTTTCGACGAGCTGCACCTGGCTGGCGGCGCGGCCCGTGAGCCGCAGGTAGTCGAGCGTCTGCGCGTCGAT
Source organism: Burkholderiaceae bacterium (assembly GCA_023954095.1). GTDB lineage: Bacteria > Pseudomonadota > Gammaproteobacteria > Burkholderiales > Burkholderiaceae_C > Simplicispira. The sequence goes on along the minus strand of JAMLIQ010000035.1, from coordinate 6,826 downwards.
GCTGAACAGCGCGGCGGTGGCGCCGTATTCGGGCGCCATGTTGGCAATGGTGGCGCGGTCGCCAATGGTCAGCCGGGCGGCGCCCTCGCCATGGAACTCCAGGTAGGCGCCGACCACCTTGGCCTTGCGCAGGAATTCGGTGAGCGCCAGTACCACGTCGGTGGCGGTGATGCCGTCCTGGCGCTGGCCGGTGAGGTGCACGCCCACGATCTCGGGCAGGCGCATCATGGAGGCGCGGCCGAGCATCACGTTCTCGGCCTCCAGGCCGCCCACGCCGATGGCGATGACGCCCAGCGCGTCGACGTGCGGCGTGTGGCTGTCGGTGCCCACGCAGGTGTCGGGGTAGGCCACGCCGCCCTCGGCATGCACCACGGGCGACATTTTCTCCAGGTTGATCTGGTGCATGATGCCGTTCCCCGCCGGGATCACATCCACGTTGGCGAAGGCTTTTTTCGTCCACTCGATGAAGTGGAAGCGGTCTTCGTTGCGGCGGTCTTCAATCGCGCGGTTCTTCTGGAAAGCCTCGGGCTCGAAGCCGCCGCACTCCACGGCCAGCGAATGGTCCACGATGAGCTGCACCGGCACCACGGGGTTCACCTGCGCCGGGTCGCCGCCCTCGGCGGCGATGGCGTCGCGCAGGCCGGCCAGGTCCACCAGGGCCGTCTGGCCCAGGATGTCGTGGCAGACCACGCGCGCCGGGTACCACGGGAAGTCGCGCTCGCGGCGGCGCTCGATCAGCTGGAGCAGGTAGCCGTCCTGCTGGGCCGGGTCGGCCTTGCGCACGATGTTCTCGGCGTGCACGCGCGCGGTGTAGGGCATTTCGGCCCAGGCGCCGGGGCGCAGCTGTTCGACGGCGGCGCGGGCGTCGAAATAGTCGAGCGCAGTGCCGGGCAGGTTCTTGCGGTGAAGGGTGTTCATGGCGTGGGGGGGCGGCTGCGTGGAATTTACTGGCGCTCGTCGATGGGCACGAAGCACAGGTCGTCCGGGCCGGTGTAGTGCGCGCTGGGCCGGATGATCTTGTTGTCGATGCGCTGCTCGATGACGTGCGCGGCCCAGCCGCTGGTGCGGGCGATGACGAACAGCGGCGTGAACAGGGCCGTGGGCACCTGCATCATGTGGTAGCTCACCGCGCTGAACCAGTCGAGGTTGGGGAACATGGTTTTCACTTCCCACATCACCGATTCGAGCCGCTCGGCGATGTCGTACATCCGGGTGCTGCCGGCCTCTTCGGACAGACGCCGCGCCACGCCCTTGATGACCACGTTGCGCGGGTCGCTCACGGTGTAGACCGGGTGGCCGAAGCCGATGACGACCTCCTTAGCAGCCACGCGGGCGCGGATGTCGGCCTCGGCCTCGTCGGGCGTGTCGTAGCGCTTTTGCACCTCGAACGCCACCTCGTTGGCGCCGCCGTGCTTGGGGCCGCGCAGCGCGCCGATGGCGCCCGCAATGCAGGAGTGCATGTCGCTGCCCGTGCCGGCGATCACGCGGGCGGTGAAGGTGCTGGCATTGAACTCATGCTCGGCGTACAGGTTCAGCGAGGTGTGCATGGCGCGCTCCCAGGCGGCGCTGGGTTTCTGGCCGTGCAGCAGGTGCAGGAAGTGCGCGCCGATGGAGTCGTCGTCGGTCTCGACGCCGATGCGCTTGCCCTGCGTGCTCCAGTGGTACCAGTAGAGCAGCATGGAGCCCAGGCTGGCCATGAGCCGGTCGGCGATGTCGCGCGCGCCGGGCGTGTTGTGGTCGTCCTTCTCGGGCAGCACGCAGCCCAGGGCCGAGACGCCGGTGCGCATCACGTCCATGGGGTGGCTGCTGGCGGGCAGTTTCTCCAGCGCGTCCTTCACGCTGGCGGGCAGGCCGCGCAGGGCCTTGAGCTTGGCCTTGTAGGCCTTGAGCTCGGCGCGCGTGGGCAGCTTGCCGTGCACCAGCAGGTGGGCGATTTCCTCGAATTCGCAGACCTCGGCGATGTCGAGGATGTCGTAGCCGCGGTAGTGCAGGTCGTTGCCGGTGCGGCCCACGGTGCACAGGGCCGTGCTGCCGGCCGTCACGCCCGAGAGGGCGACGGATTTCTTGGCCTTGACGGCGGGAGTGGCTGTTTCGCTCATGGCGTTGTTCTCCATTGCTTCAAAAAAAGGGTTTGCGCTGGTGGGTGACTGGTGCATGATTCGCAATGTACGCAAACCGCTTTCCGAAAGTAAGCACTGAATTGGCGAAGGTTTGCGAATGAAAAACATGTGAATTGCAAAGTTTGCAAATTAATCCAGGAAACCTCCCATGCGCAAAACTTTCATGGGCGTGCAACTGCGCCGCCTGCGTGAGGAACGCGGGCTTACCCAGGTGGCGCTGTCGCGCACGCTGGGCCTGTCGGCCAGCTACCTGAACCAGATCGAGCAGAACCAGCGCCCGCTGACGGTGCCCGTGCTGCTCAAGATCAGCGCCGCGCTGGGCGTGGACGTGCAGCGCTTCTCCGACGACGAGGAGGCCCGCCTGGTGGCCGGGTTGTGCGATGTGGTGGCCGAACAGCCCCCGGCAGGCGCTCCGGCACAGCAGGTTTCCATGGCCGAAATCCGCGAGCTGGCGGCCAGCATGCCTGCTGTGGCACGCACGCTGATGGGCTTGCACACCCGCCACCGGCAGGCGCTCGAGCGCATTGAGGCCTTGTCTGAGCGCCTGGGCGATGAGCGGGGCACGCAGGGCGGGGCGGCCCTGCCGCCCATGGCCTATGAAGAGGTGCGCGACTACTTTTTTGCCCACCACAACCACATGGCCGAACTGGACGACGCGGCCGAGCGCTGCGCTGCGCAGTGGCAGCTGGAGCCGCGCCGTGCCGAGGCGGCCCTGGTGCAGCGGCTGGCGCAGGCGCACGGCGTACGTGTCGTCACATCGGGCCCCGATGCGCCCGTGCTGACCGGCGGCGCCCAGCGCCTGTACGACCCGGCTGCCGGGGTGCTCTACCTGTCAGGCCTGCTGGAGCCGGGCCAGCGCAACTTCCAGATGGCCACGCAACTGGCCTTCCTGGAGATGGAGCCCATCCTCCAGCGGCTGGCCCAGGACGCCCGGCTGTCGAGCCAGCAAGCCCGCCAGCTCGCGCGCATTGGCCTGGCCAACTACTTTGCCGGTGCGCTGCTCATGCCCTACAAGGCGTTCTTGCAGGCCGCCGAGGCCGAGCGCTACGACATCGAACGCCTGGGCCTGCTCTTTGGCGTGGGCTTCGAGGCGGTGTGCCACCGCCTGTCGATGCTGCAGCGCCCGCAGGCACGCGGCGTGCCGTTCATCTTCATTCGGGTGGACCGGGCGGGCAACATCTCCAAGCGCCAGTCGGCCACGCATTTCCACTTCTCGCGCGTGGGGGGCACCTGCCCCTTGTGGAACGTGTACGAGGCCTTTGCCCAGCCGGGGCGCATCGTCACGCAGCTGGCGCGCATGCCCGACGGGCGCACCTACCTGTGGGTGGCGCGCACCGTGGCGCACAGCGGCGGCGCCTGGGGCGCCCCGGGCAAGCTGCATGCCGTGGCGCTGGGCTGCGACATCCAGCATGCGCCGCGCTGGGTGTACGCCCAGGGGCTGAACCTGACCGACCCGGCCGCGGCCGTGCCCATCGGCATGGGCTGCAAGGTGTGCGAGCGCACCGACTGCCCGCAGCGCGCCTTCCCGCCCATGGGCCGGGAGGTGGCTGTCGATGAGCGCCGCAGCACGCTGGCGCCTTACCCGGTGGTGCAGGCCGGGTAGAACCCCGGCTCCCTGGCTCTTGGTATGCTATTACTACAATAGCTTCTGGCGCTTGTCTATCAAGCGTTTGATGCTGTTTTGCCAAAAATCCGTCATGCCGCCATGAAGCCCAGGTCCTGCTCGCTGAACCGGCCCAGGCGCGGCAGCACCAAGGGCAGGTCGGATGCGGGCACACCGAACCAGCGGGCCAGCGTTCCGGCATATTGCTCAACCGCCAGGGCAGGCAGCAGGCGTCCCTGGCCCACATCGTCGGGGCCGTTGTTGGCGGGCAGGGGGGCGGGCCCCACAAAACGGCCTCCCTGCACCGCGCCACCCAGCACAAAGTGCGCGGCACCCCAGCCGTGGTCCGAGCCATCGTTGTTGCTGACCAGGGTGCGGCCGAAGTCGGAGGCCGTGAAGGCCGTGACCTGCGAGGCAATGCCCAGGGTTTCGGTGGCGCGGTAGAACGCGGCCAGCGCGCTGCCCACCTGGCCCAATATCCCTGGGTGCGTGCCCATCTGGTTGTCGTGGGTATCAAACCCGCCGATGGAGACAAAAAACACCTGCCGCCTGGTGCCCAGCTGCTGGCGTGCGGCGATCATGCGGGCCACCAGGGCCAACTGGTCGGCCAGCCGGTTGCCCGTGGGGAAGGGCGCGGGCACCGGGGTGGCGGCCAGTGCGCTGGTGAGCAACTCGCCCGACTGGATGCTGCGCTGCGAGATCTGCGCATGCTCACGGGCCAGCCAGTGCGGCGACGGGGCCGTCATGATCTGGCGCAGCGCCTGCGACGCGGCGCTGGAGCCGAAAAGCGGGCTCTTGATACCCGTCACGGGAACCGGTCCGCTGGTGGTGACCTGGTAGGGAATGGCCGTGTCGCCCGAGAGAAACACGGCATTGCCGGTCACGTTGATGCACGTGAAGGTGGAAATGCCGTTGCTGGCCGCGGCCAGGTCGCCCAGGCGCCCGCCCCAGCCACGCACCGCGCCCTCGGCCGACGAGGCCTGCCAGTACGACTGCTGGTCGTTGTGCGAGAACAGCTTGGGGGGCAGCGGCACCGAGCGCGCCACGTACTGCGCCTTGGTGGTGGGCTGGGCCAGCGTGCCCACGTTGTGCAGCACTGCCAGATGGCCCTGGCTGAACAGGGGCAGCAGCCCCGCCGCCAGGGTGGGCGCCAGGGCGAACTGGCGGCCATCGGTGGCAGCGGCCGTGGGCTGGAGAACGCTGCTCGCCAGGGCGTCGCGGCTGTAGGCGATGTTGCTGCGCAGCCCCTGGTAGAGCGCGTGGTGCGTGCTGTCATACGGCACCAGCGTGTTCCAGTGGTCGTTGCCGCCTTGCAGAAAGACGCAGACCAGGGCCTTGTAGTCGGGGGCGCTTTGGGCCGCTGCATCGCTGATGGCGGAAAGGGTCAGCGCCCAGGGCGCGGCGCTGGCCGCCAGCGACAGGGCGCTGCCACGGCGCAGAAAGGCCCGGCGCGATGCACTGTCGGGGTCAAACGGGTGGGGTGCGTGCATGGTCGGTCTCATTTCTGAACGATGTAGTCGGGCGCTGCCAGCACCAGGGTCAGCGCGGCGTACACCCGGTTTTGCAGGTCGGTGCTGGCCTTGGCGGGCATGGCATTGATGGCGCCCACCACCGTGGCCACGGTGCCGGCCGCAAGCTGGCCACCGGCCAGCACCCATTGCAGCTCGGCCACCAGGGCGGCGCCGTCGGGTGCCAGGCCCAGCAGGTAGCCGTAGTCCGGACGCAGGTCGCCTACATTCTTGGCCGCCACGGCGCGCTGCATGAAGTTCACGTAGCCCGCCACGGTGGACTCGTTGGTGATCTGGAATTCCGGCCCCACCAGGCCCTGGGACGAGAGCGAGGTGTTGGGCGGCACATAGCCAGGCCGGAAAAAATTGAACACCGAGGGCGAGCGCAGCGGGCTCTGGCCCAGCCGCGATCCGGGGTCGGACAGGTCGCCCACGTCCCAGGCCTGGGCCGCCGAGGTGGCGCCAAAGGCCCTGGCCCAGTGCACAAAGCGGTGCACGGGCTCGCGCAGCTTGCCCCAGGTGGGGTCTTGCAGGCGGCTTGCACTGCGCGCCGCCGGGTCCAGCAGGATGGCCCGCACGACGGCGCGCAGGTCGCCCCGCACACCCTGCCCGTTGTTCGCAAACACGGCAGCCACGCGGCGCACATAGGCGCCGCTGGGGTTGCTGGTGACGAGCCGCTGGATGAGCTGGCGGCTCACGAACGGGGGCACGTTGGGGTGGGCAAACAAGGTGTCGAGCGCCTTGCGCAGGGCGGTGCGGGCATCGGTGCCGTCGGCCACGGTGGCGCCCAGAAACTGCTTGGCGCCGGTTTCATAGCGCGAAGACACCTGGGCCATGGGCCGGACCATCAGGTCCGGCGGGTAGGGCTTGGGCAGGCCTGTGGTATCGAGATCCCACCCGGTAAACACGCGCGCCAGGCCGCTCACATCCTCGGCGCGGTAGGTTTCCACGGGCTCTCCGCCGCGCAGGACGGGGCTGCCGTCGTCGTTCAGTTGCACCAGGCCGATGGTGAAAAGCTGCATCAGCTCGCGGGCATAGTTTTCGTCGGGCTGGCTGCCCGTCTTGGGGTTGGCCTTGGCGTTGCCCCGGTAGGTCAGGTAGTAGCCCATGGCCGGGCTCAGCGTGAGGGCCTCGAGCAACTGGCGGTAGTTGCCAAAGGCATGGGCCTGCAGGATGTCGAGGTAGTTGGCCAGCGCAAACTGGCGCCAGGCGCTGTCCACCCCCAGCACGGAAACCACACAGATTTCCGACAGTGCCAGCACCACCCGCTGGCGCAGGGCATCGGTGCCGCCAATGAAGGCACGCCAGAGGGTGTTGTCCATGCCGCGCTGGCTGTAGCGGAATTCTTCGGCGTCGTAGCCGTGGGCGTAGAGCCAGGCCACATGGCTGGAGGTGGGGGGCTGTGCGAACTGCTCGCTCAGCCAGTTCTCCAGGGGGCGGCGCGAGAGCGCCTGGATTTCCGCGCGTCCGGCGCCCAGCGTGGCCTGCCCCAGAAACAGCGACGTTTCTTCCAGGCTGCGGGTTGCGGGCAGCGCGGGCGTGGAACCGTCCGGGTCGGGGAGCCCGGTGTCCGGGTTGGCCGGTCCATCGCTTCC
>JAMLIQ010000034.1 GCA_023954095.1 Burkholderiaceae bacterium | reverse complement strand
TCTTTCCTGAAATGCCCAGGTGGCGGAATTGGTAGACGCACTAGTTTCAGGTACTAGCGAGTAACATCGTGGAGGTTCGAGTCCTCTCCTGGGCACCAAGTTTAACGAAAAGCCGCTGCACCCAGCGGCTTTTTTGTTGATAAAACTGCCATCACTGTCCAGCAGAGGCAATTTCTTGCTATACAATTGAAATCTTTCCTGAAAGCCCAGGTGGCGGAATTGGTAGACGCACTAGTTTCAGGTACTAGCGGGTAACTCCGTGGAGGTTCGAGTCCTCTCCTGGGCACCAAAACAAAAAAAGCCGTTGCGGTCGCAACGGCTTTTTTCATGGCCAATCTCTGGTGGCTTTGGCATCCCACCCGACGCGCGGCTTGGCAAGAATCCCGGCAGCGCGTCTGTCCAGCCGGAATTGCCTGTCCATTATTTACGCAGCAACGCCTTCAAGGCATTTTGCAATCGACGCGCCATGGCCGCATCGCTGGCACTGGTCAGCACTTGGGCCGCATCCTGCCCCCAGGTCTCCGTTGGTGCGGGATCATTGCGACGCGTGAGCAATTGCAATTGCAGCATGCGACGATCAGACAGATGCTCAGCGGGCGTCGGTACCTCGGCCGCCATCTCAAGGCGCAGCATGGCTTGCGCAGCCTCGCCAGCGGGTACTGACGCCGTGGCCAGCGCCTGCGTCCAAGCCGCGCGCGTGGCGGGTGCGACGCGTCCTCCCAACTCTTGCGCGGAAGGCACCAGAGACGGATTGCGCTGCTCCCAGGCTGTCAAAAGTTGTGTTAACGCTTCGCCATGGGCCTGAGCGGCCAGTTTCTTGAGCGCCTGTTGCGCATGCTCCAGCGCCTCACGCTGTGCACGGAAAGCAGCATCGCCCAGACGCGGCCCACGGGCTTCAGGTACCGGACGACGTTCCCCAAAACGCCCTCCGTCGCGCGGAGTGTCACGGCCGGAACGCGCATCACGGCGCTCTCCGGGCCGCCCGGGACGTCCTGGCGCTGCGGGAGCATCTCTTTTCATTCCAGGACGATCATCGCCCCGCACCGCCACCACGGGGCGAGTGACCACCTTGGGCACCGCCGCAGGTGCCGCCTCTTCTGCCGACAAGGATTCTGCTTCCAGCTCAGTTCCTGCCTCAGTCGGCACAGCAGCCTGCTCTGGTACAGATGCCACCGGGCCACGAGAGCCTGCCGTTTGCGCCTCAGCCGCCGCCTGCGCCTGGCCACGCAAAGCGGCCTCCAGGGCAGCCATGGCCGCACGGATCTGTTGTGCATCCCCCCCCGCATTGGCCGCCTCCAGCGCCTTGGATGCATCCAGCACCGCACGGTCATGGGCACTGGCGACAGAAGCCCCGCGCTCACGCTCGGCGGTCTTGCGATTGAACGCCTCATCGATCGGCTTGCGGAAAGCATCCCAAAGCTTTTGCTCCTGGCGCCGATCCAGGGGCACGACATGGGCTTCGGCCTGCCAGCGCTGCTGCAAAGCCTTGATGGCATCAATGCGCAACACAGGATCCGCACCCAATGCAACGGCTTCCTCGATCATGGTCTGGCGGCGGGCCAGGCTTTCCGCCTGTGCCTTTTCGAACGGCTGGGCTGCCAGCGCAATGGCTTGCTTCCATAGAGGCTGGAGTTCGGCAAAGACTTTTTCACCTACATGTCCGCTTTCACGCCAACGGTCTCCAAACTGGCGCAGGGTACGGTTGATGGCTTTCCAGTCCCCAGAATGGGCGTTCTCGTGCGCCCACGCTTTGATCTCTTCGATCAAGGCCAGGCGCTGCGCCTTGTGCTCGGCCGATTCTGTGCGAATCTTGTCAAGCCAAGCTTCCACCACCTTGTGGGCCGCATTGCAGGCCTCGTCAAACTTCTTCCACAATCCATGGTTGGGCGTTCCGCCCTGGTCGGCCTGCTTCCACTGCTCACGCAGCTGGCGCAGTGTTTCCTGCATCTTGCGGCCTCCCAGCGCCTGGCCATCGGGGCGCTTGAGCAATGCCTCCGCCTTGGCCAGCAGATCCTCACGCACCTGGTCGGCACTCCAGCGCTGCCATCCTTCGAGTTCACCTGCCGCAACCAGCGCGGTGTGTACGCGCTGCTCCAGGGCAGCGTCAATGTGGCGGCCTTGCGTCTTGAGCACAGCACGTAGCGCCGCCGCAGCGCCTGCGCTGGCCTTGCCGTGTCCTTCTGCCGTTTCCTGCTCCAATTTTTCCAATGCTGCGCCCACCACCTGGGCAGCCCTGGCCACCGCTTCCGGATCGACCTTGGGCCTGGACTGTCGTGCAGGGCGCTCAGTGGCAGGAGCAGCCTCGGCAGGCACGCCACGCGCCAGACGCAATTCATCGGCCCACACAGGTACAGGCGGCAGTGCGGCCTGCGCATTCTCCGCAGCCGCGACAGCAAGTGCTACTGCAGACTGAAAAGCTTCCCATACCACCAGCAACTGCGCACGCGACGCCTCGAGCAGGGGTGGAAAACGTGCCTCGACGCTGGGCCAGCTCGCGTCATCGGAGAGCGTCTGTGCCTGCTCCTGCCAGTGCTGGACATCGGCCTGCAGAACCCCCTGCGCAGCCTGGGCGTCCCGCCACGATTTGGTGGACAGCACCTCGATGCGCTGGGCCAGCAGCACTGCCGCTTCACGCTGCACTTGCACGCGGTGCTGCAAGTCCTCGATCACTTTCACACGCTCTGCCAACTGCACCTTGAACAGCGACAAGGGTTCACGCGACAACGGTGCCCCCGCCTTGGCGGCATCGCGCTGCCAGGCCAGCGCATCAGCAATATTGAGCTTGGGCGCAGCCATCAGAATCTGCGCCTTCTCGGCCCATTCGGCAGCGATGGATTCCTGGTTCTTGGCGCGACGGATCTCATCCAGGCGCTCGCGCACGGCCCGGGCTGCACCCTTATCCCGGCTGCTGAGCTCCTTGAAGACTTCCTGCAATTGCTCATGCGCAGGCTGGGTCGCCAGCCACTCTCGGATGCGTGCCGCACGCTCGCCCGACGTAGCTGCAGAGAAGGCACCACCCGTCAGCGCATCGAGTGGATGCACATCAGGGACTTTGGCAGGAGCCGGGGTAGTTTCGGGTGCATCAGACATTTTGTTGCGGGAAAAAAGTGGGAACATGGAATCTACCGATACAGCCTCCCGGCCCATCGCCGGAAAGCGCAATAAAAGGCGTCGCGCACGCACTGCAATGCACGGCTGTCAAAACCGTTATTTTCACCGGGATTTGGTCTACCCCCCTAACCCAAGTCAACGGACGGCCAGAGTGAGCTCCGCGCGGGGCTGCCACGATGGCTGGGGCGGCACAACATGCGCAGCGCCCAAAAACAGCCGATCCTGGGGCAGCTGGCGCGATGCCAGGTAGTCACGCACGGCGACTCCACGGGCCAATGCCAGCGCCCGGATGGCATCCTCCGACACCGGGATACTGGCCAAAAGCAGCGCCTCCATTTCAGGAAGCGGCAGGTCTTTGGCCACCCCGATCAGGTTGCGCGGCTTGGCCATGTCCGAGCGGCGGTACACATCCTTGAGCAGCGCGGGGTACTCATCCGTGCCGACGGCCTGCACGGCATCCGGCGCCTGTCCGGCGCGCACTGCTGCACGGCGCTTCTGCGCCAGCACGGCCTGCTGGAGCTGCTCACGCTTCCAACCCTCACTTTCCGCATCCAGGCTTGCCATCCCTACCACGGTCATTTTGAGTGCAGGCCGGGCAACGAAAGCCTGCACCACCTTGTCCAACTGTGCGCGTGCCGGCATGTCCAGTACGCTGCTGCCTGGTGCGAACCGAACGACCCCCAGTTCTGCACCGCCGCCCAGGGCATTCGTGAGCAGCGCGAAAGGTGCCGAAACAGCCTTCAGAATGAGGTTCCCAATGACCTTGAAAATCACAGGCCCCAAGCGGAACTCCGGGTCGTTGAGCGATCCGCTAATAGGCAGATCCACATCAATCACGCCATGGCTGTCGGTCAGCAGGGCTGCGGCCAGCCGCACCGGCAGGCTGGCTGGCGCACCTTCGACCGGGTCGCCAAAGGTCAATTGCTGAAGCACCAGTTTATTCGCCGCCAACAGGCGCCCATCGGGCTGAACCTGATAGGAGACATCCATGCTGAGCTTGCCCCGCTCAATGCCATGGCCAGCGTATTTGATGGCGTACGGCGAAAGCGGCGGGAGTTCCAGGTCACGCATGCGGCCTTTGATATCCAGTGCCATCGGACGGGTGAGTGGATTGAACTTGCCGCTGATCTCCAGCGAAGCTGTCCCCTGTGCCTTGCCCCGCAATTCCAGCCCGGCCATTTCGGGGGCAACGCTTCCCACGGCCGCCACCGACGAAAAGGCGTCCAGGCGACCATTCACCTCCGTCAGTTGGGCCGAATAATTGGGTTTGATGAAATGGTCGGTGAAATCAACCCGCCCCCCCGTGAGCGTGACCGGTCCGAACCGGATGACCGGGGCGGATTCTGCCTCTGTGCTCGCGGCGACGGCAGATTCCGCTGGCGCGGCAGTTGCAGGCGGCTTTGCCTTGACCAAGTCCTGGAGATTGAGTCGCCCATTGGCCTGCACGATGATGCGCGCAAAGAAATCACTGAGCGCCGTTTCCCTCACATCAATGGTCAAAGGCCTGCCGGGAGCCCGCTCCACGGCGAGACCGCGTAAACCCAATGATTTCCAGTTCAGCAGCTCTTCGCCGCTGCGCAGACCATTGCTTTCCTTTTCAGTACCGCCCGCCTGATCCTGCGCCGCCATGCGCACCCGGACATCCTCCAGCGCAACATCGCCCCGCACTCCCAGTGCCGGGCCCTCCAGGGTTTCAGCGTAGGAAAACTGTCCCTTGAAACTGCCGTCAACACGGCGCAGATCCACGTTCAACGCATCAGCAGCGTACGCCTTGAACGCATGCAGCGGTAGTTGTGTCGCCAGTACCCGGCCTTGCACCCGCAAAGGTGCCAGAGCTGCCGTGCCCTCGTATTCCAGCCGACCCGGATCTGCGCGCCCGGCCCCCACACGCGCTGCAAAAGTCACGGCAGAGGGCTTGGCAGACACTGCCAAGGGTGAAAAATCCTGCAATCGCAAGCGCAACGCAGACACAGTGAAGGCCGCAGGTTCGACAGGCGCCGAATCCCTGAAAGCGACACCGCCGCCATCCACCTCCAGCTGGGACAACTTGACGGACCAGGGCACCTGCGGCGCAATTCTTTCCGGCGTGACGGACACAGGCTGCACTGCATGCGTCACCTGCCAGCGTTCAAACATCCAGCGGCCCTCGGCATCCCGATCCACCAGCGCACGCGGTTGCGTCACGACGACACGTCCCAGATCCACGCTGCGCCGCAGCAGGTTGACACGCGCGCCTTCTACCTGCAGACGTTTGATTTCCGCCAACGATTTTCGATCTCGCAGGACCAGACTGCCTGGCGCCAGATCGGTGCAGGAGGACATCCCGGTCCCGGAGCAGGACAGCCGCAAGTCGTCGAATCCCAGCCGCGCCACTTGTGCCACCACTGCGGCCCCATTCCATGCGAACCCCACGTCGGCCTGCAACACCCCCGCCAGACGGGGAGAAGCCCATTGAGAAAGATAGGGGGTAGCCAACTCCAGGGGAAAGGCATGTACCGAGACTGCGACCTGACCACGCTGTGGACTGCCGTCGCCGGAAAACGCCAATACGGCGGGAATCTTGGCAATTCCTTCGCCTTGCGCCTCGAAGCTACCGGCAAAGTGGACGGGATTTGCCATGGGCACGGCCACATCCGAGACCTGCAACGCAAGCTCACGCAAGTTCAATCGCGCACCAAGAGGAACACCTTCATCCTGCCATGACATCTGCCCATGGCGTACAGAGACGCGGCCGACATGCACACGCCAACCGTCTTTCTTGGCCCCATCCGCTGGCGCCGTAGCATGGGCCTCCCGTGTGGACGGCGCAGGCGGCCCACCCAACCAGTCCGGGTTGAACCGGCCTGCCCCGTCCCGGCGCACCACCACACGGGGCCCATCCAGCGCGATCGCGTCAATCCGCAATTGGTGTATGAACGGCTGCAGTTCTCCCAATTGCACCTCCATGGCATCAAAAGCCAAGAGCTCCCGGCGATCCTTGTCCAGCAGCGCGACATCCCGTGCACGTACCACACCACTGAGCTGCACCATCGGGACTGGCGCTTGCTCGAACGACAGACGCAGATCCGCATCCACCACCGCAGAATCCAACTGCACCGGCAACGCAGCCGGAAGGTAGTCCCGATAAGGAGCAAGATCAAAATCGACCAGATGAATGGAGGCATCGGTTCGCAGGCTGTCGGCAAAAGGCACTGCCTCGGCCAACGAGTCAAACGCGCTACCGTTGAGTCGAAAAGCCAACCGGGGTACAACCTTGACTTGGCGTTGGGCCTTCAGGTTACTGATAAAAGGAAGCGAAAACTCGAGGTCGCGCACTTCATGCGTACGATTCACCGAGTGATCGACAAAATCCAGCGCGCCCCCATGCACAGCGATGTTGTAGAGCGCAAAGCCGGTTGACGTTGCTTTTGCATCTCCGGATTGGGACAGCTTTTCGATGACGTCATCGAGATCGGTGTGGCCCGGCGCCAGTTGCGCAACATGTACCACAGGTGCATACACCTCCACCGCATCGGCAATCGGCGCCAGCCGCCACAGCGACTGGAGCTCCAGATCTATATAGATACGCTGCACCTGCAGCAGAAATCCCTGCCCTCGCGCATCGGCGATGCTCACATCGTGCAGGCTGAGCTCCAGAGACCAGGGCAGGAACTGTACGCGCCCAATGGTGACCTGCCGCCCCAAAGCCTTGGAAGCCAGTGCCTCCCCCTGATTGCGCACCATCGGTGGGAACGCCAGCCAGGCCAGCGCCCACAGAAGAAGCAGGCAGCTGACGCCCACGGCGCAACGCCGGAGCCAGGGAGAGCCATTCAGACAGGAACGAAAAAAAGACAGGTTCATCAGTGCAGTCCGCCAGACTTGTGCAATCAGGGCGCCATTGGATCAGAGTTCGCAACCTGCCACACGACAAACCAAAACAAGAAAGCCCGGAGAAGCGGCTGCGGCCACTCTTCCGGGCTTGACGGCTGACACAACGGTCTTTGCCATCGGTTCGCAGCACGGAGAACAATGTCCGGGCTGCGAGGAGGCAAGGTATTGCCTCCAGGGGGTTGCCTTGGAAGCGCTGCGCATGTCCTGAAAGTGCACTGAATGCCCGGTCAGTCGGCTTTGCTTCTTCCGGCGATGCCTTCAATCAAGAGGCAGTTCAACCTTATCAAAGAAACCTGCGCAGCACAAATCACCCGGTCAATCAGTTTGCAGTGGACGATTGAAATTGGATAGCGCTCTCCAGCCAAGGCCGCCCAGACACGCGGCACGTCCTGCTAAACGCAGGAAAAACTGTGATTTTCAACACGTTTATAATAATTTAAGTGTCTCAAACATTACTTCATTAGTGTTGACTTGGCATTTAATCCGCTTCTAGAATCCGCCAGCTTCTCAAAAGCTAGTAAAAACCCCAATTCGCTGCCGAATCCGGCTAAGTCAATTCGGTGTACCGCGGTGCTACACGCCAGGCACGAATTTGATGGCGTACCAATCCAGGCGTGGTTCTTTGCCTGGCTGAAGGCCCCAGTGCCTACAGCCACGAAACCATGCCGCAGAAAGGAAAGCTATGACAGCGACAGAAAAATGGGCCACTGCCACCCGCACTTTTGCGGCCCATGTGGCCACTGGATTTCTGAAGATCACCCACAACGGCTTCGCACTCCTGGGCCTGGCCATGGCGTTTGCGGTGATCACCATCACGGCCCGCCCCGACCTGCGCCAGGCAGGCGAGGTCCAATTGGTCGAGTGGCTGCAAAACCGGCAGGAAGCGCTGCTGGGCCAGACAGACGAACCCCTGGAGCCCAGCGACCGCACGCTGGCCATGAATCCCCAGGAACTGCCGCGGGAGCAGGCCCGCGTGGCTTTCTGGTTGAGCAAGAAATACCGCGTGGCACCCGAACCGCTGGGTCTGCTGGTGGCTGAAGCCTATGAACTCGGCACCCGCGCAAAACTCGATCCGACGCTCATTCTGGCAGTCATGGCCATCGAATCCCGTTTCAATCCGTTTGCGCAAAGCCCGGTGGGGGCGCAAGGCCTGATGCAGGTGATGACGCGCGTGCATACCGACAAATACGAAAATGTGGGCGGAAGCCTGGCGGCATTCGACCCGGTCACCAATTTGCGCGTCGGCGTCAAGGTCCTGCAGGAATGCATCGCTCGAGCGGGCTCGATTGAAGGAGGCCTGCGGTACTACGTGGGTGCAGCCAATCTGACAGACGACGGCGGCTACGCGGCAAAAGTGCTGGCAGAGCATTTTCGGCTGAGCCAGGTCGCCAACGGTCGCCGCGCGCCTGCCGCACCGCCCACCCTGAGCACCCAGGCTCCGGCCATGACGCTTCCCGCGGTGGCGGCGCCATCCCAAGGCGCAAGCAGCACCTCGGTCGAGAAAGTGGCCATGCTGTCCGCCTCGAATCTCTAATCCAGGGTCATCCCGGGCAGATTGCTCTTCTCCATTGCCCGCAGGGCGCAAGGCCTATCCGCTCGGTTAAAATGCCTGGGTACGCAACTGGCGATAGGCGCAGTTTTCCAAGAAAACTACCGCTGACGTGGAAAGCTGCAGAGCCTGACCTCTGCGAACCACCGGGGAGCGTGCCGCTGCAAGCCCCAAGGCATGCAGCGTTCCGCCGTTCGCCTGGGCAGCCCTTGCTCTCAAGGGACATCAAGTTCATAGGACTGCCATGTACCACCGCAACCTTCTTGTCGAACAGACCGACCCCGAACTCTTTGCCGCCGTCCAGGCCGAAAACAAGCGCCAGGAAGAACACATCGAACTGATTGCCAGCGAAAACTACGCCTCGCCCGCCGTCATGTGGGCCCAGGGCACGCAGCTCACCAACAAGTATGCCGAGGGCTATCCCGGCAAGCGCTACTACGGCGGCTGCGAATACGTGGATGTGGCAGAACAGCTGGCCATCGACCGCGTCAAGCAGATCTTCGGCGCCGATTGCGCCAATGTGCAGCCCCACTGCGGCGCCTCGGCCAATGAAGCCGTATTCCTGGCCTTCCTCAAGCCGGGCGACACCATCATGGGCATGAGCCTGGCCGAAGGCGGCCATCTGACGCACGGCATGGCGCTGAACATGAGCGGCAAGTGGTTCAACGTGGTGTCCTACGGCCTCAACGCCAAGGAAGAGATTGACTACGACGCCATGGAAGCCAAGGCGCGCGAGCACCGCCCCAAGCTCATCGTGGCCGGCGCCTCGGCCTACTCGCTGCACATCGATTTTGCGCGCTTTGCGAAAGTCGCCAAGGAAATCGGCGCCATCTTCATGGTGGACATGGCCCACTACGCCGGCCTGATCGCAGCGGGCGTATACCCCAACCCCGTGCCGCACGCCGACGTGGTGACCAGCACCACACACAAGAGCCTGCGCGGCCCGCGTGGCGGCATCATCCTGATGAAGGCCGAACACGAAAAGGCCATCAACAGCGCCATCTTCCCCGGCCTGCAGGGCGGCCCGCTGATGCACGTGATCGCGGCCAAGGCTGTGGCCTTCAAGGAAGCACTGGCGCCCGAGTTCAAGCAATACCAGCAGCAGGTCGTCACCAACGCCCGCATCGTGGCCGAAACACTCACGGCACGCGGCCTGCGCATTGTCAGCGGCGGCACGCAAAGCCACGTGATGCTGGTTGACCTGCGCGCCAAGGGCATCACCGGCAAGGAAGCCGAGGCCGTGCTGGGCAGCGCCCACATGACGATCAACAAGAACGCCATCCCCAACGACCCGGAAAAGCCCATGGTGACCAGCGGCATCCGCGTCGGCACGCCTGCCATGACCACCCGGGGCTTCAAGGATGAAGAGGCGCGCCTGACCGCCAACCTGCTGGCCGACGTGCTGGACAACCCACGCGACGAAGCCCACATTGCCGCCGTGCGCGCCAAGGTGAACGCCTTGACCGCCCGCTTCCCGGTCTACGGCTGACCTTCTTCCCCCCGGCAGGCCCGCTGCCAGCGCCCATGCTGTCCCGCATCCAGGGACGCATCGGCGCCGCCAGGCGAATGGGCAAGCCACGGAACACCCCCATGAAATGCCCTTTCTGCAGCCACCATGAGACCCAGGTGGTCGAAACCCGGGTGTCCGAGGACGGGGACTTCATCCGCCGCCGTCGGCGCTGCGCTACCTGCGAGAAGCGCTTCACCACCTACGAACGGCCGGAAGTGAGCTTTCCCGTCGTGGTCAAGAAAGATGGCCGCCGCACGGAATACACCCGCGCCAAGCTCATGGGTTCGTTCAACATTGCCTTGCGCAAACGCCCGGTCAGCACGGCGCAGGTGGACTCCGCCATGGAGCGCATCGAAGAAAACCTGCTCAATCTGGGGCAGCGCGAAATTCCATCGAGCCGCATTGGCGAACTGGTGATGCGTGAACTCAAGAAACTCGACAAGGTAGCTTACATCCGCTATGCCAGCGTGTACCGCAGTTTCGAGGACATCGACGAGTTCAAGACCCTGGTCGATGAAGTGCGGCAGTAAGCCCCCTTCGTCACCGCAATAGCTATCAATAATGTAGCTACCAGCGCTTACCCATTAAGCGCTAGAGGCATTTTTATCCAATAATGATGTCACCTGCGGCTCGGCAGGGAAGCCGACGGAACGGCACAATGGCAACCCTGTGAAAGCCCGTCATTTGCTGCAGCTTGTGCTGCTGTCCGCCCTGTGGGGTGCCTCCTTTCTGTTCATTCGTGTGGCCAGCCCCGTGCTGGGGCCGCACGTCATGGCTGCGCTGCGCATTGGCCTGGCCACACTCACCCTGGTGGGCATCATGCGTGCCACGCGCGAACCCTGGCCCTGGCGCCACTGGCGTGAGCTGACCGGCCTGGGCGCCCTGACGGTGGCCCTGCCCTTCCTGCTGTATGCCTGGGCGGCGCTGCGCCTGCCTGCGGGATACAGCTCGCTGGTCAATACCATGGTCGTGCCTTTTGGTGTGCTGGCGTCCGCCTGGATGAAGGAGGACCAGTTGAGCCTGCGCAAATGGCTGGGCTGCCTGGCGGGTTTTCTGGGCGTGGCTTTCATCGTGCAGCTGGGCCCCGTGCAGCCCACGCCAGAACTGATGGCGGGTGCCCTGGCCTGCATGGGCGCGGCAGCCTGCTACGGCATGTGCACGCCCTGGATGAAGCGCACCACACAACGCATCAGCCCCCTCGCCATTGCCGCAGGCATCCATGCCACTGCGCTGGTCATGCTGCTGCCAGGCGCAGCCTGGGACTGGCCGCACGCCCGCTTCACGCCCGCAGCCCTGGGGGCGGTGCTGGTCATGGGGGTGGTGACCTCGGGCCTGGCCTACTGGCTCAACCTGCGCGTGCTGAGCCAGATCACGCCCGTGGCGGCCATGAGCTCGGCTTTCATGATTCCCCTGTTCGGTGTGGCCTGGGGACACCTGTTCCTGGGCGAAGCGCTGGGCCCGGGCATTTGGTGGGGTGGCGCGCTGGTGCTGCTGGCGACGGCCCTGGTGACCGGGTTCAACCCGCTGCGCCTGATGGTCGTCCTGCGCAGGCGCTGAACCCTGTGGTCAGAGTGATGCCTTGATCGGTGGCACCGACTGCACTACATCACCACACTGCGCACGGTGGCGCAGAGCGTGGTCCATCAGCACCAGGGCCAGCAACGCCTCGGCAATGGGTGCCGCGCGAATGCCCACACAGGGGTCGTGGCGGCCCTTGGTAATCACTTCGGCACTCTGGCCATGGATGTCGATGGACTCGCGGGGGCTGATGATGGAGCTGGTGGGCTTGATGGCGATGCTCACCTCGATGTCCTGCCCCGTGCTGATACCCCCGAGCACGCCGCCCGCGTTGTTGTTGCGAAAGCCCCCTGGAGTCAGCGAATCACCGTGCGTGGTGCCGCGCTGCGCCACGCTGGCAAATCCGGCGCCAATTTCCACGCCCTTGACGGCGTTGAGGCCCATCATGGCGTAGGCGATATCGGCGTCAAGCTTGTCGTACAGAGGTTCGCCCAGGCCCACGGGCACGCCGGTGGCCTGCACGCGGATGCGGGCGCCACACGAGTCACCCGCCTTGCGCAAGGCGTCCATGTAGTCTTCAAAACGCGCCACGTCCTGTACGGGGGCAAAAAAGGGGTTGTTCGGCACATGCTCCCAGGCTTCGAACGGGATTTCCAGTTCGCCCAATTGCGTCATGCAGGCACGCAGCTGCGTGCCATATTTTTCGGCCAGCCATTTGCGGGCCACGGCACCGGCCGCCACGGTGGGCGCCGTCAGGCGTGCGGACGAACGTCCGCCGCCGCGCGGGTCGCGCAGGCCATATTTGTGCCAGTAGGCATAGTCGGCATGGCCAGGACGAAAGGTCTGCAGGATGTCGCCATAGTCCTTGCTGCGCTGGTCCTGGTTGCGAATCAACAGGCCGATGGGCGTGCCGGTCGTGCGGCCCTCGTACACGCCCGAGAGGATTTCCACCGCGTCGGGTTCGTTGCGCTGCGTGACATGGCGGCTGGTGCCGGGGCGGCGGCGGTCGAGGTCAGCCTGGATGTCGGATTCCGACAGCAGCATGCCGGGCGGGCAGCCGTCGATCACGCAGCCAATGGCCGGGCCGTGGGATTCACCAAAGTTGGTGACGCAAAAAAGAGTTCCGAAGGTGTTGCCGCTCATGGCGCTCGATTATCCCCGAGCGCGGCGGCTCGGCTTGCCCTGCAACAGGGCACTATTGTTTTAATAGCTGCATGCGCTTTACCACCAAGCGCTGGAAGCCAATTTCATTTATATTTTGAGAGCTGTCACCGAACCCTGACGGCGACCAGCGACAGGTCTGCCATCGATCAAGCAGGGCTGGCGCCCTCTTCCGGCCAGTCGCGGATGTAGGCCTTGAGCATCTTGTTCTCGAAGTTCTGGCTGTCCACCACGGCCTTGGCGACATCGTAGAAACTGATCACGCCCATGAGCATGCGCCGATCCATCACCGGCATGTACCGTGCATGGCGGTCGAGCATCATGCGGCGCACTTCGTCCATATCGGTCTCGGTGGTGCAGGTCAGGGGATGGTCGTCCATGGCGGTGCGCACCTGCATGGTGCCCACGCTGCCCTTGTTCTTGACGATGGCCTGGATCACCTCGCGGAAGGTCAGCATGCCTACCAGGTCGCCGTGCTCCATCACCACGAGCGAGCCGATGTCTTTCTCTGCCATGGCATCGACTGCGCGCGCCAGTGGTTCGTCGGGATGAACAGTGAAAAGGGTACCGCCCTTGACGCGCAGGATATCGCTGACTTTCATGGTGTAACTCCGAGTCGGCCCGGGGGCTCAGTGCATGGGATGGTCAAATATAGCCCACAATCCCGGGGCATTGCCCGCCGTTTGATACACCTTGGAGACAACTTCATGCCCGGTTACGCCGATCCCGGCTTCGACACGCTGGCCCTGCACGCAGGCGCCATCCCCGACCCCGCCACCGGCGCGCGCGCCGTGCCCATCCACCTGACGACCTCGTTCGTGTTCGAATCGAGCGACCACGCGGCCGCGCTGTTCAACATGGAACGCGGCGGGCACGTCTATTCGCGCATCAGCAACCCGACCAACGCCGTGTTCGAGCAGCGCATGGCCGCGCTCGAAGGCGGCGCAGGCGCCATCGCAGTCGCCAGCGGCCAGGCCGCGCTGCACCTGGCCATCTGCACGCTGATGGGCGCGGGCTCGCACATCGTGGCCAGCACCGCGCTGTACGGCGGCTCGCAGAACCTGCTGCACTACACGCTGCGCCGCTTCGGCATCGAGACCACCTTCGTCAAGCCCGGCGACATAGCCGCCTGGCGCGCCGCCATCCGTCCCAACACCAAGTTGTTCTTCGGCGAAACCGTGGGCAACCCGGGCCTGGACGTGCTCGACATCCCCACCATCAGCGCCATCGCGCACGAGCACGGCATTCCGCTGCTGGTGGACTCGACCTTCACCACGCCCTGGCTGATGAAGCCCTTCGAGCACGGCGCCGACCTGGTGTACCACTCAGCCACCAAGTTCTTGAGCGGCCACGGCACGGTGATCGGCGGCGTGGTGGTTGATAGCGGCGCGTTTGACTGGGAAGGCTCGGGGCGCTTCCCCGAGATGACCGCGCCCTATGAGGGCTTCCACAACATGGTGTTCAGCGAGGAATCGACCGTGGGCGCCTTTCTGCTGCGCGCACGCCGCGAGGGCCTGCGCGACTTCGGCGCCTGCATGAGCCCGCACACCGCCTGGCTCATCCTGCAGGGTATCGAGACCCTGCCGCTGCGCATGCAGCAGCACATGCGCAACACCGAGAAGGTGGTGCAGTTCCTGGCCAGCCAGCCCTTCGTCGAGCGCGTGGGCCACCCGCTGCTCGAATCGCACCCCAGCCACCAGCTCGCACAAAAGCTGCTGCCGCGCGGCGCGGGCTCGGTGTTCAGCTTCGACCTCAAGGGCACGCGCGAACAGGGCAAGAAGTTCATCGAGACGCTCAAGATCTTCAGCCACCTGGCCAACGTGGGCGACTGCCGCAGCCTGGTGATCCACCCGGCCAGCACCACGCACTTCCGCCTGTCGGACGACGCGCTCGTCGGCGCGGGCATCACGCAGGGCACGATCCGCCTGTCCATCGGCCTGGAAGACCCGGACGACCTCATCGACGACCTCAAGCGCGCCCTCAAGGCTGCGGAAAAGGCAGGAGCCTGACCATGGAACTGCAAGTCAACGGCCACCCAACCTTCTGCTACACCGGCGGCAAGCCCTTCAACCCGGCCCAGCCCACCGTGGTGATGATCCACGGCGTGCTCAACGACCACAGCGTCTGGGCCATGCAGAGCCGCTACCTCGCCAACCACGGCTGGAACGTGCTGGCGGTGGACCTGCCCGGCCACTGCAAGAGCGCAGGCCCAGCGCCTGCCTCGGTGGAGGAGGCGGCGGACTTCATCATCGCCCTGCTCGACGCCGTGGGCGCGCCGCGCGCGGCGCTGGTGGGCCACAGCTGGGGCTCGCTGATCGCGCTGGAAGCCGCCGCGCGCCTGCAGGAGCGCGCCAGCCACCTCGTGCTGGTGGGCACGGCCTTCCCGATGAAGGTGTCGCCCGCGCTCATCGAGGCCTCGCTGAACGAGCCCGAGAAGGCGCTGCGCATGGTCAACGTGTTCTCGCGCAGCACCCTGTGCGCGCCGCCCACGGCGCTGGGCCCCGGCACCTGGGTGTATGGCGCCAGCATGGCCTTGGGCCGCCGCGTGCTGCGCAGCAACCCCGCAGTGAACCTGTTCCACCGGGGCTTCGTGGCCTGCGACAGCTACACCGGGGGTGAAACGGCCATCGCGCGCATCACCTGCCCCGTGCTGTTTGCCCTGGGCGCACAGGACCAGATGACTACACCCAAAGCAGCCCAAGGCCTGATTGCGGCGGCGCGGTCAGGCGGCAAAACGGTGCAGGTGGTCAGTCTGCCGGTAGGCCACCACCAGATGACCGAGGCGCCCGAAGAGACGCTGGTGGCAATCCGGGATTTTCTGTCCAACACTTGAGGCGACACACCCCATGCAAATTGCCACCTGGAACGTCAACTCCCTCAGCGTGCGCCTGCCCCAGGTGCTCGACTGGCTGACGCAGAACCCTGTCGATGTGCTGTGCCTGCAGGAGCTCAAGCTGACCGAGGACAAATTTCCCTTCGCCGCGCTGCAAGCCGCCGGTTATGAAGCCGTCGCCCTGTGCCAGAAAACCTACAACGGCGTGGCCATCCTGGCGCGCTCCCCCCTGGATGCCGTGGTGCGCAACATTCCCGGTTTTGAGGATGAACAGGCCCGCGTGATAGCGGCCACTGTGCTGTCCGGCGCAGGCCCGGTGCGTATCATCAACGGCTATTTCGTCAACGGCCAGGCCCCCGGGACGGACAAGTTTGCCTACAAGCTGCGATGGCTGGCCGCACTGCACGACTGGGTGCGTACCGAGCTGGCAGCCCATCCGCGCCTCGTGGTGCTGGGCGATTTCAATGTCGCGCCCGAAGACCGCGACTCCTATGACCCCGTGGGGCTGGCAGACACCATCCACCACACCCGCGAGGAGCGCGCCCATTTCCAGGCCCTGCTGGGCCTGGGGCTGACGGATGCCTATCGACTGTTCGAACAGCCCGAGAAGAGCTATTCGTGGTGGGACTACCGCATGCTGGGTTTCCAGAAAAACCGGGGGCTGCGCATCGACCACATTCTGGTCAGTGAAGCGCTGCGTGCCACCGTTACAGCCTGCGTAGTGGACCGTGCACCACGCAAAAATCCGCAGCCGAGCGACCACGCGCCGGTGGTGCTGACCCTCGGGTGAGTCGCGGCGAGGCTGCATGCCTGCGCCACAACAGCGCCACACCCAGGCAACCCAGCCTTCGGCAATGGTCACGAAGGCCCATCGGGGCCTTTAATTTTGCTGCATTTTTAGAAGCTAATGGCGCCTGTAAATAAAGCGCTACGGGGTGTTTTCATCAGAATTCTTTGCATCCAGACCCAGTTCCTGGATCTTGCGTGTGATGGTATTGCGCCCAATACCCAGACGCTGTGCCGCCTCCATGCGCCTGCCATGGGTGGCATCCAGCGCAGCACAGATCAGACGCGACTCGAAGCGGTGCATCAGCCGGTCCCAGACATCGCCTTGCGCACTGGCCAGGAGCGAGTGCAATTCGGCATCCAGCGCCAGCTCCCACGTGGATGCAGCGATGGCCATCGGAGGGAATGCCACCTGCGCAGCGCGGGCAACTGGCGTCGGCTCAGGTACAACAGACGCAGGCACGGTCATGGCGGTCGGTGCAGAGGGGGCCGGCACGGACGAAGGGAGGATCGACGCCTCCTGAGGGACTGACTGCAGCACCTCGGGCGGCAGGTCCTGCACCGAAATCACCTGCGCAGGCGCCATGACGGAGAGCCAATGGCAGATGTTTTCCAGCTGGCGCACATTGCCAGGGAAGGCAAACTGCCCCAGGCGCGCCAGCGCCGCATCGTCAATGCGCTTGGGCTCCACGCCCAGTTGGCGTGCACTGACCTGCAAGAAGTGACGCGTGAGCATGGGCACGTCCTCTGCACGCTCACGCAGTGCCGGCAGCCTCAGGCGAATGACGTTGAGCCGGTGGAACAGGTCTTCACGAAACGCGCCATCCCGGACGCGCTGCTCCAGATTTTGGTGCGTCGCGGCGATCACGCGCACATGGGATTTGACGGCAGCATGTCCACCGACACGGTAGAACTGCCCATCCGACAGCACGCGCAGCAGCCGCGTCTGCAAGTCGAACGGCATGTCGCCGATTTCATCGAGGAACAGCGTTCCCCCTTCGGCCTGCTCAAACCTTCCGCGCCGCTGCGTCTGCGCACCGGTGAAGGCTCCGCGTTCATGGCCAAACAGCTCGGATTCCAGCAGATCCTTGGGGATGGCTGCCGTATTGATGGCGACGAACGGCCCCTGCGCGCACGGTGAATGCTTGTGCAGCGCACGGGCCACCAACTCCTTGCCCGAGCCCGATTCGCCCGTAATCAGCACGGTGACCTGGCTCTGGCTCAATCGCCCAATGGCACGGAAAACGTCCTGCATGGCGCTGGCCTGGCCCAGCATCTCGGGCGCCACATCCTGGCTTTCCTGCGCCACGTCCTCACGCTGGCTTTCCTGCACTGCACGGCGAATGAGCTCGACCGCCTTCGGCAGGTCAAACGGCTTGGGTAGGTATTCAAAGGCGCCACGCTGGAAGGCCGATACGGCGCTGTCCAGGTCGGAATAGGCCGTCATGATGATGACCGGCAGGCCCGGCTGAAGCGCATGCACCTTCTCCAGCAGCTGCAGCCCCGTACCGCCCGGCATGCGGATATCGCTGACCAGCACCTGCGGTCCGGGCAGATCAGTGTCGCCCGCGCTCTGCGCGGCCAGCGCGTCCAGCACCTCGCGGGGATGGGTAAAGCTGCGCGTAGGCAAGTTTTCACGCGCCAGCGCCTTCTCGAGCACAAAGCGGATCGAGGGATCGTCATCTACTATCCAGATCGGCTTCATGGGTGGTCAAACTTTCACTGGTTGCGTATCTGGGAACCTCAGGGCAAGGGAATCAGAATCCGAAAGTCGGTGCGCCCCGGCACGCTCTCACATTCAATCAATCCATGGTGTTGCTGTACAAAAGTCTGCGCCAGCGTCAACCCCAGCCCCGAGCCGCCGTCGCGGCCCGATACCAGTGGATAGAAGATTCTGTCCCGGATGGCATCGGGCACACCCGGCCCGTTGTCTATCACATGCAATTCCAGTGCCAGTTTGTAGCGCTGGCGTCCAAAAGTGACTTGCCTTGCCACACGCGTACGCAGCGTGATGCAGGCATCACCCTGTGCAATGCGTTCGGCCAGTGCTTGCGCGGCGTTCTGGGCGATGTTGAGCACCGCCTGGATCAGTTGCGCGCGGTCACCCCGAAACTCGGGGATGGAGGTGTCGTAGTCCCGCTGCACCCGCAGGCCTTGCGGGTACTCCACCAGAATAAGTGAGCGCACGCGCTCGCAGACCTCATGGATATTGACATCGCCCACTTGGTGCGGATGGCGGTGCGGCGCCAACAGGCGATCCACCAGGCTTTGCAGACGGTCCGCCTCGTGCACGATGACCTGGGTGTATTCCGCCAACTCGGGGCTGTGCAACTCCAGCTCCAGCAACTGCGCCGCCCCCCGAATGCCGCCCAGCGGATTCTTGATTTCGTGGGCCAGATTGCGGATCAGCTCCTTGTGTGCCTGCGCCTGCTCCAGCAACCGTTCTTCACGGTCCTGGCGTACCTGCTGTTCCAGGGGCCACAACTCCACCAGGATCTCGCCCCTGACATCCGTGGACGCCACATTGACGTGGACTGGTACGGGATCCTGGTGCAGACGCTTGAGGCTGGCCTCATAGCGCAGAGCCGCAAAATCGTTGCCGCTGGCGCCCGCCAGGGCGGTTTGCAACAAAGCAGGATCGGTAAAAAACTGGGTGAAGTCCGCTCCTTCCAGTGTACGGCGTGACATGCCCAGGTGCTGCTCCAGCGCAGCATTGGCGAAGAGCACCGAACCATCGGCGCGCAACACTGCCACCAGCAGCGACAGCATGTCCAGCACCTGCAGCAGGCGCTGCGGCCCTTGCGGGGCACGAGAATCCATGGCCTGGTCCGATCAGGGTGACGGCAGACGCGCCAGTTCGCGCTTGATGCCTGCAATGTCGCTTTCACTGCGGGCCAGATTGGCCTTGATCTCGGCGGTGCGCTCGGCATAGCGCTGGGTATTGCGCAGATCAAGCGCATTGCGCTCGGGCGCGCCATTGTTGTATTCCTTGACGAGTTCTGCATGGCGCGCTTCAGCCTTGCGCAACTCGGACTCCAGGATAGCCCGTGCATCCGCATCGCGCGCGCGCTGGTCGTTGGGACTCACGCGCGGCGCCGAAGGCGGCGAAGACGATAGCTTGGGGGCGGCCGCAGCACCGCTGGCCGACGCACTGCGCATACCCTCCACCACCGTAATATTGCCTCCTTCGACCAGCTTGCAACCACGCTCCTTGGCCTGATTGGCATTGTTGGTGTATTCGTTGCCGCAACGGTAAATACGGTCCTGCGCGCCCACAGGCGCCGCCACCAGGACGAGAAGGGCAAGGGCGGGAAGCGGGAGGAGAAAGGTGTTTTTCATACGGTGTGCTCGCACGCATCGTGCAGGGTTGCATCAGAGTATCACCCAAACAGGAGTGATCTCCAATGCACGGTATCCATGGATCTGCAACCAAATGCCATCGGATATCCCATGAAGCATAGGGTTCCGCTGAAAAAAAGCGGCCCGAGGGCCGCCTTTTTTTGCTTCTGTTTGGCAAAAGCCACTTGCTCAGAGTGAATAGTACATGTCGTATTCAACCGGGTGCACTGCCATACGGAAACGGGTCACCTCCGACATCTTCAGCTCGATGTAGGCATCGATCATGCTGTCCGAAAACACTCCGCCCTTGGTCAGGAACGCACGATCCTTGTCCAGGTGTTCCAGTGCCTGGTCGAGGCTGTGACACACGGTGGGCACCAGTTTGTCTTCTTCCGGGGGCAGATGGTACAAGTCCTTGGCAGCAGCTTCACCGGGATGAATCTTGTTTTCCACGCCATCCAGACCCGCCATCAGCAAGGCCGCAAAGCCCAGGTAGGGGTTCATCAGCGGATCGGGAAAGCGCGCCTCCACACGACGGCCCTTGGGGTTCGCCACAAACGGAATACGGATGGACGCGGAACGGTTCTTGGCCGAGTAAGCCAGTTTGACCGGGGCCTCGAAGTGGGGAACCAGGCGCTTGTAGCTGTTGGTGCCGGGGTTGGTGATGGCGTTCAGGGCACGGGCGTGCTTGATGATGCCGCCAATGTAGTACAGGGCGAAATCGCTCAGGCCGGCGTAGCCGTCGCCAGCGAACAGGTTCTTGCCGTCCTTCCACACGGACTGGTGCACGTGCATGCCGGAACCGTTGTCACCGTGGTAGGGCTTGGGCATGAAGGTGGCGGTCTTGCCGTAGGCATTGGCCACGTTGTGCACCACGTACTTCTGCAGCATAGTCCAGTCGGCGCGCTCAACCAGCGTGCTGAACTTGGTGCCGATTTCGTTCTGGCCAGCGCCTGCCACTTCGTGGTGGAACACTTCGACAGGGATGCCCAGGGATTCGAGGATCAGGGACATCTCGGCGCGCATGTCCTGCGTGCTGTCGACCGGAGGCACAGGGAAGTAGCCGCCCTTGACGGTGGGGCGGTGGCCGCGGTTGCCGCCTTCGAGCTTGGAACCGGTGTTCCAGGGAGCCTCATATTCTTCGATTTCATAGAAGGTGTGGTTGGGCTCAGTGCTCCAACGGACGCCGTCAAAAATGAAAAATTCTGGCTCAGGGCCGAAGTAGGCCGTATCACCGATACCGGACGACTTCAGATAGGCCTCGGCACGCTTGGCGATGGAACGGGGATCGCGGTCATAGGACTTGCCGTCAGCGGGCTCTACCACATCACAGTGCATGATGAGGGTGGTTTCTTCGAAGAAGGGGTCAATATTGGCAGTATTGGGATCGGGCACCAACAACATGTCCGAGGCTTCAATTCCCTTCCAGCCTGCAATGGACGAGCCGTCAAACGCATGGCCAGAGGAAAACTTGTCTTCATCGAAGTGCGACACAGGCACGGTGGTGTGCTGTTGTTTGCCGCGGGTATCGGTGAAACGGAAGTCCACAAACTTGACTTCGTTCTCCTGCACCATCTTCATCACGTCTGCAACGGTCTTGGCCATCGGGTACTCCTGGGTAAAGCGTTGGTTAAAAAATCTTCTGCATCGATAAAAGCAGTTTGCGTGCCAGCCGAACCAGCTTCGCACTCCGGCGAATCATGAGACCTTCTGCACACGATGCCCTTCAAACTGCGCCAAATTAGTGCATCTCGACAGGAAAAGTCCCTACTCAAAGAGATCGCACCAATTCGGTGCCACAATCCGCACCAAATTCGTGCAGTCCCTTGCGTAAATCCTCCCAAGCGGCGGGTACCAGGGCGGCGGGCCCCTTCACGCCCAGTTCAATATGGCGGCCATGCTGCGGGTGGTCCACGCTCGGGAGACTGAATACGCGAACCTGCGAATGGGCGCGCTCGATCCGTTGCATCAACGGAGTCAACGACGCTTCCAGCCCACCAAACACAATGATGGAATGCTCCTGCTGCGGCGCACGATTGAAGCAGTGCGAGCAGTCGGTGTCCAGGGCCCACTCCATCATGGGCCAGGCCATGACAGGAAAACCCGGCACAAAGTAGACCCGCCCCGAACCCGCACCGGCACAGCTGAATCCAGGTATTTTGTTGTATGGGTTGGGAACGATCGCCGCTCCGGCTGGGAAAACACCCATATTCAGGCGGTGAAGGTTGTCGGGCCGACTGGGTTCGTAGGCTTGCCCCTGCTCGCGCGCTGTCTCCTGCATGCGCTCACGGATCAGCAACTCGGCTTGGGGATGCAGTTCCAGCCCCACACCCAAGGCGCGGGCCGCACATTGACGTGTGTGATCATCGGGCGTGGCACCGATACCCCCGGTAGAGAACACCACATCACCCGAGGCAAAAGCACGCTGCAAGGTATGCGTGATGCGATCCGGGTCATCCCCTACGTATTCGGCATAAGCCAGTGGCAATCCTCGCGCACCCAGTATTTCAATCACCTTGGAAAGGTGCTTGTCCGCACGCTTGCCCGACAGAATCTCATCACCGATGATGATGAGGCCGAATTGCTGCGTCATTTTTCAACGGATTCCGGTAACTGCGGGTGATCGTCCGGTTTTGGCGCCGGAAGTTGGGAAGGCGCATCCAACACCTCCAGACGGCCCGGCGGCACCGGTGGTATCGGTAGCTCGGACCTGAGCCGCTCCAAGGCCGCTAGACAGAAATGGGCAAACCACAGCGAAGAAAATGCGAAAACCAGCGTGTAGATCCAGATTGCCAGGGGAATCAGCACAAAAAAAGCGGCGGCAAATAGAACCCCCGAAGCCCAGACCATGGCAGGCGCAGCACCCAGATAGCCGCTGAGCACGCCGATCCCCAGCAATGACATCCGGTACCGGCGAAAAATCTCCGCACGCTCAGCGCGGCTGGCATGGTCTGCCAAAGCATCAAAAGCCATCACCCGGTACGTCAACCACCCCCAGATGAGCGGGGGCAAGATCAGCACCAGCGGCGGTATCAGCCACAGCGGCATGGACACGACCATCGCCACCAACGCAAGCACCGTAGAGCCGACCGACCACCCCAGACTCAAAACAAACGAGCCCCCCTTCTTACGCTCCAGCAGATGAAAGCGCCGCTGCGCTACCAGTGAAACCAATGCAGGGGTCATCAGCACCGCCACCAGCAGCAAAGAAAGGACAACCACCAAAGGCGTAACCAAGGCCACCACCATCAAGGGCGCCACGTACGACTTGGCATCGCCCCAGCCGAGATCGGCAAGCCAGCCCCAGAAACTGCCCGCCATGCCCCAGGAATCAAGCCAACCATGCGCCAACGCCACGGCAGCATCCCAGTACCAATGACTCAAACCCAGTGCCAGCACGCCCATCAGCAGCAGCGGCATCAGAGACAACGCAATCACGCGCGGGTGCATGCAATACACCACGGCACGCCAAAAAGAATCTAGCAAAAGGGCCATGGTGGCAAGCATACCTTCTGCCGGCCGACATCACCCTCGGCGATATGCCTGATTAAGCGACGAAAAAAAGCCCCGACCGATAAAACGGTGCGGGGCCTACTGCAAGCCAGAGTCGGCTTGCGCTGCGCGAATTGCGCTTACTTGGCAGCCGAAGCGGCGTCGCCAGCGGCAGAAGCCGCATCGGTTGCAGCCTGAGCGGCCGCACCAGCAGCAGCAGCGGCATCCGTGGCAGCGGCCGACGCAGCGTCGGCTGCAGCGGCTGCAGCTTCCGAAGCGGGGGCTGCAGGGGCTGCAGCAGGCTCGACTGCCACAGGAGCGGGTGCAGGAGCAGGAGCCGGCTCCTCCTTCTTGCCACAGGCGGCCAGGGCTGCAGCAGCAATCAGAGTGGCGATGACGAGAGACTTGTTCATTTCAGTTTTTCCTTGAGGACGATCAAAAAAACAAAAAATGCCACAACGTCCAGCCTCTTGCAGCCCGGCTCCGCTCTGGCAGAGTGCGCTCCTTGGGAGCACGTTTACAACTCAGTCGGGAATTATATTGGGTATTCGTCAATACTGGATTACACCGAGCATTGCAAGAATTACCCCTTTGTTGCGAACAACTGACAAAACACTGACTTTCACTGACAAAAATCTGACGGAAACATCAAAGACCCAAGGTCGTGGATGGAAAGCCAGGGGCGCTTTTGCTCCGCACCCATTCACCAAGCACTTCATGCAAGAAAACCCGGCGCTCCGGTTCACTGCCTGCGACACCCACACAACGATCGGGGTCAAGCCGATGCAGCACCCAGTCGGGTGACCAGATCGCACTGGGAATGTCCAGCGGATCAGCCACAGGACTGGCCCGGCAGGTCAGGATATGGTCCCAGGTTCCACGCCAGCGCACAAAGCGCGCGTGGCGGCGGATCACCTCGTCGTAGGTCCGCGCAAGCAAGGTCATCCGGCGGCCGCTGCGTGCCCACGCCTGCAGCGACTCCACCACGGCCCGCTCTCCCAGAGGCCAATCGTGGAAATTGGCATCGCTGAGGATGATTTCACGCCAACCCTCACGGGCGGCCGTGGCCAAGGCATCGCGAATCAGCTGCTGAAAGGCTTCGCGGCCACTGAAGCGCCCCGTGGGCAAGGGCGGCGGCGCTTGTACTGGTGTATCGGGCACATTGTCGGACATCTCAACCTCCAGGGATGATCGCAGGCACAGAGCCTGCAGCGGTACAAGCGCAATCGGTCACGCCAGCAGCCAGCCATCAAACTGCGACAATTCTCCTATGGAAATCACTGAACAATGTGTGGTCGCACTGACCTGGACACTCACGGACACCCTGGGCGAAGAACTCGACATCCTTGAAGAACCTGTCGAATTTCTCGTAGGCGGCAGCGATCTGCTGGCACGGATCGAAGAGGCTCTGCAAGGCCATGGCGTAGGAGCAAGCCTGTCGCTGCACCTTGAACCCGAGGACGCTTTTGGCGACTTCCAGGAAGGATTGCTGTTTCTGGAGCCTCGCGCGCTTTTCCCGGCCGAACTGCAGGAGGGCATGACATTCGAAGGCACAGCCCTGCCTGCAGGCTGCAACCCCGAAGCTCCTCGTGACATGCTCTACACCGTCACCGACATCTATCCCGAACACGTGGTGCTGGACGGCAATCACCCCCTGGCAGGGATTGCGCTGCGGTTGCACCTGCAGGTGCGTGGAGTCCGCGAGGCCACGGAAGATGAAGTCGGCAGCGGAACGGCCGGCACCGGATTTTTCCGTGTGCAACCGCCGCCGCCTGGCGAACCCCTGCTGCATTGATTGAACAGCGGTCCCACGGCCCAATGCGGACGGCATTGAATCAATAGCGGGAAATCTGTCCGTTGATGGTTCGTACCCGGTCGCCCACGCGCAGGTCACCGACTGAACTGACGTCATAGGCGCGATAGCCACCGCGATCGAGTTGAATGGAAATGCGGTACACCGGGCTGTAGCCCGCGTTGTTCCGCTCCTCAATGGCATTGCCTGCCACCGCACCGCCCACGACGCCGACCGCCGTGGCTGCAGCGCGGCCACTGCCCTTGCCCACCTGGTTGCCCAACACACCGCCGACCACAGCGCCCAGAATGGCACCTGCGCCCGTGGATGCGCCGCGCTGCTGCCCTTGCAGCATCTCGATGTTCGTCACACGCCCATATTCGGCGGCCACAGGCGCCTGCGTGGGATAGGCTCCTCCCTGATAGGGTGCAGGGGCGGGACGATGGGGGGCACATGCGGACAGCACTCCAGCCACCATCGCGATGCCAGCCCACTGGGCCATTCGGGGAAAAATTTTCTGACGCACGTCGTACTCCTTCAATCGTCAGGACAACTGCCTGGGTTGAAATGCATTGGAACATGGGAGGGCACACATCAGGCGCAAGGCAATGACCGGGCATCCGGCCAGACAAGACCCGGCCGCTGCGTAGGATGCCACCTACAAACACGCAGTGCGACACCGCCTTTGATTACGCCGTCCCCGTGGAACCATAGCCCTTCTCGCCCCGTGCGGTGGGGGCAAAATCCTGCACCACATTGAATTGCGCCTGGACCACCGGAACAATCACCAACTGGGCCAGTCGCTCCAGAGGCTCCAGGATGTATCGGGTCTGGCTCCGGTTCCATGCGCTGACCATCAGCTGTCCCTGGTAGTCACTGTCGATCAGGCCCACCAGGTTGCCGAGCACGATGCCATGCTTGTGGCCGAGGCCCGAGCGCGGCAAGATCAGTGCTGCATAGCCTGGATCACCCAGGTGGATGGCAATGCCGGTCGGTACCAATTGCCAGGCATTGGGCTCCAACACCAGCGGTTCCTCCAGACAGGCGCGCAAGTCCAGCCCGGCGCTGCCCGGGGTTGCGTAGGCAGGGAGCTGATCCACCATGCGCGGATCGAGAATTCGAACATCAATCTTCACTTTTTGCTTCCTGTCGTGCGTTGCTTCGCCAATTGCGCCAGTCGTTCCTGCAGCTGTGCCATTTCCGGCTTGGCAAGCCGCTGAGTTTCAGTGGTCAGCTTGCCAAGAGTCCTTGTCGACACGCTTCCCAGCACCCACCACAGTACCCCCGTCACCATCACCCCCATCAGGGAGCCCTTGCCCCAGACCAGGAAGGCCGCCCCCTGCACCATGGTCAACAGCAGCAAAAGCGCACGCACCAGTTTCAACGCCCCTCGAAAGGGCGCAAGCACCTGGCCCAGGTCGGGCGGCAATACGTCCCCACCCGCAGCGTTGGACACCTTGGCCTTGCGCTCCAATGGCATGCGCGCTGCCTCGTGAGGCGCAGCGGGCAGGCGGCTCAGCCGCTCAACATAGCTTGCAAAGTCACCATCGGGTGGCGTATCCCATTCGGGTTTGTTCAGGCCAGGCATGAAAGGACCTCCGGTGGACATCAGGTCTTTGGGGCAGTGCGCCGATCCGCGATCTCCGCGACCAGCTGCTGCGCCAACACCCGCTTTGAAGCGCGTGGCAACTCGCGATGCCCCTGGGCGTCCACCAACAGCAAGGCGTTGTCGTCCTGCCCGAACGTGGCCGGGCCGATATTGCCCACCAACAGCGGCACTCCCTTGCGCACGCGCTTGGCACTGGCGTGGGCCAACAGGTCATGGCTTTCCGCTGCAAAGCCCACGCAGAACAAGTCACCCGCCAGGGCGTGCTGCGACTGAGCCACCGTGGCCAGGATGTCGGGGTTCTCCACGAAGCCCAGCACCGGTGTCTGGCCCGAACCATCCTTCTTGATTTTTTGCTCTGACGCTACCGCTGGGCGCCAGTCAGCCACCGCCGCAGTTGCTATGAAAACAGTCGCTTGCTGCGCATGTATTTCAACCGCTGCAAGCATTTCCTGCGCAGACTGCACATTGATGCGCTGCACGCCACGCGGCGTAGCCAGGTGCACCGGGCCCGCCACCAGGGTGACCTCGGCGCCCGCCTCGCGGGCGGCACGGGCAATGGCAAAGCCCATCTTGCCGCTCGAATGGTTGGTAATGCCACGCACAGGGTCGATCGCCTCGAACGTGGGGCCGGCCGTGACCAGCACCTTCTGGCCCGCCAGCACCTTGGGGGTGAAGAAGGCGATCACCTCGTCCAGCAGTTCTCCAGGCTCAAGCATGCGGCCATCGCCCGTCTCTCCGCAGGCCTGGTCGCCATGGCCCACGGCCAGCACCGTGGCGCCGTCCTGCGCCACCTGCGCCAGGTTGCGCTGCGTGGCTGGGTGCGCCCACATCTCACGGTTCATGGCAGGCGCCAGCAGCAGCGGAATACGGTCCTGCGGACGCGCCAGACACAGCAGGCTCAGCAATTCATCGGCCCGCCCCTGGGCCAGCCGTGCAACGAAATCGGCACTACAGGGCGCGATCAAAATGGCGTCGGCTTCGCGGCTCAGGTTGATGTGCGGCATATTGTTGGCTTCGCGCGCATCCCACTGCGAGCCATACACCGGCCGGTTCGACAGCGCCTGCATGGTCACGGGCGTGATGAACTGGGCGGCCGCCTCGGTCATCACCACCTGCACGGTGGCGCCTTCCTTGATGAGCGCGCGGCACAACTCGGCCGATTTGTAACAGGCTACGCCTCCACTGAGGCCCAGGACGATGTGTTTGCCAGCAAGCTCGTTCATGCCTGCAATTTAGCAGACGAGGCGCACTGCGCAGGCATCGCGGCCAGCAGCGCATGGGGGCGGCCTCTATAATCAGAATTTCCCACCACCTTAAAAAGACATGACCAAATTT